>DASWJN010000344.1:0-11872 GCA_036397135.1 Candidatus Methylomirabilota bacterium
CGCTCCTCGATCACCCGTGTGGGCCTCGCGGTGGCCCCATGCCCGGGCAAGCCCCCAAGGCCCTCCGCCCGGGGCCTCGCGGTGGACCGATGCGGGGCAAGCGCCAAAGGCCACCGCCATGCGCTCGCCGTGCTCGGCAACGCCGTTCCTTAGTGATCCAGTGGGGGGATTGCTATTCTGGTTGGGCAGCTCCAGACGGGAGGGTCAGTGGCCGTCCAGGAATCGGTGCTTGCCCTGCAGGAACGGCTGGCCAACGAGCAGCGGCTCGTCCACCTGATCGACCGCATTCACTCGGCCAAGACCCTGGACTCGATCTTCATCGAGGTCCAGGGCGAGCTGCTGACCTTCTTCGAGGCCGCCCGCATGACCCTCTACGCGATCGACGTCGAGCGCAAGGAGATCTACTCCAAGTTCCTGGCCCTCGATTCGATCAAGGAGATCCGGGTTCCCATCAGCGCCAAGTCCGTGGCCGGCTTCGTGGCGCTCACCAAGCAGACGGTCAACATCGCCGACGCCTACGACAGCAGCGAGCTCAAGCGCCTGTCACCCGAGCTGCACTTCGACAGCTCGTTCGACAAGCGCACCGGGTTCCGGACGACCCAGATCCTCTGCATGCCCATCCTGCACGAGGGCAAGGTGCTGGGGGTCGTGCAGATCCTCAACAAGAAGCACGGGCCCCGCTTCACCAGGGACGACGAGGCCAGCGTCGCCCGCATCGCCAAGACCCTCGGGATCGCGTTCAACAACCAGGCCCAGCTCGGCGCCCAGCGGCGCGGGACGAAGTTCGACTACCTCGTCGCCCAGGGTCTGCTGAGCCAGGACGAGGTGCACCAGGCCATCGGCGTGGCGCGGCAGAAGAACGTGGACGTCGAGACCGTGCTGCTGGAGCAGTTCAAGGTGCCGAAGGCCGAGCTGGGGGCCTCGCTCAGCCAGTTCTACCGGGTCCCGTTCGTCGAGTTCGACCCCAAGATCATCCCGCCGCCGGACCTCATGAAGGATCTCAAGCTGGAGTTCCTCAAGCGCAACCTGTGGCTGCCGATCCGGCGCGAGAACGCCGGGATCGTCGTGCTGATCGACAATCCCCAGGATCTCCAGCGCGTGGACGCGATCCATCAGCTGCTCCGCGGCCAGAACGTCCTGCTGGCGGTCGGCGTCCGCAAGGACATCAACACGTTCCTGGCCTTGGCCGGGGGCGAGCTCCAGTCGAAGGACAACATCGGCAACATCCTCACCGCCCTCGGCGACGAGACGGCTTTCGAGAAGGAGGAGGCGTCCGGCGCCGAGTTCGACGAGAACGACAGCGCCGTCATCCGGTTGGCCAACCAGATCATCATCGACGCCTTCAAGTCCCGCGCCTCCGACATCCACGTCGAGCCCTACGGCTCCCAGAAGGACACGATGATCCGGCTGCGCATCGACGGGCAGTGTCGCGAGTATCAGCGGATCCCCGGGGCCTACCGCCGCGCGCTGGCCGCCCGGCTCAAGATCATGGCCCAGCTGGACATCGCCGAGCGCCGCAAGCCCCAGGACGGCAAGATCAAGTTCCGCGTGCCGGAGGGGCGCGACATCGAGCTGCGGGTGGCGACCTTGCCCACCCAGGGCGGCAACGAGGACGTGGTCCTACGCCTGCTGGCCACCACCGAGCCGATGTCCATCGACAGGCTCGGCATGCTCGAGCGCAACCTGCGAGAGATCAAGACCGCCGCCGAGAAGCCCTATGGCCTGATCCTGGTGGTCGGGCCGACCGGTTCCGGCAAGACCACCACGCTGCACTCGGTCCTGGGCCACATCAACAAGCCGGAGTGCAAGATCTGGACCGCCGAGGATCCGGTCGAGATCACGCAGTACGGCCTGCGCCAGGTGCAGGTGCAGCCCAAGATCGGCTTCACGTTCGCCCAGGCCCTGCGCGCCTTCCTGCGCGCCGACCCCGACGTGATCATGGTCGGTGAGATGCGTGACGAGGAGACCGCCTCCATCGGCATCGAGGCCTCACTGACCGGCCACCTGGTCTTTTCCACCCTTCACACCAACGGCGCGGTGGAGACGGTCGTCCGCCTCCTCGACATGGGGCTGGACTCGTTCAACTTCGCCGACGCGCTGCTGGCGGTGGTGGCCCAGCGCCTCGTGCGCTGCATCTGCACGGACTGCAAGCAGGAGTACCACCCGCCGCAGGAGGAGTTCGACGAGCTGGTCCACGCCTACGGGATGGACGACTTCCAGAAGCTCGGCGTGAAGTACGACGGCAACTTCGTCCTCTATCGCGGCAAGGGCTGCGCCTCGTGCAGCAACACGGGCTATCGCGGCCGCAGCGGCATCCACGAGCTGCTGGTCGGCACCGAGCCGATGAAGAAGCTCATCCAGGCGAAGGCGCGAGTGACCGAGATGGTCAAAGTCGCCAAGGACGAGGGCATGACGACGCTCGTCCAGGACGGCATCCTCAAGATCTTCGACGGGCTCACCGACCTCAAGCAAGTCAAGTCGGTCGCGATCAAGTAGCGCGCTCGGCTGTCCCCCCCCGCGCCCTCGCGCCAGCCGAGGGACCTCACTCCCGCGGCCTCGCGGGAGGCCGAGAGCCCGCGATGCCCTGCGCGCTCGCGGCGGCCGGCGGGCGGGGGTCAGGCTCGAGGCGTCGCGCCTGGGCGTTGACGTTGGTCAGGGGAGTCGGGCTCGGGGGGCTTCAGATCCTTGAAAATTCGGTAGAGGAGGAGGTCGTAGAGGATCTTGAGGGTTCCGCCGAGGACGAAGGGGGCGGACAGCGAGATGGTTTGCATGACCCAGCCGGTGATCGTCGGGGTGATGGCCTGGGCGGCGGTGCGCCAGAGCGTGGTGGTGGTGGCGGCGGCTTCGCGCTCGTGGTCGGCGACGACGCTCATGACCCAGGCCTGGCGGGTGGGGACGTCGATCTGGGAGAGAAGCTGGCGGGCGTAGAGGAGGGCGACGGCCAGCCAGGCGGACGGGGCTGCGGCGACGGCGATCAGCAGGACGTTGGAGACCAGGTGCGTGACGACCATCGTCGGCAGCAGGCCGAAGGCGCGGGCCAGCCGGGGCGCGAGCAGCAGGGAGGCCGCGGTCAGTACCTGGGCGACGAAGAAGACGCGCCCGAGGGCCTCGAGGCCGAGGCCGAACCGCACGTGCAGGAAATAGGCGATCAGCGACTGCAGCACGAAACCGCCGGCGAACGAGTCGAGCGCGAAGAGCGCGGCCATGCGCCGGATCACGGGAGTGGAGCGCACCGCCGGCGCCGCGGGGCGGGTGGCCAGCGAGACCGGGCCGAGGGCGGCATAGGCGGCGACCTGCACGAGCGCGCCGGCCAGGAACATCGCGAAGAGCGTGCGGGGCGTCCCGGCCACGACCGCGGCGGCCCCCAGTGCCGCCGCCGCGTAGCCGAGCAGGTTGTAGAGGCTCAACACGGTCGTCCGCTGCCCCGGCCCCACCACGCGCGCGATGACGACCTGCTCGATGGACAGGAAGGGGCCGGTCTCGCCAGCGCCGACGGCGACGTTGCCGAGCATCGCGCCCACGATGACGAGCCACGGATCGCGTGACGCCAGCAAGAGCACCGCGGCCACCGCGGTGAGCGCCGCCAGCCCGACGAGCGCGGCCCTGGCGCCGAACCGCTCGGCCGGCGCCCGGACGGCCCAGGTCAGCGTGGCGCTCGCCACCAGGGTCAGGGTCACGAACGCCCCCACGCCCGCGGCCGACGTTCCGAGATCGGCCAGATAGAGCGGCAGCAGGATGCCGAGGTAGCCGTAGCAGAAGGTCCGGATCGCTTTGGCGACGAACACGGCGACGACCTCGCGCCGAGTCAGGAAGATGGGGCTTGACATATACTCAACTAGTGTTGAGTATAAGGCAAGCAGAGGGCCGGAGGTGCCTGATGAACCCGGTAGATCGCGTCATGTACGAGGAGCTCACGTTCCTGGTCGATCGGCTGGCGGCGTCCGTGCCGAACGGCAGCCTCGCACAGGCGGCCGCAGCCAACCCGCTGCTCCGCGCACGGCTGGACGAGGGCGACACCCAGCTTGCGGCTGCCCGGGCGGCGCTGCTCGAAGGTTACGGCCGATGGCGCCGCGCGCTCGAAGACGTCGAAAATCTCTGGGCGCTGGCGGCGTGGCGGCGCTCAGCGGCGCCCGAAGAGGCGGGCGAGCAGGCCGCCCTCGCCGCGTGACGAAGCGTCGGGCTCGGCGAGGTAGCGCGTGCTGATGGCCTCGAAACGCTGCCAGTAGTCGGGGAGCAGCCGCGCCAGCGCCACCTGAACCGCCAGCAGTGGTGCCTGCTCATCGTCCGGTGTCGCCGCGGGGCGGGGCATCTTCTGCTGCTGCTCCGGGCTGAGGCTGGCCGCGACCTCCTGGCGCAGCAGCTGGAGGAACGCCAGGACGTTTGCCTCGTACCCGCGGCGGTCGGCAGGATTGTCGGCTGCCGGCGGCGGCAGCCCGCGCGCCCGGCGCGCGCGCACCAGCGCCTCCAGGCATACGTAGTCGACGGCCTCCTCGATGCGCTCGCGCACCTCCAGCTCGATCCGCGTGCCCAGATCGTGCGAGCGGTCCGGATGGCGGAAGGGCACCGCCGTCAGCTCAGCATGGCGCGAAGCCCGGCCGCGAGCGGCATGGGCGTCAGCCCGAACGTGGCGTGGAACGGCTGCGGGTCGCAGACGTTGTCTTCCTCGAGCATCAGCAGCTGGTCGGGCGTGAGCGGAAAGCCCGGCAGGCGGTGCAGCAGGCGCGTGACGGGGCGCACGAGGCCCAGCGGCACGTGCAGCTTGCGCACGCGCGGCCGGTCGAGCGCCTGGCCGATGAGATCCAGCAGGCGCACCATGGTCACGGCCTCGGGGCCGCCGACCTCGTAAGCGTGCTTCGCGGTCGCCGGCAAATCGACCGCGCGCGCGAACGCCTCCGCCACGTGTTCCACCGGCACCGGCTGCAGGCGCTGCTGGCCGCTGCCGATCACCGGGACGACCGGGAAGCGCCCGACCATGCCGGCCAGCAGGTTCACGAACTCGTCCCCGCGGCCGTAGATGATGGATGGCCGGAAGATCGTCCACGCGATCGGACCGGCCCGCACGGCCTCCTCGGCCGCCCACTTGCTCCGGTGATAGCGCGCGCGGGCCCCGGCCCGGCTGCCCAGCGCGCTCATGTGCAGATAGCGACGGACGCCGGCGGCGGCCGCCGCCTCCAGCACGTTGACGGTGCCCTGGGTGTGGATGCGCTCGAAGGTGCTGAGCCGCCCCGGCTGCTCGCGGATGATCCCGACCAGATGGATGACGGTGTCGCAGCCGGCCAGGCCGCGCTCGAGCGTGGGGGGCGACAGCACGTCGCCCTCGACACGCTCGATCGCCTCCAGCCCTCGCAGGGCGGGCTCCGAGCCGCGGCGGACCAGGCAGCGCACGGCGTGGCCGTGGGCCTGGAGCGCCGGGATCACCGCGCGGCCGACGAAGCCGGTGGCACCGGTCACGAAGATTCGACGCGTCGCCGACATCGCCATTAGGATATATCTTCTCCGGGCCGCCGAACGCTGCCTGCTAAGATCGGAGCGTGGTCCACGCCCGCCGTCTTCGCTCCACGCTCCTCCTCCTCGCCCTGGCCGCCGTGCTGCTCGCGGTCGTTCCCGTCCCGGCCCAGCCGCTCGACTTCGCCGCCGTCGACGAGGTCGCCCGCGAGGCCGTGCAGTCCGGCGAGATCCCCGGCGTGGTGGTGCTGGTCGGCCGGGGCGACGACGTCCTGCTGTGGCGCGCGTACGGGTCGCGGCGCCTCGTCCCCGACCCGGCGCCGATGACGACCGACACGATCTTCGACGTCGCGTCGCTGACGAAGCCGCTCGGCACCACCCTGGCCGTGATGTCGCTGGTCGAGCGCGGGGCGGTGAAGCTCGACGCCCCGCTGGGCCGCTATCTCTCGGAGTTCCGGAAGCCGGCGTTCTCGCAGGTCACCATCCAGCGGGTGCTCACCCACAGCGCCGGATTCCCGGCCATTCCGCCGCCGGGCACGGTGAAGGTGGGCCACGTCGGGACCGTGCGGGCGCTGAACCGGCTGCCGTTCGACTATGCGCCGGGCTCCGCCACCCAGTACAGCGACGTCGGCTTCATCCTGCTGGGCGAGGTGGTGCGGCGCGTGAGCGGCCAGCCGCTGGACCGCTATCTCCACCGGACGGTCTTCAAGCCGCTCGGGCTGCGCGACACCACGTTCAACCCCGGTCCCGCCCTGCGCGGCCGCATCGCGCCGACGGAGTGGGCCAACGGCCGGATGCTGCTCGGCGCCGTGCACGACTCCCGCGCGCGGCTGCTCGGCGGCGTGGCCGGGCACGCCGGCCTGTTCTCGACGGCGGAGGACCTGGCCCGGCTGTGCCGCATGCTGGTCGGCGGCGGCGCGCTGGGTACCGTGCGCGTCTTCAAGCCGCCGACGGTCGAGGCGATGTGGACGCGCACCGCCGACGGTAGCGGCAGCCGGGCGCTGGGATGGGACATCTCCTCGGTCTACGCGCGCTCGATGCTGCCGTTCTTCCCGCCGGAGACGGCGATCCACACCGGGTTCACCGGCACGTCGGTGATGATCGACCCCCGGACCGGCGTCTACTTGATCGTGTTGACCAACCGCGTGCACCCCAACGGGGGGGGCGCCGCCAAGATCCGGGAGCTGCGGGTGCGGGTCGCCGCCGCGGTCGGCGCCACTCTGTTCGGCGCTTCGCCGCCGCCCGGCGCCGAGGGCGAGTCGACCTCGCCGGCCGCCGACGGCCCCGCCGAGCCGCCCCTCACCGCCCCCGCCGAGCCGCCTCCCACCGCCCCCGCCGGGCCCGTCCGCACCGGCCTCGACGTTCTCGCGCGCCAGAACTTCGCGCCGCTGGCCGGCTACGCGGTGGGCCTCGTCACCAACCAGACCGGCGTGGACGCCGCCGGCCGCCGCAACGTCGACCTGATGGCGGCCGCCCCGGGCGTGCGGCTGGCGGCGATCTTCTCGCCCGAGCACGGCATCACCGGCGACGCCGACACCGAGGTGGCGCACGGCCGCGATGCCGTCACCGGGGTGCCGATCTGGAGCCTGTACGGCACCGTCAAGCGCCCGACCGCGGCCATGCTCAAGGACGTCACGCTGCTGGTGTTCGACATCCAGGACGTCGGGGTCCGCTACTACACCTACCTGACGACGCTCGTGTACGTCATGCAAGAGGCGGCGCGGCAGGGTATCCCGGTGCTGGTGCTGGACCGGCCCAACCCGATCACGGGACGCTACGTCGAGGGGCCGCTGATGGACGCCGACCTCGCCTCGTTCACGGCCCCGCATCCCATACCCGTGCGGACCGGCATGACGATCGGCGAGTTCGGGCGCATGGCGGCCGCCGAGCGCCAGATCCCGGTGTCGTTGACGGTGGTGCCGCTCGAGGGCTGGGAGCGGGGCCGCTGGTACGACCAGACCGCGCTGCCGTGGGTGAACCCATCGCCCAACATCCGGTCGATGACCCAGGCGCTGCTGTATTCCGGGGTCGGCCTGCTCGAGGCCACGAACCTCTCGGTCGGGCGGGGGACGGAGGCGCCGTTCGAGGTGGTGGGCGCGCCCTGGATCGAGCCCCACGGCCTGGCGACGGCGCTGAACGACCTGCGGCTGCCGGGCGTGACGTTCGAGCCCGTCGTGTTCATTCCCACCGAGAACGTGTACGCGCGGCTGCCCTGCGGCGGTGTTCGGCTCCGCGTCACCGACCGCGAGGCGATCCGGCCGGTGACCGTTGGGCTGTCGCTGGCCCGCGTGCTGCGCGCGCGTCACCGCGACCAGTTCAAGCCCGAAGCGATCCAGAACCTCCTCGTCAACCGGTCGACCATGTGGGCTTTCCTGCGCGACGATCCTCTGCCGCGCGTGTTGGCCTGGGCGGAGAGCGCGCGTACCAGCTTCCTGAACCGCCGGGCGTCGTACCTCATCTACCGTTAGCGCCTCCTCGCGGGTTCGCGTTCACCTCTCATGCCGTGCGCTCGGGTGGCGTGGGGGGTGGGGTCCGCCGACCACGAGCGGCGCGGCGTGGGACCGTCGCGGAAGCCACACACCCGATGCGCGCAGTCGTCGTTGGGAGTGAAACGGGTCGGCGGACCCCACCCCCCACGCCACCCGGGCGCACTCCCTTGATGGACACGGGTCGACCTGGCGTGCTGGCGGTGGTGACCGGCGACGGCGGACGGGTAGCTTTCCGCGGGCCTCGGACGGGGGACGACGGCGGGTGATTCTCTAGCGTTCGATGACCCTGAGGTGGGGCGGGAGGTTGGGGCGGAGGCGTTCTTTCTTGGGGGCGGGGATGGTGATGGTGGTGGGGTTGCCGTCGCTGATGAAGCGGTCGGCGGGGTGGCGGTCGAAGTGGGTGAGCCAGCGTTTGAGGTCGGATTCGACGGCCTGGATGCGGGGGAGGCGGAGGGGGTCGAAGGATCGGGCGTAAGGCGAGGGGGCGGCGCCGCCGGCGACCATGAGGATGGCGTCGTGGCGGTAGGTGGTGCCCTTGGCGGTGCCGCTCACGGCCCAGCTCACGTCCTTGGGGTAGACGCCGTGGGGCAGGGCGAGCGTGCGGAAGCGGTAGTCGGGCACGTGGCGCTGCACCCAGACCTGGGCGTCGGCCAGCTGGGCGCGCACGGTGGCCTCGTCGTACTTGCCGAGGTTGGCGTGCCAGAGGGTGTGGTTGCCCAGCTCGTAGCCCTGCTCGACCAGCCAGCGGAGCTTGCGGCCGTCGTGCTCGGGCTGGTCGAAGAGGCGATTGGGCCGCTTGGCGCCCGGCAGCACGAAGAACGTCGCCGCCCGGCCGAAATCCGGCTTGTCGCGGATGAACGCCTCCAGGATGCCGATCCCCGACCTGGGGTCGATCTCCAGCGCGCCGTTGCGGGTGAGGTAGCGGAACTGCCCGGCCGAGGAGTCGTCGAAGGTCAGGACGACGGGGGTCGTGCCGGCCGGCGTCGTGATGCGCCCCTCCAGCAGCGCGGTGAGACTCTGCAGCCGATAGCCGCGCGCGTAGAGGGCCTCCAGGTCGCGACGGAAGTTCTCGGGCGTCCGCGTCCAGCGCTCCTCGGGGTCGTCGATCTTGTGATACTCGAGGATCATCACGCGGCCCAGCTCGTCGGCCGGCGGCGGCTCGGCCACGGAGAACGAGGCGAGGATCAGGGCGGCGGTCAGCAGCAGGACGCCGACGAGAACCAGTCTCACCGCGCCGCCAGCGTGTCCTTGGGCCGCAGCGCCGAGCCCGTGTAGTCGTTGCGCGGGTTCCAGAGCATCCAGCCCGAGCCCCCGGCGTCATCGCTGCCCCGGATCTGCGCCTGGATCTCGGGCACCCCGAAGATCCGCCGGTCGAAGGCGTAGTCGCGGAAGTCCTGCAGCCACGGGCGCACGCGGGCCACCGTGCCGCCCGCGCGCTTGCGGATCAGCCGGACGCTCTCGTGGACGACCTTGTAGGGGACGAGGACGGGATTGGAGTGGCCGGGGATGCCCTTGTGATAGCCCGACGGGTAGACCATCGGGCAGATGAAGTCGAGGTGCGGTGCCAGCTCCTCGATCCGCTGGCCGATGTCGGTGTCGTTCTCGTTGAAGGCGGTGTAGCCGAACACGTCGGCGGCCACGAAGGCGCCGGAGGCGCCCAGCTCGCGGCGGGCCCGCTCGAGGAAGGCGGCGACCGCGGGCAGGCGCGTCTCCCGGTTGACGGGCCGGGCGTAGCGGGCGGCGCCGAGCTTGCCGTCGGTCGGGAAGCGCACGTAGTCGAACTGGATCTCGTCGAAGCCCCGCCGGATCGCCTCCTGGGCGATGGCGATGTTGTAGGCCCACACTTCCTCGCGGAAGGGGTCCACCCAGGCGAGCTTCTCGTTGTCGATCCACGGCTGGCCGGTCCGGGTGTCGATGACGGCCAGGTCCGGACGGGCGGTGGCCAGGATGTTGTCCTTGAAGGTCACGATGCGGGCGATGGTGTAGATGCCGCGGGCCTTGAAGTCGGCCATCAGCGTGTCGAAGGCACGCAGGGTTCCCGGCCCCTGGGCGCCGATCGCCACCGCCTGGGGGACCTCGGTGCGATAGAGGACCCAGCCGCGGTCGCCCTTGACGTCGATGACCACGGCGTTCAGCTCGGTCCGCGCCGTGAGGTCGAGCACACGACCCCGGATCCCCCGGTCGCCCACCCCGAAGTAGGTGAGGTAGGCGGCCTTGACGGCGTGGGGCTTGAGGGCGACCTCGACGGCGCCGCGCGTCGGGCCGACCAGCCTTTTTTCGAACCCCGGCATCTTGACGAGCAGCCCGGCCTCCGGCGCGACCTTGTCCAGCTTGAACACGCCGTCGTCGCCGGTCCGCACCTCGACGCCCCCGACCACCACCGAGGCGCCGATCAGTGGCTTGCCCTCGCTGTCGAGCACGCGCCCGCTCACGGCCGGCGAGGGCCAGGGCGCTTCCGGAGGCGGCGTCGTCTCGGCGGGCCTCCAGGGGTGGGGCTCCAGCGCCGGCGGCCGCGCCTCAAGCCGGGGCCTGACCAGATCCACCGTCGCCGGCGACAGCCGGGCCGCCGCCGGCGGCGAATCGGCCGCCTTCGCGGCCGGACGCTCGGCCGACCGGATGGGGGAAGCGAGCGGGGGCGCGCCAGCGCTCGGCACGGCCGCGACGCTGCCGACACGGGCCACCGGAGCCGGGGGCGTAACGGCAGCGGACGGAGCCAGCACGCCGTAACCGGTCAGGAAGGCGAGGGTCAGCAGGAGCACGGTGTAGCCGCCGTCGAGGAGATCGTTACGACGCGTGGTGCCGTCGGCGAGGACCTCGTGCATCGGTTTTTCGACAATAGCCGCCCGGTCCGAACGCCTCCAAGCAAAATCTCGGAGTGCGATCGTCGCTGCGCCGACCGACGTACAATCGCGCACATGACGCCACCACTCGGCTGCGAGCACGCACGCTCGCGCGTGCTCACCATCAATGCTCTGACGCTGCATCTGCTGGAATCCGGTCCGCCGGGGGCGCCGGCCCTGTGCTTTCTGCACGGCGGCGCCGCTCACGCCCACTGGTTCGACGCCGTGACGCCCGCGTTCACCGATCGCTTCCACGTCGTCTCGCTCGACCAGCGCGGTCACGGTCAGAGCCAGTGGGCGGTGCCACCGGCCTACGGGACGGAGGACTTCGCCGGCGACCTGCTGGACGTGATGAACGCCATGGGCTGGGCCCGCATGATCCTGGCCGGCCACTCCATGGGGGGGCACAACGCGATGACGTTCGCGGCCTGGCACCCCGAGCGGGTGGCCGCCCTCGTGATCATCGACTCGCGGCCGGCCATCCCGCCCGAACGCCTGAATGTGATGCACGCGCGCGGCCTGCGCGCTCCCCGTGTGCACCTGAGCGCGGAGTCGGCGGCCGCCGCCTTCCGGCTGCTGCCCCGCGAGACGCTCGCCCAGCCGGCGCTGCTCGCCCACATCGCCCGCGAGGCGGTGGCCCGCCGCGACGGCGGCTGGGGCTGGCGCTTCGATCCCCAGACCCACGGCGAGCGCCGCCCCGTGGACGCCTGGCCCTTGCTGCCCCGGATCACGGCGCCCACCCTGGTCGTGCGCGGCGCCCTGTCCCCCGTCCTCACCGCCGACATGGCCGACAAGGTCCGCGCGTCGATCCCCCGCGCCTCCCTCGTCACCATCCCCAACGCCTACCACCACCTCACCCTCGACGCCCCCGCCCCCTTCACCGCCGCGATGACGCGGTTCGTGGCCGGACTGGGTTAGTTTCGCGAGTCAGTCGTTCACGCGGCGGGGTGCCGGTGCCGGCGGGCTGGGCACGAGGTGGGGGCGCTGGGACTCGTTCCCGTCACGCGTCACCGTGCGCCCCCCAGCCTGATGGAGCCCAGCCAAGGCGGTTTTCGAGCCGGTCTCCCGCCTCGTGGTCCCAGCGCCCCCACCTCGTGC
>DASWJN010000345.1:0-18432 GCA_036397135.1 Candidatus Methylomirabilota bacterium
CGCTCCTCGATCACCCGCTCGGGCCTCGAGATGGCCCCATGCCCGCGACACCCTGAACAGGGAGCCTGGCGTTGCGCGATTACTCGACGGTGACGGACTTGGCGAGGTTGCGGGGCTGGTCGACGTCGCAGCCGCGGCGCACGGCGATGTGGTAGGCGAGCAGCTGCAGGGGGATCACGGTGATCAGCGGCGTCAGCAGGTCGGCGGCCGGGGGCACCTCGATCACGTGCTGGGACTTGGAGGCGATCAGCTTGTCGCCGGTCTGCACGACCGCGATCACCTTCCCCTCGCGCGCCCGGACCTCCTCGATGTTGCCGAGCATGCGCTCGTAGGAGCCGTCGCGCGGCGCCAGCGCCACCACCGGAAAGCCGTCGTCGATGAGCGCGATGGGGCCATGCTTCATCTCGCCACCGGCGTACCCCTCGGCGTGGATGTAGGACAGCTCCTTGAGCTTGAGGGCGCCTTCCAGCGCGATCGGGAACTGCAGACCGCGGCCGAGATACAGGAAGTCGCGGGCGCCCGACAGGTGCCGCGCCAGGGCGGCCACCGTGCTGTCCAGCTCCAGGGTCTTCTCCACCAGCCGCGGGATCTCGACCAGGTCCTGGATGCGCTTGCGTACGTCCTCGGCGGCGAGGACCTCGCGCAGGCGGCCGAGCCACAGGCCGAGCAGGTAGCTGGCCACGATCATCGTCGAGAACGCCTTGGTGGACGCCACGCCGATCTCGGGGCCGGCGTGCATGTACAGCGTGCCGGTGGCCTCGCGGGCGAGCGCGGAGCCGACCACGTTGGTGATGGCCAGGATCGGTGCGCCCTTGAGCCGGGCCGCCTTGACGGCGCCCAGCGTGTCCGCCGTCTCGCCGGACTGGGAGACCGCGACGATCAGCGTCTCGGGGCCGACGATGGCGTCGCGATACCGGAACTCCGATCCCAGGTCGGCCTCGGCCGGGAGCCCGGCCAGCCGCTCGATCATCGAGCGGCCCAGCAGGGAGGCGTAGAAGGCGGTGCCGCACGCCACGAACACGACGCGCTGGATCGCCTTCAGCGTGGAGCGGTCGAGGTTCACGTCGGGCAGCAGGATGTTGCCGGTCTCGGGGGCGATGCGGCCCCGGAACGTGTCGGTGATGGCCCGCGGCTGCTCGTACATCTCCTTGAGCATGAAGTGGCGGTAGCCGCCCTTCTCGGCCATGATCGGGTCCCACAGGATGCGCACCGGCTCGCGCTGCACCGGCTGGTCGTCGAGCGTGCTCAGCTCGAGACCCTCGGCGGTCACCACCACGACCTCGCCGTCCTCCAGGATGACGACATCGCGCGTGTGACCGAGGAGGGCGGGGATGTCGGAGGCCACGAACATCTCGCCGCGGCCGAGCCCCACGACGACGCTGCCGGCGCCCTGCTTGGCCGCCACCAGGCGGTCGGGAGCCGCCGTCGACACGACGCCGACGGCGTAGGAGCCGCGGAACTCGTTGAGCGCGCGCTTGACCGCGCGGTCGAGGCGGCCGGCGCTGCCGAGGTGGTGCTCGATCAGGTGGGCCAGCACCTCGGTGTCCGTCTCCGAGCGGAACGTGTGGCCCTCGGCCACCAGCCGCTCCTTGATCTCGAGATAGTTCTCGAGGATGCCGTTGTGGACGACGACCAGCGTGCCGGAGCAGTCGGTGTGGGGGTGCGCGTTGTCGTCGGACGGCCGGCCATGGGTGGCCCAGCGCGTGTGGCCGATGCCGAGCGTCCCCGCCACCGGGCGCTCGCGGAGAATGCCCTCCAGCACCTTCATGCGCCCGGCCGCCCGCCGCACCTCCAGCGCGCCGCCGGCTCCGAGGACGGCCACCCCGGCCGAGTCGTAGCCGCGGTACTCCAGCCGCTTGAGCCCGTCGACGATGATGCCGACCGCGTTCTTCTCCCCGACGTAGCCGACGATGCCGCACATGGTCAGTGTTCCTTCTTCGCGCCGCGCTGCGCGCGCTTGCGAGCCGCCCAGCCGTCCTTCACGATCTGCGGGCTCCGCTCGACCGCCAGCGCGTCGGCGGGCACGTCCTTCGTGATGACCGAGCCCGAGCCGATGTAGGCGCCCTCGCCGATCGTGACGGGCGCCACCAGGCTCACGTTGGTGCCGACGAAGGCGCCGTCGCGAATCGTGGTCTCGTGCTTGGCGAAGCCGTCGTAGTTGCAGGTGATGGCGCCGGCCCCGATGTTGACGCCCTCGCCGACCGTGGCGTCGCCGATGTAGGCCAGGTGGGGGGCCTTGCTGCCGCGCCCCAGCCGCGACTTCTTGAGCTCCACGAAGTTGCCGACCTTGGCCCGGGCGCCGATCACCGCCAGGGGCCGCAGGTGGCAGAACGGACCGAGCTCCGCCGCCTCCTCCACCTCCGCCTCGGTCATCACGCAGTACGGGCGAAGGCGCACACCGTCGGCCAGCCGGCTGGAGGAGATGTGACAGCCGCTGCCGATCACGCAGTCCGAGCCGATCGTGGTCGCGCCCTCGATCAGCACGTTGGGGTACAGGGTCGTGTCGGGCCCGATCACGACGGTGTCGTCGACGTACGTGGAGGCGGGGTCGAGCACCGTCACCCCCTCGGCCATCAGGCGGTCGAGGATGCGCCCGCGCTGGATGGCGGCCAGGGCGGCAAGCTGCCTGCGATCGTTGACGCCCATCGCCTCGGCCGGCTCCGTCACGCTCACCGCCTCGACCCGCGCCCCGGCCCGGACCAGGACGCCGACGACGTCGGTGAGATAGAGCTCGCCCTGGTCGTTGTCGGGCTTGACCTCGCCCAGCGCCGGCCACAGGCGCCGGGCGTCGAAGCAGTACACGCTCGTGTTGATCTCGCCGACCTTCTTCTCGTCGTCGGTGGCGTCGCGGTCCTCGACGATGCGTTTCACCCGCCCGCCCTGCCGAAGCACCCGGCCGTAGCCCTGCGGGCGGTCCACGACCGCGGTGAGCACGGTGGCGGCGGCGCCCGTCGCGTGGTGGTGGTCGACCAGTCGTTCGAGCGTCTCGAGCAGCAGGAGCGGCATGTCGGCCGCCAGCACCAGCAACGCGCCGGGGTCGGGGCAGGCGGCACGGGCCTGGAGCACGGCATGGCCGGTCCCCAGCCGCTCGCGCTGCTCGACGATGGTCACGTCGTCGCCCGTGACCGCCTGCACGCCCTCGGCGTCGGGGCCGACCACCATGACGACGCGGTCGGCCAGCGTCCGGGCCAGACGCAGCGGATACGAGATGAGCGGGCGGCCGCAGAGCGCGTGCAGCACCTTGGGCGTGCGCGACCGCATGCGCTTGCCCTCGCCGGCCGCCAGGATGAGCGTGGTCAATCCGTTCATCGCGGGGAGCTCATTCTAGCATCGGGGGGCGGCAAGGCCTGTGCCACATCTGGACCCCTGTGCTGACGGGGATTTCCGCGGGTCGACGTGGAATCCGCGCGCCACTTCTGGTCAGGGCGCGTCCCGCAAGTGGGACAGCAGGCGCTCGATGCGGGGGGGGAGCGGCGCCGTGAACTCCAGGCGCTCTCCGGTCACGGGATGCACGAAGGCGAGGGCGGCGGCGTGAAGGGCGAGCCCCTCGAGCGGCACCGGAAGCGGAGGACGGCGGCGGCCGTAGACGGCGTCACCGGCGATCGGATGGCCGAGCGAGGCGAGATGCACGCGGATCTGGTGGGTCCGACCCGTCTCCAGCCGCGCCTCGAGATACGTGAACCCGGCGAAGCGCTCGAGGACGCGGAGGTGGGTCACCGCGCGCCGCCCCCGCCCGGCTGGACGGACCGCCATGCGCGTGCGGTCGTGGGGATCACGGCCGATCGGCGTGTCGACGAGGACCTGGGCGGCGGCCACGCGGCCGTGCACGACCGCGAGGTAGACGCGGCGCACGGTGCGGGCGGCCAGCTGGGCCGTGAGCGACTCGTAGGCGGCCTGGGTCTTGGCGACGACGAGCAGCCCCGAGGTGTCCTTGTCGAGGCGGTGCACCACGCCGGGACGGCGCGGGCCGCCGACACCGGCGGTGCCCGGCGCGTGGGCGAGCACGGCCGCGGCCAGCGTCCCGCGCGCGTGGCCGGCGCCGGGATGCACGACCATGCCGGCCGGCTTGTCCAGGACCAGCACGTGCGCGTCCTCGTGGACCACCGTGAGGGCGATCCGCTCGGGCTCCAGCTCCTCGGGCGGCGGCGGCGGGATGTCGACGTCGACGCGCTCGCCCGGGGCGACGCGGTGGGACGCCTTGCGCCGGGCCCCGTCCACGCGCACGTGCCCGGCGTCGATGAGCGCCTGGATCTTCGCGCGGGACAGCGTGGGGACGGCGTCCGCCAGCCAGCGGTCCAGCCGCGCGCCGGCGCCGTCCCGCTCGACCGTCAGGGCTCGGGATTCCACGCCGGCAGCGTACCCGATCACACGATCCGGCTCTCCTCGGCCTGGCCGCGAGGCTCGGTGAGCATCCGGAGGGCCAGCAAGACGACCCCGATGGTGATCGCCGAATCGGCGACGTTGAAGGCCGGCCAGTGCCAGCTGCGCCAGTAGACGTCGACGAAGTCGACGACGGCGCCGAAGCGGCCGCGGTCGATGAGGTTGCCGACGGCGCCGCCGAAGATCAGCCCGATGGCCAGCCGCCCGCCCCGGCCGCCGGCCGGCAGCACCCGGACGGCGACCCGGGCCAGTACCACGAGCGCCACCAGGGAGAGGGCGGCGACCACCCAGCGCCACGCCTCCGGTAGGCCGCCGAGCAGCCCGAACGCGAGACCGGGATTGAGGACGAGCGTCAGGGACAGCAGACCGTCGATGAGGGTGACGGGGACGCCGAGCACGAGGTACTGGAGGACGACGGCCTTGGTGAGCTGGTCGAACGCCACGACCGCGCCCGCCAGGAGCAGCACCGGGATCACGCGCCGATGACGGCCACGCAGCGGTCACAGAGGCTGGGATGCGCGGCGTTCCGGCCCACCGACGGGCTGCGCGTCCAGCACCGCTCGCACTTGTCCCCTGGAGCGCGGTCGACCTCGATCGTCAGGCCGGGAATCTCCTGGCTCTCGTACTGCACGCTGGCCCGCCCCCCGCCGCCCAGCTCCACGCGCGAGACGATGAACAGCGTCTGGAGCACGTCCTGCTTGCCGCGCAACAGCGCCGGCAGGTCCTCGGGCGCGCTGGCGATCCGCACCGACGCCTCCAGCCCGCTGCCGATCAGCTTGCGCGTGCGCGCCAGCTCGAGCGCCCGGGCCACCTCGCGCCGCACCTCCAGCAACCGGTCCCACTCGCGGTTGAGCGTGTCGTCGAGCCACTCCAGCGGGACCTCGGGGAACCGCTCGAGGTGCACGCTCTCCGCGTGCGGGCCGGGCAGGTAGCGCCACGCCTCCTCGGCCGTGAACGTCATCAGCGGCGCCATCAACCGGCCCAGGGCCCCGAAGACCTCGGAGCAGACCGTCTGGGCGGCGCGGCGCCGGGGGTCGGCGGCCGCCGACGTGTAGAGGCGGTCCTTGATGACGTCGAGGTAGAGGGCCGAGAGATCCACGGCGCAGAAGTTGTGGACCGCGTGGAACACGGTGTGGAACTGGTACTGATCGTAGGCCCGGGTGACACGATCGATGAGCCGGGCCAGGCGGTCGAGGACGAAGCGGTCGACCTCCTCCAGCCTCGCGTAGGACTGGCGATCGCGACGCGGCTCGAAGTCGTAGAGGTTGCCGAGCAGGAACCGGAACGTGTTCCGGATCCGCCGGTAGGCGTCGGCCAGCCGGTCGAGGATCTCCAGCGACACCCGGATGTCCTCGGTGTAGTCCTCGGACGCCACCCACAGCCTCAGGATCTCGGCACCGTACCGGGGGAGCAGGTCGTCCAGCGAGATCGCGTTGCCGAGGGACTTCGACATCTTGCGCCCCTCGGCGTCGACGAAGAATCCGTGGGTGAGCACGGCCCGGTACGGGGGCCGGCCCCGCGTGGCCATCGACTCCAGCAGCGAGGAGTGGAACCAGCCGCGGTGCTGGTCGGAGCCTTCCAGGTAGAGCTCGGCCGGCCAGTGCAGGTCGGGCCGCGTCTCCAGCACCGCCGCGTGGCTGCACCCGGAGTCGAACCAGACATCCAGGCTGTCCGTTTCCCGGCGGAAGCGCTGGCTCCCGCACCGGGCGCAGCGGGTGCCGGGCGGCACCAGCTCCGCCTCGCTCCGCAGATACCACTCTTCGATGCCACGCCCCTCGCCGAAGAGCCGCGCCACGTGCTCCACCACCCGCTCCTCGAGCAGCAGCTCGCCGCAGCCCTGGCAGTAGAACGCCACGATGGGCACGCCCCACACGCGCTGGCGCGAGAGCGTCCAGTCGGGGCGATGCGCCACCATGTTGAAGATGCGCTCCTCGCCCCACGGCGGGATCCACTGCACCTGGGACCGGATGGCGTTCAGCGTGCGCTGGCGCAGGTCTTGCCGGTCGAGGGCGGCGAACCACTGCTCGGTGGCGCGGAACAGCGTGGGGTTCTTGCACCGCCAGCAGTGCGGATAGGTGTGGTCGACGGCCACCTCGGCGACGAGCGCGCCGCGCTCCTTCAGCAGCGCGACGATCCGGGGATTCGCCTCCCACACCGTCTGGCCGGCGAAGTGCTCGACGTCCGGGGCGAAGCGACCGTCGTCGTCGACGGGATTGTAGATGCGCAGCCCCAGCGCGCGGCCGAGGTCGTAGTCTTCCTCGCCGTGCCCGGGCGCGATGTGCACGAGCCCGGTGCCGGTGTCCATCGCGACGAACGGCGCCGTCGCCACCTTGCCGGTGCGGTCGATCCAGGGGTGGCGGTACTCCAGGCCGAGCAGCGCCTGACCGGGCATCGTGGCCAGCCGGCGCCGCTGGCCCAGCCCGGCCAGCGCGGCGAACGCGTCGGCCAGCTTGGCGGCGACGATCAGCGTCTCGCCCGCGCCTTCCAGCGCGACGTAGTCCTCCTCGGGATGCACGGCGATGGCCAGGTTGGCCGGCAGCGTCCACGGGGTCGTCGTCCAGATCGCCAGCGAGGGCCGGGGAGCGGACGGGGCCGTCGGCAGCGGCCCCACCAACGGGAAGCGCACGTACACCGACGGCGCGCGCTGGTCCTCGTACTCGACCTCGGCCTGGGCCAGCGCGGTCTTGCAGTACATGCACCAGTGCACCGGCTTGAGCCCCTTGTAGACGAGGCCTCGGCCCACCAGGCGCCCGAACTCGCGCGCGATGACGGCCTCGTAGGCGGGCGCCATCGTCAGGTAGGGATTGTCCCAGTCACCGAACACGCCCAGCCGCCTGAACTCCTCGCGCTGGATGTCGAGGAACTTCAGCGCGTACTCGCGACAGCGCCGGATCTTCTCGACCGGGTCCATGGCCCGGCGGACGTCCACGCCCGGCCGGTCCAGCCCCAGCTCCACGTCGACCTTGTGCTCGATCGGCAGGCCGTGACAGTCCCAGCCGGGCACGTACACCGCGTTGAAGCCGGCCATGCTGCGCGACTTCACGACCACGTCCTTGAGGACCTTGTTCAGCACGGTCCCGAGGTGAATGTGGCCGTTGGCGTACGGCGGCCCGTCGTGCAGGATCCACGGTGGCCGGTCGGCGGCGACCTCGCGCAGGCGCTTGTAGATGCCGATCTCGTCCCACCAGGCGAGCATTCTCGGCTCGGCCTGGGCGAGATTGGCCTTCATCGGAAAGTCGGTTTTCGGCAGGTTCAGCGTGGCTTTGTAGTCCATGACCAGAAGGCGTCATGGTACCACGGCACGCCGGGGGTTACTTCGGGGCCAGCAGGACCTCGCCCTTGGACGCGTCGATCGTCATGTTGAACTGATCGAGGAAATCGCGACCGAGCAGGCCGTCGCCGCCGCCGCTGTCGGCCAGCTCGTAGGAGCCGACCGGGAGCTTGCCCACGCGAGCCTCGCCGACCTCCAGCGACTCGACGACGACGTAGTCGATGCGGTCCGTCCCGGTGGCGCCCGTGATCTTGCCGCTCGCCACCGGCCGGGCGACCGCCACCCCGGCGGCCTGGAGCGCGCGCGGGCTGACCAGCGTACGGTCGGCGCCGGTGTCCAGCAGCAGCTTGGTGGTGAAGCTGCCGTTGATCTTCACGTCCACGATGATGCGCTGACCCGGCGTGTATTTGATGACCGCGGCTCCCGACGGCTTGGCGGCGGCCGGCCCGCTCGACGCGGGGGCGGCCGGCGCGTTGCGCAGCCCGAGCGGCACGGCTGTCGCGCGGTACGGCCCCGGCACGCTCTCGAGACCGTCGACGTAGTGATTCTGCCCGCGCTCGTCGGTGTAGCGGTAGACCTCGGCGCCGGCGCGCGGCAGCGGCGCCGCGATCAGCAGGCTGAGCGAGAGGCCGACGAGGACGGCCCGGCGCATGGCGCGATCATACCGCACACCGCGCGACGCGATAGACGACCATTTCCGGGCCGCCGGAGACCTCGACGCGGTCCAGCCGGACGCGGTAGACGGGCTCCAGCAGGTCGCCCCGCGCGGTCAGGCGCGGGAACCAGGTCGGGAAGACGATCACGTAGTCCGGACACAGCTCGCCGACGAAGCGGATCACGCCCTCCTCACCCTGGCGCCGATAGGGCAGGATCTCCGGCGTGACGAGGCCCATGAGATCCACGACCTCCCGGCGCGAGACGTAGGCGATCGCGCCGATGTCGTTGACGGCGAGCCGGGCGGAGCGCGGCACGTTGCCGTCGACCCAGCGGCCGATCCGTACCTGCATCGCCTCGATGTTCTGCACGCCCCAGGCGTAGCGCTCGGCCGCCGGCACCAGCGCCCACGAGGCCAGCGCCAGCCATGCCAGCAATGCGGCCCGGCGCCGCAGCGCGGGGCCGAGCCCGGCCGCGACGACGACGACGGCCAGGGGGAGCAGGTGGATCGAGTACCGGCCTTCCTGGAAGCCGGGGCCGCGGTATGGCGCCACCAGCGCCATCCCGAGCGGGTGAGCGACGAGCGCGAGCGCCACCACGCCGAGAGACCGGCCACAGCGCCGCCACGCGAGCACGATCGCCGGCGCCAGCGCCAGCGGCAAGAGCGCGTGCGTGCGCCAGAGCCACTCCGCCCACTCGCGCGTGAACGCCCACGGCCGGGCGGCCAGCGTGATCCCGAGCGGCTCGTGCACGCCGCCCAGCCAGCCGAGGAGGCCACCTTCGACCTTGGCCGCCGCCGTCGCCGGGTAGAGCGCGCCGACCGTGGCATAGGAGAACGCGACCATCGGCGCCGCCACCGCCAGCGGCGCCAGGATGAACGCGGCGATCCGCGCGGGCGTCAGCGGGCGAGCGAGCGCCAGGAACGGCAGCAGCAGCGCGGCCTCGGGCCGCGCGGCGACCGCGAGGGACGCCAGCGCCGCTGTGAGCAGACCCCGATCCGCGGCGTGGGCGGCGAGCGCCCCGGCCACCAGGAGCGCCGCCAGCGTGACCTCCATGCCCGAGAGCGCTCCCCAGGCCACGGGCCCCGCCCACAGCAGGGCGACCCCCGCGACAAGCGCCACGGCCGGCGGCGCCCCCCACGCGAGCGCCGCCCGCCGCGTCAGCACGGCGGCGCCCAGCGCCCCGGCCACACCGAGGACCTTGGCCAGAACGACCGAGGCGCCGGCGACGAACGCTCCGCCACCGAGCAGCAGCGTCCACAGCGGCGCCGTCGATCCCGCGACGGGCCGGCCCGGGTTGTACGCGAAGCCGGCGCCCTCGGCCAGGTTGCGGGCGAAATGCAGATGGATCCACGAATCGTCCAGCGGGAACCCGGAGGTTCCTGCCACGGAGCGCTCCACCGCGGTGAACAGCACCAGCGGTAGCACCGCCGCCAGCACGACGACCACGTCGTCCGTGGCGACGAGTCTCCCTGTCGCTACGGCCCCATTCAGTGGAGAGCCCTCAGGAACGTGTAGCCCACGTACGTGACCGGCTTCTTGCCCACCTGCAGCACGTACAGATAGCGGCCGTGGGGGATCTCGATCTCGGTCAATCCGGGGGGCCGTGTGGTCGCCGGACTCCAGTGGTCCACGAACCAGACGAGGCGCTTGATCGCGGGCGGCAGCTCCACGGAACTGTCAGGCAGCGGCGTCATGGCCGAGGCCCGTCGTGGCGCGTAGTACCCGGGCGTGACGTCGCCGACCCGGAGCTCGTAGACGGTGTACTCCGGGAGGTAGAACATCGCGTGGCGCAGCCACGGGTACGAGCGGGTGTTGCCCAGCTCGGTGACGATCGCGGTGTCGGCGGCAGGGTAGAGCCCCCGGATGGCGGCCACGTACGTGGCCATCACCTCCTCGTGCTGGCGGAGGGCGGCGGCGGTACGGCTGAAGATCCAGTCGAACGCCTCGTGCTCCGCCGCCTTTAGCCAGGCCGGCCTGGGCGTGTCGAAGTCGCGCGGCAGCGGCCGCGCGCTCACGAAGAAGGCCCCGTTGGCGAGGACGATCATCGTGACCGTGGTGGCCGCGAGCGCGGCGCGGGCCGTCACGCTCGGCACCCGCTCCGCCATGCGGGCCAGCGCGGCGAGCAGCACGCGGGAGAGGAGGATGACCAGCGCCGGCAGGAAGGTCAGGACGTAGCCGGCCTGGCCGAAGTGCACGAGCGTGTAGACGAGCACCGGCGGCACCGTCCACGCGAGGAGGAACCACTCCCGGCGTCCCCACCCGTGGTGCCGCACGTACCACGGAACCAGCAGCGCGACCACGGCGAGGGGTCCCAGGGCCACCAGCACCGACTCCAGCAGGTGGCGCGACATCCTGAGCGTCACGTCGAGCGGCCCGCCCATGATCGTCGTCGGCCGCACGACGGTGTCGGCGAGCTCCCGGGAGGCCTCCAGGTAGCGCTCGAGGCCGCCGGTGAGCCACACCATCGGCACGAACCAGGCGAGGACGGCCAGGCCGAGGATCGCGGTGCCCACCAGGGCCACGCGCAGCCGCCGCCCGCCGGCCAGGACCGAGACCAGCCACAGCGGAAACAGCAGCACGAGCAGCGACTGCCGGAGGCCGCCCGCCAGGCCCAGGTAGCCGGCGGCCAGCCAGGCGTCCGTCTCGCTGCCGCGCAGGGCCCGGAACGCGAAGTAGGCGACGACCGAGGCCATGAGGGCCTCGCCCGCGTAGCTGAGCCCGACCGTGCCGTAGAACCAGGCCAGTGGGCTGACCGCCAGCAGCGTGGCCGCGGTCAGCGCGGTCGGTCGATCGTAGACGGCGCGGGCGAGCAGGTAGACCACGAAGGTTCCGGCACCGCTGAAGGCGACCGCCAGCAGGACGTACGCCGCCGCGGCGTCGCCGACCCAGCCGTGCGCCAGGCGGCCCAGCGCCACGTAGAGGATGTAGCCCGGCGGGTGGGGCTGGTGCTTGACGACGTCGTACTCGCCGAGCGCCAGCGCGAACTGCACGGCGTCCCAGTTGTACAGCATCCGGGCTCGATAGGGCAGCCGTGACAGGATCGTGAGCACGGAGAGCGCCACCGCCAGCAGGTAGTCGAGGCGGTCCGCGCGCGGGGGCATGGCGACGGTGGAAGGCGGCGGGACTAGACTTTCTTTTCCTCTTCTTCCTTCCGGGCGGCCGACGCGTCCTCGGCCTTGACCTCGTTGACCCCCTTCTTGAACTCCTTGACGCTCGAGCCGAGAGACCGGGCCAGCTCGGGCAGGCGATTCGCGCCGAAGAGGATCAGCACGATCACCAGGATGATCAGCAGCTCCTGATAGCCCAGGCCAAACATGTGGGGCTCCTTTTCTCGAACCGGACTCTCACCTTACCCCCGGCCTCAGCCCCCGCGCAAGACCCTCCGCTCCCCGACCCGCGCCGTGACGCGCCGGGCGTCGAAGAACTCCAGCAGCGGGATGGCGTACTTGCGGGAGATCCCGAGCAGGTCCTTGATGTCGCCGGGGCCGATCTCCTTGCGTTCCCGCAGCATCGCGACGAGCTTGTCCTGGATGGCCTCCAGCGCCTGCGCGTGGAAGTAGAGGGATTCCTTCACCCGCACGAGCTTGCGCGCCTCCACCAGCACCTGGAAGAGCTCGTGGTCCTCGTCCCCGGAGAGCCCGGCCCGGCCCAGCGCCTCCTCGGGGCTCGGCGGTGCGGCGGCCGCCCCCAGAAACTCCTGCTCCAGCCGGTCCACCGTCTTCTGCTGCTCGGCGCTGAGCCTGACGTCGTGGGACGCCAGCCGGATCTTGTCGCGATCGGTCCGCACCACGCCCCGGGCCTCGAGCGCGGCGACCAGGTGGGCGAAGACGCGCTCGTCCGGCGCCCCGGCCCGGCCGCGCAGCTCCTCGCGCGACATGCCCGGCCGCAGCGGAAATGCCCGGTGGAACTGCTCGATCGCCGCCAGCGCCAGCTCCCGCAGCCGCGCCAGGCTCTCCGGGTGCACGAACCAGTCGCGATCGATGGCGACGATCCGTCCGGCGCCCTGCAGCCCGTCCAGGAGGGCTCGCAGCCGATCGGGACCGAACGGCACTCGGCCGGACAGCGCCGCCGTTCGCACGCCGCCGCCACCGGCGTGACGGATGTGCTCCTCGACGACGGCGTCGGGCGGGCCCTCGGCCAGGAGCCTGAGGTGCGCCAGATGGGCCGGGGCCTTGAGCTTGAACCGCGGCGGCGCGATGTCGAGGAGCGTGCCGCCGCCGATCGTCACCATCGGCGAGTAGGACCGGATGACGAAGCGGTCGCCCGGCAGCGCGACCAGCGGCTGCTCCAGGCGAAAGCGCGCGAACGCCGCCTGACCGGGCGGCAGCTCCGGGCGGTCGAGCAGCAGCACCCGCGCCATGATCTCGGTCGTGCCCGCGTGCACGCGGACGCGGTCGCGCGGCTTCAGCGCGCGCGGGGCGTCGGGCAGGAGCTCGAGGGTGCCGTCCATCAGCACCGAGGGCGCCAGCGTGCCGGCCAGGCCCACCACGTTGCCCCGCTCGACGGCCGCGCGGTCCACGCCCTGGAAGTTCACGGCCGTCCGCTGCCCCGCGCTCGCCTCGCCGACCGGCCGGCCGTGAGTCTGCAGACCGCGGACCTTGGCCTGCAGACCGGTTGGAAACACCTCCACCCGGTCGTCCACACGCAGCCGCCCGGCCATCAGCGTGCCGGTCACCACGGTGCCGAAGCCCTTGATCGTGAACACGCGGTCGACGGGGAGGCGGGGCAACTGATCCGTCCCTCGCGCCGGGACCTTGGACGCCAGGTCGCGCAGCGCCGCGCGCAGCTCGGGGATCCCCTCGCCCGTCCGGGCCGACACGGCGACGATCGGGCAGCCATCGAGGAACGTCCCCCGCACGAGGCTGCCGACGTCGTCACGGACGAGCTCCAGCCAGTCCGCCTCGACCATGTCGGTCTTGGTGAGCACCACCAGACCGCCGGGGATGTGGAGCAGCGAGCAGATGGCGAAGTGTTCCCGGGTCTGGGGCATCACCCCTTCGTCGGCCGCGATGACCAGCATGGCCAGGTCGATGCCGCCGACGCCGGCCAGCATGTTCTTGATGAACCGCTCGTGCCCGGGGACGTCGACGATCTCGATCGTCAGGCCGTCGGGCTCCTCGAGGAAGGCGAAGCCGAGGTCGATCGTGATGCCGCGGGCCTTCTCCTCGGGCAGCCGGTCGGTGTCGGTGCCGGTCAGGGCCTTGACCAGCGAGGTCTTGCCGTGGTCGATGTGCCCGGCGGTGCCGACGACGACGTGATGGGCGCCGCTCATGACCCCGCGGCGGCCACGATCGCCCTGACGAGACCCGGCACCTGCCCCGGCAGCACCGTCCGGCAGTCGAGGAACAGGCGATCGTCCACCAGCCGGCCGACGACGGGCGGATCACCGCTGCGAAGCGCGGCGTCGAGCGCACGGGCGGCCGCATCGGTGATCCCCAGCGCCAGACCGGCGCTCGGCAGCTCCACGGTGGGCAGCGCCCCGCCCCCGACCTTGGACCGTCCCTCGACGACCCGCGCCGCCAGCCGCTCCACGGTCTGGGGCCCGAGGCCGCGCTGCACGCGCCGGGCGCGCGCGCGGACGCTCCCGAGCGGCTCGGTGAGGAGCTTGAGCGTCGGCACCGTCTCGCGGGCGACGCCCGCCTCGTACGCCGTCAGCGTGGCCTCCAGGGCCGCGATCGTGAGCTTGTCGATCCGCAGGGCGCGGTTCCAGGGATTCTTCTTGAGACGGGCGACGATCGGCTGCCGGCCGACGACGATCCCCGCCTGGGGCCCGCCGAGGAGCTTGTCGCCCGAGAAGGACACGAGGTCGACGCCGGCGGCGACCACCTCGGGCACCGTCGGCTCGTAGGGGAAGCCCCACGGGCGCAGATCGATCAGCGAGCCCGACCCGAGGTCCTCCATCACCGGGATCCCGCGCGCGCGGCCCAGCGCGGCCAGCTCGCGGGAGCCGACCTCGGCGGTGAAGCCGATCACCCGGTAGTTGGACGTGTGCACCTTCAGCAGGAGCGCGGTGTCGGGGCCGATCGCCTCGGCATAGTCGCGCAGATGCGTGCGGTTGGTGGCGCCCACCTCGCGCAGGACGGCGCCGCTGCGCAGCATGATGTCCGGGATGCGGAACTCGCCCCCGATCTCGATCAGCTCGCCGCGGGAGACGACGACTTCCCTGCCGTGCGCGAGCGTCTCCAGGGCGAGGAGGACGGCGGCGGCGTTGTTGTTGACCACCAGCGCGTCCTCGGCGCCGGTGAGGCGCCGCAGCAACGCCTCGACGTGGCTGTAGCGGGAGCCGCGCTCCTTGGAGACGAGGTCGAGCTCGAGATTGCAGTAGGCGCCGCCGACCGCCGCCGCCCGCTCCAGCGCGAGGGGGCTCAGCAATGCCCGGCCGAGGTTGGTGTGGAGCACGACCCCGGTGGCGTTGATGACCGCCCGCAGCGAGAACAGCCCTGCCCGCCGAGCGGCCGCCACCACCCGCTCGGCGAGGGCCTCGGCGTCGGCCGGCGCCTGATCGTGCTCGCGCACGCCCTGCCGCTCGGCCTCGAGCGTCTCGCGCACCATCGCGGCCAAACGAGCCCGCGGAATCCCGGCGACCTCCGGTCGGTCGCCGAGCAGGCGCAGCAGTTGATCGACGGAGGGGAGCCGGCGGAGGGTGGCCCGCTCAGCGCTCACGGAGCGCCGCCTCGACCTTGGCCCGGACCCGGCCGATGACCTCGTGCGCCTCGGCACGCCAGGCCTGGGCCGTCCACCGGCCCTCGCCCGCCACCGCGCCGCGGCGCACCGCTTCCTCGGCGAGGCCGGCCCACAGCTCGTCCAGGTCGGAGGCCGTCAACCGCTGGCCGCGCAGCGCACGGGTCCACTCGGCGGCGACCGCCTCGATGAGCCGGTCGCGTTCGGCGGCCAGGCGGCGGGCCCGGCGGATCAGGTCGGCGAGCCGGGACGGCACCGCGTCTACTCCTTCACCAGGTCGCGAACGGTCTCCACCAGGTTGGCCTCGAAGCGGCCGGTCGACGCGCACTGGTAGACCGGAATCGGCTTCAGCTTCCCCGACGTCCCCTTGCGGTGGGCCTGCGTGCGCATCTTGGAGTTGACCTGCACGAGGGTGGCGCCGGCGCCGTTCGGCTCGGCGAAGACCGTGAACGACACGATCGCCTCCCCCTCGAGCCGTTCGGTCCCGATGGCGCCGCAGTCGGCCCACAAGCCGATGGGCGTGACGAAGTCGTCGGAGGCGATGACGCCCGAATCCCGGGCGATGGCGCGCAGGGGCAGATTCTCCCGGGCAAGTGCCCGTACGATCGCGGTCCAGGTGCGGTCATAGGTGACCGGGATCTCGACGCGGTACGGCGGCGGCGGCAGCGGGGACACGTGCGGGCGGGCGCAGGCCGCCAGCACCAGCGCCGTCACCACCATCATCCGGCTACCGCTTGTGATGGTCGATACCACGGTAGGCGTCGATGAAGCGGACGATGCGCTTCTCGTCGAACTCCTCGAACCGGTCCAGGCGGGTCCAGGCGGTGAGCGCGAGCCGGGTCTTCATTCCCGGGTACGGCGCCAGGACCACGAACTTGTCGTAGCGGGACACGATGCCGCGCAGCTTGTCCACCAGCTCGGGACAGGTGCAGGTGTACTGCACCATGACGCCGCCGTCCTCCAGGTTGTGCACCTGCAGCTGGTCGGGAATCGGGCGCGTGTGGACCCCCCAGGGGGCCAGGTACGGCAGGTGCGGGCCGGAGGTCGGGGGCTGGGAGTTATACGGGACGTGCGGGTCCGAGACCGTCTGGATGTGCAGATTGCCGAGGTCGGCGAGCTTTTCTCCGGGGAGATCGGCCGCGGCCCGGTACGCGAACCAGCCCACGGCGACGGCCAGCACCACCACGGCCGCCACCGAAGCGCCGAGCTTCAGCGGGCGGCGCGCGCTGCGCCGGGCCCTGGCGCCCTTGCCCTTGCCCTGATACTTGGCCATCGTCCCTCGTTCCCGGTGGCGGAAGCGTGTGGGAGTCGAACCCACCTCCGACTTGTCTAGAGCCGGACACCGGATTTGAAGTCCGGGAGGCCCACCGGGTTCCTAGACGCTTCCGGCGTTGTTACCGCCGCGCCCCCTTTTCAACGCTTGAGTGTACCATCGCCGCCGGAGGCCCTCGCGGCCGAGCCCCGGTCGGTCAGGAGACCTTGTGCAGGCCGCCGGCGAGCGGTGGGAACACCGTCACGACGTCCCCGGAGCGAAGGGCGTACCCGGTGTCGACCTCGCCACCATTGACGAGCGACACGCGCTCGAGGTCGGCGGGGACGCCCAGATGCCGCATCACATCGTGAACGGTGCTGCCGGGCGGCACTTCCAGCGTGACCGCCCCCTCACGGCTGGTGGGGGGCAGGAAGGCGGCCAGGGTGGCGAAGAGTCTGACCTCGACCTTCACCTGAACCCGCCCTGACCGTCGCGGTCGACGGACGGGCGGACGTCGGCGATCCTGATCCGGTCGCCGGGCCGGATCCGGGCCTGATACTCGAGGCGGTTCCAGCGAAGCACGTCCTTCACCGCGACGCCGTACCGCTTGGCGATGGAGCTCACCGTCTCCCTCGGCCGGACGACGTGCACGGCGTCGGTGGCGCGGACCGCCCGCCGCGTAGCGCTCTGCGCGACTCTGGTGGCCGGTCGCGGCTTGGACGGGGGGGCCAGGGCGGACAGCACGTCGTCGCGGGTCCCGGCCGGCACCGTGAGGTGCCAGGCACCACCCGGCGGAGTCACCGCGCGCAGGAGCACGGGGTTCAGCGTTCGGAGCGTCCGGAGCGGGATCCCCGCCCGGGCGGCCACCCTCCGCAGGTCGGTCGAGGGCGGGACGGCGACCGTCTCGACGGCCGGCGGTCCCGGCTCCGGGAATTCGAAGCCGTAACGGTCCGGATCCCTGGCGATCAGCGTCGCGGCGTGGATCGCCGGCACGAAGTCCTTGGTCTCGCGCTTGAGGTGGTTGGTCTTGGCCAGGGTCCAGAAATCCGACGAGCCGGTGGCCCGGATGGCCCGGATCACCTTGAACTCCCCGGCGTTGTAGGCGGCCTTGGCCAGCTCCCACGAGCCGAACATGTCGTAGAGGTCGCGCAGGTAGGCAGCCGCCGCAACGGTCGATTTTTCGGGATCGAGACGCTCGTCGATCCACTTGTCTACCCGCAGCCCGTACCGTCGAGCCGTGGCCGCCATGAACTGCCAGAGGCCTTTCGCCCCCATCCGAGAGACGGCGACGGGGTTGAAGCCGCTCTCGATCATCGCGGTGAAGGCCAGCTCCTCGGGAAGCCCCCGGCTGCGGAGCACCTCGCGGATCATGCCGAGGTAGCGCCCGGAGCGGCCCGCCCAGAGGGCGACGACGTCGCGCCGCGCACCAGTGAACCGGTCGAGGAAGTGCTGGACCTGGGGATTGACGGTGAGCGGATACGCGGGAGGCGGCGGGGCCACGACGATGGCGGCGCGGCTGGATTCGGCGAATGCGTCGGCCCAGGGGTCGACGCCGGCCGGCTCTGTCTCGCTACCCGCCTCCTGCTCGGCGACGGCGCCCATCGCGTCGAGCCACTGCTCGGCCGGCGTGTTCGGAGGGAGTGAATCGTCAATGGGGGGCGGAAGCGCCGCATGCTCGACGAGGGACGAGCCGCTGATTCCCTCGGGCCAAGGCGACGCGACGGCATTGGACGTGAGCGCGCCTGACGCCAAAAGCGTGAGGAAAGCGGTAAGCGGGAGGCCGAAACGGCGTTGAATCGTCATATTCGCCCGAAAGCGTGGTTATTTCTTACCATGAGCGGTGGCGGCCGGTCAACGGCTCGGCTGTTGTCAGCGGCGGGAAATTGCTGTCTTAATCGTTATATGTCAGCTATTTAGAAATACCGCCGGGGGGGGGGACTTGCAGTCAGTCGAGCAACCGCTCCTCGATCACGCCCCGGAACCAGCCGTTACGGTCCGTCAGCTCCACGCTCGTCGTGGTTCCGGCGGTCACCATCAGCGGCCGAAGCCAGATGGTGACCGACTGAAAACCTCGGATCCGGGGCTGGGGCCGGAACGTACCGCGCTCCCGTGACTTGAGCTCTCGTGGCTTGACCTTCTCTCCTCCTCCCACGTCCATCGCGACGCTGTGCCAGGCGATCACCAGCCAGGCG
>DASWJN010000346.1:0-25129 GCA_036397135.1 Candidatus Methylomirabilota bacterium
GCGAGCAGCGTGCGCATGAACGGGCTCCTTTCAGGCCGCGGCGCGCCAGCGCAGCAGGCGTCGCTCGGCGGTGAGCAGCAGCGTGTTGAACACCGATCCCAGCAGCCCCAGGACCAGGGCGCCCATGACGATCTGGGCGGGGTTGAAGAACGTGCGGCCCTCCATGATCAGGTGACCGAGGCCGGCGTCGGCGCCCATGAACTCGGCCCCCACGATCACGAAGAGCGCCAGCCCGAAGCCGACGCGGAGGGCCACGACGATGCCGGGCAGCGAGGCGGGCAGCACCACCCGGCGGACGAGGTCGGCACGGGAGGCACCCAGGCTGGCGGCCGCCCGCAGCAGGACGACGTCCACCCGCAGCACGCTGGCGGCGATGGCCACGAACATGGGGAAGAAGGTCGTGTAGCCGATGAAGGCGATCTTGGAGGTCTCGCCGAGGCCGAACCAGACCAGGAACATCGGCAGGAACGCCAGCGGCGGGATCGGGCGGACGAACTCGATCACCGGCTCGGCCATGAAGCGCAGCGGCACGCAGATGCCGACCAGCAGGCCGAGGCCGAGGGCGGCCAGCGCCGCCAGCCCGAAGCCCTGGATCACCCGGCCCAGCGACGTCACGAAGTGCTGCGCCAGCTCGCCGCTGCGCGCGAGGTCGAGCGCCACCCGGCCCACCTCGACCGGCGTGGGCAGCAGCACGGGGTTCACGACGCCGGCGAGCGCGTTGCCGTGGGCGATCACCGCCCACAGGGCGAGCGCGCCCAGCACCGCGGCCATTCGCGTGAGCGCCGCCCTCACTCGCGCACCTTCGCCACTTCCTCCTTGAGCACGCCGGTGATCTCGGCCTCGTAGTGCGTGAACTCCGGCGCGAAGCGGTCGCGGGCCTCCGGCAGCTTGATCGCGAACACCTGCTTCACGCGCCCGGGCACCGAGGTCATGACCACCACGCGGTCGGCCAGGTAGACCGCCTCGCGGATCGAGTGGGTGACGAACAGGATGGTCTTGTGCTCCACGCGCTGGATGCGCGACAGCTCGTCCTGCAGCACCTCGCGGGTCTGGGCATCGAGGGCGCCGAACGGCTCGTCCATCAGGATGATCGCGGGGTTGTTGGCGAGCGCGCGGGCGATGGCGACCCGCTGCTTCATCCCCCCCGAGAGCTGGGCCGGGAACTTGTCGGCGTGGGCGCGCAGGCCGACGAGGTCGAGGTAGCGGGCCACCGACTCGCGCCGCTCGGCGGCCGGCCGGCCCCGCATCGCCGGCCCGAAGTCCACGTTGCCCGTCACCGTCAGCCACGGGAACAGCGCGTACTCCTGGAACACGACGCCCCGCTCGGGCGCGGGGCCCGTCACCGGACGGCCGTCGACCAGCACGGTACCGGTGGTGGGCGACAGGAATCCCGCCACGATGTTCAGCAGCGTGGACTTGCCGCAGCCCGACGGCCCCAGCAGACAGACGAACTCGCGCTCGGCCACCTCGAGGTCGACGTCCGCGAGGGCGGGCGCCTGGCGGCGGCCGACCGTGAACGACTTGCTGACCCGCTGGACCTGGATCTTGGCGCCGGCCGCCATCGTCAGGCGGGATGCTGCCAGTGGGTGAGCCGGCGCTCCAGCCCGCGCACCAGCCCGTTGCCGGCGTAGCCCAGGAGCCCGAGCACCACCGCGGCGCCGAGCATCTGGGGGACCAGGAAGAAGTTGCGGCCGTCGTTGATCAGGTAGCCGAGCCCGTGCTCGGCGCCGATGAATTCCGAGATCACGATCACGAAGAAGGCCAGCGCCACCCCGAGCCGCAGCCCGGTCAGGATGTCCGGCAGCGCCGCCGGCAGGATCACGCGCACGAACAGGCGCGGGCCGCGCGCGCCCAGGCTGCGCGCCGCCCGCAGGAGCAGCGGGTCGATCTGGCGCACGCCGGTGACCGTCGTGAGGAAGATCGGGAAGAACGTCGCGTAGGTGATGAAGCCGATCTTGGACGGCTCGCCGATGCCGACCCACACGATGAACAGCGGCAGCACCGCCAGCGGCGGGATCGGCCGCAGCATCTCGACGACCGGCTCGACGAGGTCGCGCACCGGCCGCAGCGAGCCGGCGGCCAGCCCCAGGCCGACCCCGAGGGCGGCGCCGGTGGCAAAGCCGATCGCCACCCGCTCGAGGGTGGCGGCCACGTGCACCCACAGCTGGCCCCGGGCCGCCAGCTCGATGAGGCTGCCGAGCACGAGCCACGGCCCCGGCAGGAAGATCGGGTTGAAGAGTTGGAGGACGACGACGAGCCCCGACAGCAGGCTCCACAGGGCGAGGAACCCCGCCACCGCGCCCAGCCGCAGCGCGAGCGCGCGGCGGCGCGTGAGCGCAGGCCCTCGCAGGCCCGACTCCACCAGCGTGGACACGTTGCTCACAAAGGAGGCCATCGTCGAGCGCCGGGGTGAACGGGCGGCAGTCTATCACACCCCCTCCGGCCGCCGGCTTGACACGTCCGCGACCGGCACGGTATAGCCCACGCAACGGAGGACGTCATGGAGCCGATCCGGTGGCCGAAGGGCAAGCGGTGCGCGTTCACCATCTCGTTCGACCTCGACGGCGAGAGCCCGTGGATCCAGCGTGACGCCGCGCTGGCCGAGCGCCCGCTGCACATGTCGATGGGCGCCTACGGCCCGAAGACCGGCGCGCCGCGGATCCTCGACGTCCTCGACCGCTACGGGATCAAGGCCGGCTGGTTCATCCCCGGCTGGATCGTCGAGCGCTACCCCGACCTCTGCCGCGAGATCCTCCGGCGCGGCCACGAGGTCGGCCATCACGGCTACCTGCACGAGAAGCCGTTCTTCCTGGCCGGCGGCGCCGAGGAGGAGGAGGCGCTGCTGCTGAAGTCCCTCGACATCTTCAAGAGGATCCTCGACGTCAGGCCGCTGGGCTCGCGGGCGCCGTCCGCCGATCCCTCCCCGCACACGATGACGCTGCTCCGGAAGCACGGATTCGTGTACCACTCCAACCTCATGGACACCGACCTGCCCTACTGCCACAAGACCGTGCACGGCGAGCTGGTCGAGCTGCCGACCGCCTGGTGCAACAACGACTTCCCGTTCTTCGGCTTCAGCGCGGTGCCGCCGGTCGGCCACGGCATCCGGAGCCAGGAGGACGTGTTCGAGATCTGGAAGGAGGAGTTCGAGGGCGCCTGGGCGGAAGGCGGGTTCTTAAACCTGATGGGCCATCCCCAGGTCATCGGCCGGCCCTCCCGCATGCGCATGGTCTCGCGCCTGCTCGAGCTGATCCTCGGCAAGGGCGACGTCTGGATCGCGCGGCCGATCGAGGTGGCCGAGCACTACCTGAGCCAGCGGTAGCATGCGGCTCCAGGGCCGCGTGGCGCTGGTCACCGGCGGCGGGCGCGGCTTCGGCCGCGCCATCGTGGAGGCGTTCGGCTCCGAAGGCGCCGACGTCGCCGTCAACTACAACACCAGCGCGGGACCGGCCGCGGAGGTCGTGACGGCCCTCGAAAAGCAGGGCCGGCGCGCACTCGCCGTGCAGGCGGACGTGGCGCGCGAAGATCAGGTCCGCGCTCTGATCGGCCGCGTGCTCGATCGGTTCGGCCGCCTCGACGTCCTCGTGAACAACGCCGGGATCATGACCCGCGGCCCCTTCCTCGACGTCCCCGCGACGGCGTACGCGGCCATGTGGGACGTCAACGTGGCCGGCACGCTCCTGTGCACGCAGTACGCGCTGCGGCCCATGGTCGAGGCCCGCTACGGTCGCATCGTCAACCTGTCGTCGCAGCTGGCGCGCGCCTCGGTCGGCGGCGGGGGCTTCGCGCCCTACGCCGCGACCAAGGGCGCCGTCGAGGCGTTCACCCGCGCCCTCGCCCACGAGTTCGGGCCGCACGGCGTGACGGTCAACGCCATCGCCCCCGGCGGCATCGACACCGACATGAGCCGGGCGGTGATGACGCCGGAGTACCGCGCCCGCCGGATCCAGGAGCTGCCCGTGCGCCACCTCGGCACGCTGGCCGACGTCGCCTGCTGCGCCGTGTTCCTGGCGGCGGAAGAGTCGAACTACCTCACGGGCCAGGTCCTCCAGCCCAACGGCGGCTGGGTGATGGCGTGAGCGAGGCCCCGCCGGCGGCTGGTGGCCCGGCGCATGGTAGGATTCATGCCATGAAAACCTCCATCGACTCGGCCGGCCGGCTCGTCATCCCCAAGGAGATCCGCCGCGAGGCGGGCCTTCGGCCCGGGACGCTCCTCGAGATCCGGTGGGAGGGTGGCCGCATCGAGATCGAGCCGGCCCCGCTTCCCGTCAAGCTCGTGCGCCGAGGACGGTTGCTGGTGGCGGAGCCCGTCGCCGATTCCGGAGCGCTGGACCGGGCCACCGTGGAGAAGACCCGGCGGTCGCTTCGCCGAGAGCGCCGACGCCGATAGACGATGGCGGGCTTCTCGCCTGATACCAGCTGCATGGTGGCGGCCGTGTGCGCCTGGCACGAGGATCACGACCCGGCGCGAGAGGAAATCGAGCGACGCCTCCGTCAGACCGAGACGATGCTGGTGGCGGGACCGGCGCTGGTCGAGGCCTATGCCGTCCTCACGCGGCTGCCGGCGCCCCACCGCCTCGCGGCGGCGGATGCCCTGGCGCTGCTCGACTCCAACTTCATCGGGCTGGGGCGGATCGTGGCGCTCGATGCCGGCGCCTATCGCACCCTGGTGCGACGGGCGCCGGCGGAGGGTATCAGCGGGGGACGCACATACGACGCCGTGATCGCCGCCTGCGCGCTCCGGGGGCAGGCCACCACCCTGCTGACCCTGAACGAGCAGCACTTCGTCCATTTCGCGGCCGTCGGGCTGGAGATCGTGGTCCCCGGCCGGAATCGGTGACGGGCGGCGGAGACGCCCTACGGAGCTGAGACGACGGCGACTTCCGGCGCCGCGGCTGATGACGGGCCGGGAGCGGCGCTGGCTCAATCCGACCCGGGGGCCGCTCAAGATCCTCGAGCGCAACCTGGACATCGTCGTCTCCCGGTTCCTCTACCCGCACCTCGCGCCGGTGTGGAATCCCTACCGCCGGCTGCTGGAACGGCGCTTCGGCCTGGCCGAGACCGAGATCTCGCCCTCCGGATGGCCGGCGGGCGGTGGGCGGCTCAAGGTGCTGCTGGTGTCCGACATCCACTCCGGCATCTTTCTCCAGCCGGAGACCCTGTCGGCCATCGTCACGTCGCTCATGGCGCTGCGTCCCGACGTCGTGGCGGTGGCCGGCGATCTGGTCACCGGTCACGCCAGCGAGCTGGATCCGTTCCTCGATGCGCTGGCGCCGCTGTCGGCGGCGCCCCTGGGCGCCTGGGGCTGCCTGGGCAACCACGACTACTTCGGGGGCGACCCCGAACAGATCCGCCGGCACCTCGACACCATCGGGCTCCGCATCTTGAAGAACGAGACGGTGAAGCTGACGCACGGCGGGAACAGCCTCGTGCTCGGCGGCATCGACGACCTGATCATGGGCAGGCCGAACTGGGCCGCCCTGGCGGTGCGTCACGGGACGCCGCATCTGCTGCTGGCGCACAATCCCGACCACTTCTACGAGGCCGTCGCCCGCGGCATTCCCCTCACCCTGTCCGGCCACACCCACGGCGGACAGATCCGCCTGCCAAACGGGCCGCCGATCATCCGGCAAAGCCGGTTCTGCCTCGACGAGGGCGTGTACGCGTTTCGCTCGTCACTCCTGGTCGTGTCGCGGGGGCTGGGGAGCGTCGGACTGCCCTGGCGCTGGGGGGCGGATCCCGAGGCCGTCCTGGTGGACGTCGGCGCTCCCACGCTCATTCCCTGACGGGGAATTGATCTCAGCTCGCTGACCCAGCAAGGTGGAAACCCATGAGACATCACGAGCGTGACCACCGGGTGCACGGAGCGTCGTCGCGGAACTTCGGGTCGCGGCTGCGGTGGTGGCGCGACCGCCGCGGTATCGCGCAGCTGGACCTTGCCGTCGCCGCGGAAACGACCCAGCGCCACGTCAGCTTCCTCGAGTCGGGCCGGGCCGCGCCCAGCCGCGAGATGATCCTGCGCCTGTCGGCCGCGCTCGACCTGCCGCTGCGGCAGCAGAACGCCCTGTTCCTGGCGGCCGGCTTCGCGCCGGCCTGGCGCGAGAGTGATCTCTCGGCACCCGAGCTGGACCGGATCAACAGCGCGCTGGACTTCATGCTCGCGCAGCAGGAGCCCTATCCGGCCTTCGTCGTCGACCGCCGGTGGAACCTCCTGCGAGCCAACACCGGGGCGGGGCGGCTGACCGAGTTCCTGCTGGGCCCGCCGCCGGCCACCCCCGCGGCGCCGGCGGAGGCGTCGAATCTCGCCATGGCGCTCGTCTCCCCGGACGGGCTGCGGCCCTTCATCGTGAACTGGCAGGAGGTGGTGCTCTACTTTCTCCGCGGCGTGCAGGCGGACGCCATCGCCGACGGCACACCCGAGACGGCCGACCTGTTGAAGCGGCTGCTCGCTGTTCCCGGCGCGCCCGGGCTATCGCAGGTGCTGCCGCCGGACGAGGCGCAGGCCCCCGTGCTCGCCATCCATTTCCGTCGGAACGACACGTCGCTCCGGCTCTTCACGACGATCGCCACGCTGGGGACGCCGCACGACGTGACGCTGCAGGAGATCCGCATCGAATGCTTCTTCCCCGTGGACGACGCGACCGCCCGGATCTTCCGGGACTAGGCACGGTAAGGAGACCTCCCATGCTGCACGTCGCCTTCGCCGGCACGTTCTCCGCCAGCCTCGAACCCCGCGTGCGCGCCCATTTGGGCGAGCCCTGCGACATCGTCCTGGCCGACGAGGCCGGCATCGTCGCGAAGCTGCCCGACGTGGACGTCCTCGTGACCCTCGCCTTCACACGCGAGATGGGCGCCTCGGCCCGCAAGCTGAAGCTCGTGCAGGTCCCCGGCGCTGGCCTCGATCGCATCGATCGCGCGGCGCTGCCGGCGGGCGCCTGGCTGGCCAACGTCTACGGCCACGAGACGGGCATCGCCGAGTACGTGCTGGGGGCGATGCTGGCGCTGACGCGCGGCTTCCTGCGCGTCGACGCGGCGCTCCGGCAGGGCCGGTGGGAGAGCCAGTGGGCGGTGGGCGTGACGCCGCCCCCGGTCTGGCCCGAGCTGGCCGGCAAGACCCTCGGCATCCTCGGCTACGGGCGCATCGGGCAGTGCCTGGCCCGCCGCGCCCGCGCCTTCGACATGGAGGTGCTGGCGATCCGCCGGGACGTGGCCCGGTCGGCCGGCGACGAGCTTGCGACGCTTGGCGGACCTGAGATGCTGGACGACGTGCTTCGGCGCGCCGATTTCCTCGTGCTCACCCTGCCGCTCACGCCGGCCACCGGCGGGATGATCGGCGCGGCCCAGCTCGCCGCAATGAAGCCGTCGGCGGTGCTCGTCAACGTGTCGCGCGCGGACATCGTCGACGAGAGCGCCCTGTACCAGGCGCTGGTCGAGCGGCGCATCGCGGGCGCGGCGCTCGACGTGTGGTACCGCTATCCGACGAGCGCGGCACCGACGCTGCCCGCGAACCAGCCCTTCCACGAGCTGCCCAACGTCCTCATGACGCCGCACGTGTCGGGCTGGACCGAGGGGATGCTGGACGCGCGGGCCAGGCTGATCGCCGAGAACATCAGTCGGACGGCGCGGGGCGAGCCCCCCGTGAACGAGATCGCCTCGGCGGCCTGACGGGATCGTGCGCCTGCCCTTCTTCTACGGCTGGGTCGTGGTGGCGGTGGCCTTCGTCACCATGGCCATCGGCGTCAACGCGCGCACCGCGTTCTCGCTGCTCTTCCCGCCGATCCTCGACGAGTTCGGCTGGGAGCGGGGCGTCACCGCCGGCGCCTTCTCGTTCGGCTTCCTCGTCTCCGCGATCCTCAGCCCCTCGCTCGGCCGCCTGATGGACCGCCGCGGCCCGCGCGTCGTGATGGAGATGGGGGTGGCGCTGGTGGCGCTCGGACTGCTGCTGGCGCCGTTCGTGCGCCAGCCGTGGCACCTCTACGCCACGCTCGGCGTCCTGGTCGGCGGCGGCAGCGTGTGCCTCGCCTACACGGGCCAGTCGCTCTATCTCCCCAACTGGTTCGTGCGCCGGCGAGGACTGGCGATCAGTCTTGCGTTCTCCGGCGTCGGCGTCGGGTCCATCGTCATGTTCCCGTGGGTCCAGGACCTCATCGCCCGTGGCGGCTGGCGCACGGCCTGCTGGGTGCTGGGGCTCGTGGTGCTGCTCGTGCTCGCCCCGCTCAACCTCCTGGTGCGGCACCGCCCACAAGATCTCGGGCTGGAGCCCGACGGCGACCGCGTCCCGCCCCCGGGCGCCGCCGGCGGCCAGCCGTCGAACGTCGTGGATGCGGCCTGGGTCGCCGTGGACTGGACGCTGGGCCGCGCGGTGCGCACAGCCCGCTTCTGGTGGATCGCGATCGGGTATCTGACCGGCCTCTTCGCCTGGTACGCCGTGCAGGTGCACCAGACGAAGTATCTGGTGGAGATCGGGTTCAGCCCCACCCACGCGGCGTGGGCGCTGGGCTTCGTGAGCCTGGCCGGCATCCCGGGCCAGATCGGGCTCGGCCATCTCTCGGACCGGATCGGACGCGAATGGGTGTGGACGGTGGGCAGCGCCGGCTTCGCGCTCTGCTACCTGGCGCTGCTCCTGCTGCGCGAGACGCCGACGCCGGCGCTCCTCTCCTTCATGGTCGTCTCGCAGGGCATGCTTGGCTACGGCCTGACGTCGGTCGTCGGCGCCATCCCGGCCGAGATCTTCCAGGGACGCCACTTCGGGACCATCCTGGGCACGCTGATGCTGGCGGCCATCGGCGGCGGCGCCGCGGGCCCGTGGGTGACGGGCGCGATTCACGACGCCACCGGCAGCTACACGCTCGCGTGGTGGATCGCGATCGCGTGCAGCGGCGTCTCGGCCATCGCCATCTGGCTGGCGGCGCCGCGCCACGTGCGCGCCGTCGCCGGCCGAGTGGCGAAGCCTAGCCTCGCAGCGCCTGGCGGAGCGTCCCGCCGATGAGGCTCACCGCCCTGCCCGCCGTGTCGAGCAGCCGCCCCATCGGCACGAAGCCGTGGATCATCCCGCCGTAGCAGGCGTAGTCGACGCGTACGCCGGCCTCGCGCAGGCGCGTGGCGTAGGCCTCGCCCTCGTCGCGCAGCGGATCGAAGCCGGCGGTGACGATCAGCGCCGGCGGCAGGCCGTCGAGCGACGGCGCGCGCCGGGGCGAGACGCGCCAGTCCGTAGCTTCCGCCGGCTTGCTGAGGTAATGCACGATGAACCAGCGCATGCTGTCGCGCGTGAGCAGGTAGCCATCGGCGAAGTCCTGATAGGACCGCGATTCCGCCGCGACGTCGGTGACCGGGTAGAGGAGCACCTGGAGCGCGATGGCCGGCGCCCCCGCGTCGCGCGCCAGCAGCGCGACCACGGCGGCCAGGTTGCCCCCCGCGCTGTCGCCGCCGACCGCCAGGCGCGCGCCGTCGACGCCCATCTCGGCGGCGTGGGCGACGACCCAGCGGGTGGCGGCCCAGGCGTCGTCGGCCGCGGCCGGGAACCTGTGCTCGGGCGCCAGGCGGTAGTCAACCGACACCACGCTCACGCCGGCCTCGGCCGTCAGCTGCCGGCAGATGACATCGTGGGTCTCGAGGTCGCCGATCACCCAGCCGCCGCCGTGGAAGTAGACGTAGGCCGGCAGGCGCGCGGAGTCGGGAACGCCGGCCGGCCGGTAGACGCGCAGGGGGATCGCACCGTCCGTCACGAGGTTCCTGACGCTGCCGATCTCGGGGGGCGTCGGCGTCGAGGCCGGGCGCGTCTCGCGGAAGAGCTGGCGGGCGTCCTTCGGCGACAGCGTGTGGTAGGCCGGACGGCCGGACTTGATCACGAGGTCGATGACGGCCCGGGCTTGCGGATCGAGCGCGCTCATACCTGCATCCAGACGGCGCCGCAGCCGGTGAGCCATTCCTTCACGGGTTCGTAGACCATCACCTCTCCCTTCACGCCGGGCACCGCCGCCAGCAGGGAGATCCAGTTGCGAATCTCCTGGCCGCCATTGCCACCGTCGCGCTCGATCTGCTCCCAGGTGAGCCCGGCCAGCTCCTCGCTGCGGCCCTCGGCGATCGTGTCGAGCACCCAGCGGTCCCACTCGGGGTTGATGTGGCCGGTGTTGGGCACGCCGATCCAGTGCGAGATGCCGCCGGTGGCGATCAGCGCCACGCGCTCGTTGCCCGGACGCGCGTCGAGGAAGCGGCGGACGAACTGGCCCAGGGCCCACGAGCGCCTCGGCGTCGGCAACGGCGGCGCCACGCAGTTGGTGAGCACCGGCAGGATCGGCAGCGTGCCGTCCGGCATCAGGAAGTGCGCGGGAACCGAGACGTCGTCCCAGAACTCGAGATCGTGGCTCACCGCGAGGTCGAAGCCCGCCTCCAGCCCGGCCGCCAGCAGCGCCTTGCCCCACGCGGCGGCGCCGGGCACCTGGCGCTGCGGGATCCTCAGGAAGGCAGCGGCGCCGCGGGGGGCCCAGTGCGTGTCGCCCACGCCCACGCAGTAGGCCGGCAGGTTGTCGTAGAAGAAGTTCTGCACGTGGTCGTTGACGAACATGACGACGAGGTCCGGGCGGGCGGCGACGAGGCGCCTGCGCATCTCCTCCAGCCCCGCCAGGAAGCGCGGGCGCTGCTCGGGCGCGGCGGCCGGCGTGGCCGTGATGTTGGGGGCGTGCGAGGTCATGCAGGCGGCGACGACGGTGGCCACGGCTACACCGCGTACCGGCGCCGGAACACCCGCCGGATCAGGTAGGGATTGGCGCCCAGCCTGAACAGCGCGTCCACGTCGCCGGCGGCCAGCGCCGCCCGCTCCTCGGGCGTGAGATCGTAGCCGGCGACCTCGTCGGGGCCGATCGACTCCGCCATCTTGTGCTCGCGCGCCCGCTCGTACAGCACCCGGTTCAGGTGGTAGTCGCTCATGGTCGCCTCCCTGACGGCTTGCAGTATAGTACGCGCGGAGGGACGACATCCATGCAGGCGACGCTGCCGAAGGGACTGCTCGGGGCTGGAAAGCTGCACGCACGCATCGAGGAGATCAAGCGCACGAAGGCCGCGCCGCCGTGGTCCGAGAAGGTCGTGGTCAACGACCAGATCGTCGGCACGCTCATCTGCCAGCCGGCCGGGCACCAGACCGATACGCACTATCACCTGGTGGACGAGTGGTGGGTCGTCCTGGAGGGCGAGATCGACTGGGAGATCGAGGGCGCCGAGATCGTCCACGCCCGCGCCGGCGATCTCGTGTACGCCCCGGCGATGCACTATCACCACATCCGGCCGACCGGCAACGGCCCCTCGATCCGGCTGGCCATCACGCCACCCGGGGAATACCACCGCCACGACCGCCCGGCCGGCCAGGGACCCGACGGCCGCTGACCGATAGACCCGTCACGGCATGGGGCCACCAGCAGGGCCACGCGGGTGATCGAGGAGCGCCCCGGCGCCGCCGGGGCGCGACGAGCGCTGGGGGGTTTGGGGGCCTCTCGGGGCCCCCAAGCATATGAAGACGGTCGAGATCGTGCCGACGTTCGAGGGCTGGCAGGCGGCGGCCCGCGCGCTCCTGCGCGAACGCGTGCCGCCCGCCGACCTGACCTGGCGCGAGGTGCCCGCGGCCCCGGCCAGCGACACGCCCCCGGCCGGGGCCGCCCGCGTGCCGCGGCAGTTCCTCGACCTCGCCCGCCAGGCGGCGGGCGCTTCCGATCCGTCGCGCTGGGCGCTGCTCTACGCGGTGCTGTTCCGGGTCGTCAACGAGAGTCGCGATCTCCTCGCGAACACCCGCGACCCGGACGTGAGACGCCTCAGCGGCCTCGCCGCGCAGGCGCGGCGCCAGGCGCAGCAGGCCGAGATGCAGGAGACGCTGGCGCTCGAGCAGCAGGGGGGCGGCGCCGCGCCGTTCGTCCCCGGGGGCGCCGGCCTCGACGAGCTGCGGGCGGCGGCGGCGCGCTGCGAGGGCTGCGAGCTGTTCCGCCACGCCACCCAGATGGTCTTCGGCCGCGGGCCGGCCGACGCGCGGGTGGTGCTGGTCGGCGAGCAACCCGGCGACCAGGAAGACCTCAGGGGCGCGCCGTTCGTGGGGCCGGCCGGCGAGGTGCTGGACCGGGCGCTGGCCGAGGCCGGCATCGACCGCCAGCGCGTGTACGTCACCAACGCGGTGAAGCACTTCAAGTTCGAGGCGCGGGGCAAGCGGCGCATCCACCAGACGCCGCGGCTGCCGGAGATCGCGGCCTGCCGGCCCTGGCTGGAGGCCGAGCTGGAGGTCATCAAGCCGGCCGTGCTCGGCGCGCTGGGCGCCACGGCCGCCCGCGCGATCCTCGGACCCGAGTTCCGCCTGCTGCGGCAGCGCGGGCAGTTCTTCCCGACCCGCTGGGCGCCCAAGACGATCGCCACGCTGCATCCGTCGGCCGTTCTCCGCGGCCAGGACGACGCCGAGCAGGCGCGCCTCTACGGCATGGTACTGGCCGACCTTCGCCTCGTCGCGGCGGCTCAGCGCGGCTCGCCATAGTCGGAGCTGAACAGGACGACCCCGCGCCGGCCGCGCAGCGCGCCCGGCGTCAGCTCGGCCACCATGAACGCCTCCTCGGGGAACGCGGGCTCGGACAGCAACCCGAGCGGCCGCGCGGGGACGAAGCCGAAGCGCGGGTAGAAGGCCGGATGCCCGACCAGCACCACGACGTCGTGGCCGGAGGCGCGGCATGCCGCCAGCCCGTCGCGCACGAGCGCGGAGCCGATGCCGCGACGCTGCCACGCCGGGCGGACGGCCATTGGCGACAGCGCGAGGATCGTGTAGGGCGCCTGGTAACAGTGCAGCGTCACCGGCGCGAAGACGATGTGGCCGACCACCTCGTCTCCCGCGGTGGCCACGAGCGCGAGGTACGGACGCGCCCGCGCCCGCAGCCGCTCGACCAGGCGCGCCTCGTCGGGCCGGCCGAACGCGGCGGTGTGCACCTCGCCCACGGCGGCGGCGTCGTCCGGATGCTCAGGGCGAGTGGTGGTCATGGCCATTCCCGAACCGGAGTGTCATAGTAATCCGGCGCATGGCCAGGATGCGGGACGGCCGCCTACGCCGTGAGCACGTGCATGATCCTGCGCGGGGAGGCGGCCGCAGGTCGCTAGCACGCGTTACGTTACAATGACGGGCCTGTGACGCCCGCTCAGTCCCCGTCGTCCATCCGCCTCGGCTCGCGCGAGATCTACTACGGCTGGGTCATCGTCGTCGCGCTCTCGATCACCGAGACCGTCACGTGGGGGATCATCTACTACGGCTTCCCCGTCTTCCTGCGCCCGATGGAGCAGGACCTGGGTGCCTCCCGCGTGGCCATCACGGCGGCGTTCTCGATCGGCCTCGGCGTGGCGGCCCTCGCCGCGCTGCCCGTCGGCCGCTGGATCGACCGCCACGGCGGCCGCGCCCTGATGACGATCGGCTCCTGCCTGGCGGTGGCGCTGACGTTCGCGTGGGGGCGCGTCGAGAGCGTGCCGGCGCTCTACGCCGTCTGGTTCCTCATGGGCCTGGCCATGGCGGCGACGCTCTACGAGCCCGCCTTCGCGGTGGTCGTCTCCTGGTTCCGGCAGGGCCGCCGCGACCGCGCGCTGCTGACCGTCACGCTGGCGGCCGGCTTCGCCTCGACGATCTTCATGCCCATCGAGGCCTGGCTGCTCGAGCGCGTCGGCTGGCGGCAGGCGCTCACGATCCTGACCGTCGTGCTGGCGGTCATCACGATCCCGATCCACGCCCTGCTGCTCCGCCGCAACCCGGCGGCCGCCACCGTCCGCGCCGCCGACGGGACGACGATCTCCGTGCCCGGCATGACGCTCGGCCAGGCCTCGCGCACGCTGGTGTTCTGGGTGCTGGCCGGCGCGTTCTTCCTGAGCAACTTCTCCACGGCGGCCGTCAGCGTCCACCTCATCCCCTACCTGGTGGATCGCGACTACTCCGCGACGCTGGCCGCCGCGATCATCGGCTGGATGGGAGCGATGCAGGTGCCGGGCCGGATCCTGTTCGTGCCGATCTCGGTCTGGCTCGGCGCGCGCTGGATGGTGGCGTCGGTCTTCTTCGGGCAGGCGGTCGGCCTGGCCCAGCTGCCGCTCATCACGCTGATCGGCACCGCCCTGCCCTTCATCGTCGTGATGGGGGCCTCGAACGGAATGTCGACGCTGTCGCGCGCGACGTCGCTCGCCCAGATCTTCGGCCCCCGCCACTACGGTGCCATCAGCGGCGCCGTCGCCCTCGGCGCCAACGGCGCCCGCGCGGTCGGGCCCGTCGGGGCTTCCCTGCTGCTGCTGGGGCTCGGCACCTACCCGTCGGTGTTCTGGATGCTGACCGCCTCGCTCGTGCTCGCCTCGCTGGCGGTGCTGGTCGCCGGGGCCGGGGTCACGGCCAAGGAGTAAGAAGGACTAGCATCGCCGGACGCGCAACAGTGGCAGCCCCTCGCGGGCCGCCGCGGCGTCCAACGCGTCGTCCCACGAGCAGAACAGCGTGTCCTCGCCGAGTCGCTCGGCAAACAGCAGACCCGATGCCAGCTGAATGGCGTCATAGCCCCGGAGCCGATGGGTTTCGGCGAGCTGAGCGGCCCGGTTCACGAGCCGCTCGTTGACGTCGATGCGGACCACCCGCTCCCAATCGTCAGCGAGACTTACGAGCGCATCGCGGTGATGGGTCGCCGACACGTCGCCGTGATGGCGCCGGCGGGCCAGCGCGGCACGCGACTCGACGAGCGTCACCAGCGCCGTGGCCACCGACGTCGCCTGCTCACGTCGTTCGCGCACCAGACCGGAGCCGTCCTCGTCGACGTACAGCTTGAGGAATGCACTGGTGTCGAGGTACAGCCTCAGCGCCGATCCTCACGAACGGTGTCGCTGATCGGCTTCCCGCGAACTTTGATCGGCTTGGTCGCGCCCCGAGGTTTCCCGCCGCTCCAGCTTGCCAGTCCCTCGCGGACCATGCGACGGATGTCCTCATCGTCGGGCGACGGCTCCGGCGGCGACAGCACCGCGATGGGACGTCCACGATCGGTGACCGTGATCCGCTCCCCCTCGGCGACCCGGCGCAGAAATTCGCTCAGCCGGTTCTTGAGATCACGAACCCCCACGGTGGCCATCCATCGCCTCGTGGCCACATCGTACTCGCAATGTAGCTACTCGGCAACCGCGCCTTCAGCGCGGCGCCGCCTCGGCGAGCCCGGTCGGGCACGCTACCCCGGTACCCCCGATCCCGCAGTACCCCCACGGGTTCTTCGCCAGGTACTGCTGGTGATAGTCCTCCGCGTAGTAGAACTCCGGCGCCTCGAGGATCTCGGTGGTGATCGCTCCATACCCCGCCCTGGTCAGCACGCGCTGATAGGCGTCACGCGAGGCCTCCGCCAGGCGACGCTGCTCGGGCGAGCCGACGTAGACGCCCGAGCGATACTGGGTGCCGACGTCGTTGCCCTGGCGCATCCCCTGCGTGGGGTCGTGGGTCTCCCAGAAGACACGCAGGAGATCGGCGTAGCTCACGGCCCTGGGATCGAAGACGACCCGCACGACTTCGTTGTGGCCGGTGAGGCCCGTGCACACCTCCTCGTAGGTCGGGTTCGGCGTGTGGCCGGCGGCGTAACCGACCGAGGTCGAGTACACGCCCGGCAGCGTCCAGAACGCCTTCTCGGCGCCCCAGAAGCAGCCCAGCCCGAACATCGCCAGCTCGGCCCCCTCGGGGAACGGCGGCGCCAGGCGCTGGCCGCTCACGTGATGGCGCTCGGGCACCGGCATCCGCTCGCGCCGCCCGGGCAGCGCCTGCTCCGGTGTGGGCATCGAGGTCTTCTTGCGACCGAACATGGCGTCCTCCTCTCGTGTCCCCGATTGTACAGCCCGTCCCCGTCCGCCCGCTTGCCGCCTGTCGCCGGCGGTCGTTATAGTGCGGGGCACCGTGGAAGGCAAGAAGCGGATCCTGACGGGAGTTCGGCCCACCGGCCCCTTGCATCTCGGCCACTATGCGGGCGCACTCGAGAACTGGGTGAAGCTGCAAACCGCCTACGATTGCCACTTCCTCATCGCCGACTACCAGGTGTCCGACTACGCCGACGACGTGACGCGCGTCCGGGAGGCGGTGTGGGAGGTGGCGCTCGACTGGCTGGCGGTCGGGCTCGACCCGGAGCGGAGCTCGTTCGTCATCGAGAGCCTGATCCCGGAGCACGCCGAGCTGACCCTCTGGCTGAGCTGGTTCCTGCCCCTCGGCATGCTCCAGCGGAACCCGACGCTGAAGGCGGAGATGGAAGAGTTCGGGCGGAAGTCCGTGCCGGTGGCGTTCTTCACCTATCCGGTCATGCAGGTGGCGAACATTCTCTTGCCCCGCGCCCACCTCGTCCCGGTCGGGGAGGATCAGCTGCCCCACATCGAGCTCACCCGTGAGGTGGCGCGCCGCTTCAACCGTCAATTCAAGGACGTGTTCCCCGAGCCGGAGGGGCTGGTGGGACGGGTGCCGCGGCTGGTCGGGATCGACGGCCAGGCCAAGATGAGCAAGTCGCTGGGCAACGCCATCTATCTCAAGGACCCGCCGGCGGTGGTGAACGAGAAGGTCCGCTCGATGTACACGGACCCGACGCGCCTGCGCGCCACCGATCCCGGCCACGTCGAAGGCAACCCCGTCTTCCTGTACCACGCCGCCTTCAATCGCGACCGGGACGAGGTGGCGGACCTCGAGGACCGGTATCGCCGGGGCGCCGTCGGCGACGTCGAGGTCAAGCAGAAGCTCGCCGCCGCGCTCAACACCTTCCTCGACCCGATCCGGGAGCGGCGGGCGCGCTTCGCGGCGGACATGGGCCTGGTCCGCGACGCCCTGGCCGCCGGCACCGACCGGGCCCGCCAGGCGGCCCGGATCACGATGGAGCTGGTGCGCGAAGCCCTCGACCTCGGGTATCTCGAGAAATACCGCCGGCGCTAATGACTCGCGTGAAACGTGGTGACGCCGGGGGCCGGGCTCGGGGGTCGGGGGCGCGCCGTCATGGCGAGCCGTCGTCGCCGTTCGAGCGCAGGGCGCGGCGAGCGAGCCGCCGAGGATTCGACTGGACGGGGCCCCAGCCCCCTCTGGGGGATGGGGGGACCGAGCGAGCCGTGCCCGGAGCGAGGTACGGCGACAGGCGAGCCATGCCGGCGCGCCTCCGACCCCCGAGCCCGGCCCCCGGTGTCACCGGGTTCCACGAGAATCATTAGCGCGTGACGCCTTCAGAGGTTGACAGTCCCCGGCCCCAGCCGCATAGTGACCGCAGATCGCTCATGGCGAGTGCACGGACCGTCCGGGAGCTCGAGGCCAGCGGCTGGCAGCGCAAGTCGGTCAAGCAGGAGCTGCGCGACAACCTCGTCGCGCGCCTGCGGCGCGGCGAGGCGTTCCTGCCCGGCATCGTCGGTTACGACGACACCGTCGTCCCCCAGATCGAGAACGCCGTCCTCAGTGGCCAGGATCTGATCTTCCTGGGCGAGCGCGGCCAGGCCAAGACGCGCATGGCGCGCCTGCTCATCGGCCTGCTCGACGAGGCCATCCCGGCCCTGGCCGGCTGCGAGATCAACGACGACCCCTTCGCGCCGATCTGCCAGGCCTGCCGCGAGCGCGTGGCCACGGAGGGCGACGCCGCCGGCATCGTGTGGATCCCCCGCGACCGCCGCTACGGCGAGAAGCTGGCCACGCCCGACATCACGATCGCCGACCTCATCGGCGAGGTCGACCCGATCAAGGTGGCCGAGGGCCGCTACCTCAGCGACGAGCTGACCATCCACTACGGCCTGCTGCCGCGCACCCACCGGGGCATCTTCGCGATCAACGAGCTGCCGGACCTGGCCGAGCGCATCCAGGTCGGGCTCCTCAACATCATGGAGGAGCGCGACGTCCAGATCCGCGGCTACAAGGTGCGGCTGCCGATCGACGTCTACGTGGTGGCCAGCGCCAACCCCGAGGACTACACCAACCGGGGCCGCATCATCACGCCGCTCAAGGACCGCTTCGGCTCCCAGGTCCGCACGCACTATCCCAAGAAGCTGGCCGACGAGATCGCCATCATGGACGCCGAGCGGACGGCCTTCCCCGTCGACGGGATCAAGACGGCCAGTCCCGAGTACATGAAGCAGGTCGTGGCCGAGCTGACCCACCTGGCCCGCCAGTCCTCCGACGTCAGCCAGCGCTCCGGCGTGTCGGTGCGCGTGTCGATCTGCAACTACGAGAACCTCCTGTCGAGCGCGCTCAAGCGCGCCATCCGGCTGGACGAGCGCCTGGCGGTGCCGCGGGTGAGCGACCTGGGCGCCCTGGCCGCCTCCACCACCGGCAAGCTGGAGCTGGAGACCGTCGGCGAGGGCGGCGGCGAGGAGAAGATCCTGGGCCGGCTCATGCACAAGGCCGTTCTCAACGTCTTCAACCGCTCGTTCACCGTGGCCGAGCTGGCCGACGTGGTGAAGGGCTTCGAGGGCGGCGCCGCCATCCAGGCCTCCGATACCATGCCGTCGGTGGAGTACGTCAAGCAGGCCGACCAGATGCCGGGGCTGCGGGCGGCGGCGGCCAAGCTGGGCGCCACCGAGCCGGCGGCGGTCGCCGCGGCGATCGAGTTCGTGCTGGAAGGCCTCCACCTCACCAAGAAGCTGAACAAGGACATCCAGGCCGGCCGCTACCGCTACCGGAGCTGAGCGGATGCCGCTCTTCCGGTACTCGCGCTGGGACGGCACGCAGCGGATCGACCTCGACCCCGACGAGCTGCTGTCGGCGATGGCCGACGACCTCCTCTACGACGGCGATCCCTGGCGGGCGCTCCGCCGCCTGATGCAGCAGGGCGCGCGCATGCCCGAGGGCCAGCGGATGCCCGGCCTGAAGGATCTGCTCGAGCGGCTGAAGCGCCAGCGCCAGCAGCGGCTCGACCGCTACGACCTCGGCTCCAGCCTGGAGGACATCAAGAAGAAGCTCGACGACATCGTCGCCACCGAGCGCCAGGGCATCGAGGAGCGCACCCCGGAGGGCCCGCCGCGGCAGCAGCGCCAGCAGAAGCTCGAGGCGATCCCGCCCGACCCGGCCGGCCGCCTGCGCGATCTCCAGACGTACGACTTCGTGAGCCCGGAGGCGAGGCAGAAGTTCGAGGAGCTGCTGAACTCGCTCCGCCAGCAGATGATGCAGCCGTTCATGCAGGGCATGCAGCAGGCGCTCCAGAACATGAGTCCGCACGATCTCGCCCGCATGCGCGAGATGATGCAGGACCTCAACCGCATGCTCCGCCAGAAGGCCGAGGGCGAGGAGCCGGACTTCGACGGGTTCATGGCCAAGTGGGGCCAGAACTTTCCCGGGGTCGAGAACCTCGACCAGCTCATCGAGCAGCTCGGCCGCCGCATGGCGCAGATGCAGTCGCTCATGCAGAGCCTGACGCCCGAGCAGCGCGGCCAGCTCGACGAGATGATGCGCAACCTCATGCTGCAGGACGAGCGGCTGGAAGCCCAGATGCGCCAGCTCGCCATGAACCTGGCCGAGTTCCTCCCCCTCGACGAGATGGCCCAGCGCTACCCCTTCCGGGGCGACGAGGAGGTCTCGCTGCAGGAGGCCATGCGCCTCATGGACGAGCTGCAGCAGATGGACGAGCTGGAGCGCGAGATCCGCGGCGTGCGCGCGCTGGAGGACCTCGAGCACGTCGACCGCGAGCGGGTCGAGCGGCTGCTCGGTCCCGAGGCCGCCGAGGACCTCCAGAAGCTGCAGGAGCTGACCCGGCAGCTGGAGGACGCCGGCTACCTGGAGCGGGAGGGCGACGAGCTGTCGCTGACCGCCCGCGCCATCCGCAAGATCGCCGACAAGGCGCTGCGCGACGTCTTCGCCGTCCTCAAGCGCGACCGCCTCGGCGGCCACGCCCTCCAGCGGCGGGGCGCCGGCGGCGACCAGACCGACGAGACGAAGGCCTACGAGTTCGGCGACCCGTTCCTGCTCGACCTCAAGGAGACCGTGATGAACGCGGTCGAGCGCAGCGGGCCGGGCACGCCGATCCGGCTGGCCCCGAACGACTTCGAGGTCTACCGCACCGAGCTGCGCACCCAGGCGGCGACGGTGGTCATGCTCGACATGAGCCGCTCGATGCTCAACAACGGCTACTTCCTGCCGGCCAAGAAGGTCGCGCTGGCACTGCACGCGCTGATCAAGGGGCAGTTCCCGCGGGATGCCCTGTACATCGTCGGTTTTTCACTGTACGCGCGAACGTTCACCGCCGAGCAGCTGCCGTCGCTCTCGTGGAGCGAATGGAACATCGGCACCAACATGCACGCCGGCTTCGCGCTCTCCCGGCAGCTGCTGGGCAAGCACAAGGGCGGCACCAGGCAGATCCTCATGGTGACCGACGGCGAGCCGACCGCCCACCTGGAGGGCGGCGTGGCCGACTTCTCCTACCCGCCGACGCAGCGCACGTTCGACGAGACGCTCAAGGAAGTGCAGCGCTGCACGCGCGAGGGCATCACGATCAACACGTTCATGCTCGAGCGCAGCTCGTGGCTGGTCGGCTTCGTCGAGCAGATGGCCCGCATCAACCACGGCCGCGCCTTCCTGGCCGCCCCCGACCGCCTGGGCGAGTACGTCGTGGTCGACTTCGTCCGCTCCCGCCGCCGCTTCATCGGCCGCTGAGGCGGGCCGTCCTAACCCCGGGGCTTTCTCGAACTACTGGGGATACGCGCGAGCGGTGAAGAGTGCATCGACTGCGATCCATCTCGCCTGCGCCTGCTGAAGATAGTCGCGCGCGATGCGATTCGACGTCATAGCTCGACGACGTCGCCGGGCTTCCAGTCCGGCTTCAGGTCCCAATACTCGTAGCCCTTGCTGTCGACGTATCGGCGGGAACCCAGCTCGGCGAGGCGCCGCCGAAGCCGCTCGAGCACTGCCGCAAAGAAGCCATCGGTGTCGTAGAGAATCACGTGGCCCGACAGCATCCCGAGGTAGTACGGCTTCACATGCTGCGCCTCCTCGGGCGTGAGCAGAATCGGCGCCACGGCTGCGGCGAACTCATCCGACACCTGCCGCGCCACGTCGCGTAAGCCGCCATATCGCTCGAACCGATTTCGCGGCAGCCCGCGAACGACAATGAGCATATCGATGTCGCTCTCCGACCGTGCCTCGCCGCGCGCCCGGGAGCCGAACAGGACGACGCTGACGAGGCGCTCCCCGAAGTGGCGCCCGAGCGCCTCGACGTACCGGCGGAGATCGTCCACGAATGAAGCTGGTAATGTCATGCAGATCTTCCTTGAAATCTTGCAGCGCCACTGCAACATTTCACCGCCCGATGGGCCGTCACCCGAGGCCCCCGATCGACCTGCTCCGCAGCCGAATGGTGTCCTGGCCGATCACGCCGTCCGCCGACAAGGCGGACGCGCTCTCCAGCCTTCGAAGAGGAATGGCGCCAACACGGACCATGTCTTTCCCGCGCCGGTCGGAGCCCGAAGCACGACGTTACGGTCAGAGAACAACTCCGCCGCAATCCGCACCTGGTAGTCGTAGGGTGTCCGGCCAGTCAGGCGCTGGAAGAAGGCCCGGTACGCCTCTCCATCAAACGGCATCGCTCACCCGTTTGACAACCTGGCTATCCCACGCGCACGCATTGGGCGCCTCTCTGCTCGCCGGTCCCGCGGTGCCATCGTAGGCACTATCGCCTGTTCCGCCAGCCACTTCCACGCCGCTGCGCGCAGGCGCTCGTCCCGAAACGCAAACCACCGCTCGCGCTCGGCGGGGAAGTCGAGCAGCACGTTCTTGAACCTCCGGAAGGCTCCACGCCCGTCTATGGCGACCTCCAGCCGGTCCCGTACTCGGGCGTCACGCACCGTCTCGGCGAACTCCGCCATCCAGCCGTACTCCACCGACGACCCGAGCGGCTCGATGTAAACGACGTGTCCCGCCTCGATCCCGGCATCGATCTCGTCCTCCGAAGGCCACTCGTCGTCGTCACCGGAGCGGCCCACGGGGGCCATCTGGACGTCGCCCGTCCTCAGGTCGAAGTAGCAGGTCCACTCGCCGGGGTTCGCGGTCAGCGCCATCTCGAGGTCATCCCAGTTCACCGGAACCCGTCTCGGCGATCCGGCTGCCGTCGACTCGTCTCGCGCCAGCCACGCCAGGACCCTCTCGCGCTCGGCCGCCTCGAACTCGTGACCGTAGAAGCGCAGGAACAGCGTGCGGCGCAGAGCGGCCGGCGATGCGTGCGGGTCTTGCGCCAGCACCGAGGCGCGCACCATGGCCCGGGCCGTGGCGCTCATCGAGCAGCCCATCTTCAGGCGGTCCTCGGGCGAGCGCGCGAGGAGCATTGCCCGGTAGCGCTGCATGACCTCCGGTGGGGTGTCACTCACCGAGCGCCTCCCGATACAGGGCGCCGAGCCCGAGGCGCTCGGTCCAGTGCGCCAGGTATTGCCGGTCGAGGTCGGGGACCGACCGCAGGAGATTGCGGACGTCGGCGAGCTGGACCTCCGAGCGGCTTTCCCGCATCCAGTCGAGCTTGGAGATGATCAGGTCCTCGGGCGTGACGATGGCGAGCCCGTGGCCTTCGATGGAGGCGCGCCGCTGCCGCGTGAACTCCGTCCGGCGGTAGTCGCTGTCCTTGCAGACGATGCAGTCCACCTTGATCACGTGGGCCTCGTGGATCATGTTGAACGCGGCCCGACCGGCGATGGCAGCGCGGACCACGTCCCGTTCGACATAGAAGTCGCCCTCGAAGAGAACGCAGAACCGATCAACGTCGCCGGCCGACAGCTCCAGCACGAGGTCGATATCCCGCGTCATCCGTGGCACCGCGTAGTAGTTGGCCGCGAACGATCCGGTCACCATGTACGGGATCCCGGCAGCCTCCAGACGCCCGGTGACGGTCTTGAGAACCTCGAGTTCCTCGGTCACGCGCGCTCCAGCCTCCCACCGATCTGTGACAGGGAAGGTCATAGCACGGACCGGCTCACCCTGGCCGGTCCAGCCCCAAATCCCCCCACATCCACCCGAAGTCGTACGCCGGCTCACCCGCCAGCCGCTGGCGGGCGGACAGGCTCTCCATGTCCTTGAGGAGCGCGACGACCCGGGGCCGGCCGGTCTTGGACCGCGCCGCGTCGCGCGGAGTCTGGCCGCCCAGGGCCGGCAGGGGCGTGTCCACCCAGCCGCGGTAGTGCTTGTCGTAGTAGGCGCCGACGAGCTCCGCCTGGATCTCGGGCGGGATCTCGTCGTTCTCGCGCGCCGGTTTCGCCGGCCCACGCTCCATGGCTCGCTCGACGCTCTCGAAGCTGGTGGCGCGGTGGCGGACGGCGTCACCGGCCAGGGCCTCGAGGAACGCGCGGCCCCGCTCGGCCCGTGATTTCGACGTGGTCTCCAGGACGACGCGATGCTCGTCGAGGACGAACGTGCCGAGGCCGCGGCGGAACTCGTCGGCGCCGCCGGGCTCGTGCCAGGCGTAGCTGCCGTCGTCCTGCCGGTCCAGCTCGGGATGGCCCGCGAGCGCTCGGTCGAGGGCGTCGCGATCGCGAACGGCGAAGACCGCGTTGGCGAGGACCATCTCGTCGCCCTCGGCGGTGCGGAACGCCAGACGAGAAGCGAGGATCACGTGCTCGATCCACCACGCGAAGAAGACCGAGCCGAATCGCTTGAAGAAGTCCACGTCGTCGCCCGGGACTCGCCGGCGGAACCGGCGGTGGAGGCTGCGCAGATCCTTGACGATCGCGTCCTTCACGCGGGCGGGATAGAGATACGGCAGGCCGTCGAGCACAGGGATGCCGGCCGGGCCGAGCATCACCCGGGCGGCCAGCACGTCCCACTGGACCACCTGGCGGGTGGCGAGCCGCTCCTGGACCTGGACGCGCTTGCCCGTCCACAGGTCGAGGAGGGTGAGCCCCTCGTCCGTCTTGACGCCGACGATCTCGTAGGGCCTGAGATGCGTCGAGCGCGAGCGCTCCAGGTAGCGAAGCTCGCCCGACCGCATGCGCCGGCCCTCCCGCTCGAGGAACAGCTCGACGAGGGTGTGGCCACTTTCGAGGCGAACGTCGGTGGTGAACCAGTCCTGAAAGAAGGCCTGGCCCTGCTCCTCCAGCTCCAGCCGCTCGCCGTCGGCGAGCAGATCGGCCGGGACCCAGAACCGGACGCTCGCGGCCGCGCGATCGCCGTCGAACTCGTGGCGCCAACCGAACCGTCCCAGCGCGACCAGGGCGCTCTGGCGCTCGGTCTGCGTGTAGGCGCCGGTCGGCGCGCCCGCCGCGGACAGGCAGCACTTCTTGAACTTCTTCCCGCTGCCGCACGGGCACGGATCGTTGCGGCCGACTCCGCTCATCCGTCACGTCTCCTCTCTGGATCGACACCGCTTGGTTCGATCCGGTAGCGCCCGAGACCGAACGTCGTCGCGCTGCCGACGTGCGTCCACTGGCGAAGACGAGATAGGGCCAGAACGGGGCGAGGTCGCCTTCGTACACCGCGCCACCCGCGAGCCCCTCCCATTCCATCCGCCGGTCCTGCCGCGCGGAATACCGGGCCCAGCGCGTCCACCGCGTCTCGTCATGGACGAGCCGCACGGCGCCTGCGGCCTCGATGAGGCCGCGGAAGTCCACGTCGAGCGGGCCGCCGTCGTGGAAGCGGGCCAGCGCCGACAGGCGGCCGAGGAGGGCCCGGAGCTTCCCGAAGGCGGACTCCAGGGCGGGGCTGAAGGGGCTGGCGCCGTCGAGGTCGGCAAGGTTGCGAGTCGCGAGCAAGGCGACGATCTCCCCTGTGGCCGCCCGAGGAGGTGGAGCAGCCGCCACTGGCGCCCGAGCTGGTCTCCCCGAGGCATGGCGTGTGAGGATTCTGCGGGGATGGTGGTGCGCTGTCAATGCATGTCCTGTCAACGCATTGACTCCCGGGCGTCCGTCATTTACCGTCGGGAGACGCGGCTGGCACCTATCCCGACAGAGGAGCGGACATGGCGACCTTCAACATCTGGATGAACGGACGGCTGGTGCCCCAGGAGCAGGCGGTGCTGCCGGTCAACAGCGCGGCGGTCTTCTACGCCACCAACGTCTTCGAGGGCATCCGCGCCTACTGGAACGAGCGCGACGGCGAGATGTACGGCTTCCGGCTGGCCGATCACTTCACCCGGCTGCGCGAGTCGATGAAGATGATGCGCTTCAGCGTGCCCTACAGCGACGACGACCTCTTCGAGGCCGTGCG
>DASWJN010000347.1:0-14752 GCA_036397135.1 Candidatus Methylomirabilota bacterium
AGCGTCGCCTTGCGCAGCCGGTGCCGCCGCTTGGGCGACTTGGCTTCCAGCAGGTGGCGCTTCCAGCCGCGGTTGCGCTTGAGCTTGCCGGAGGCGGTCTTGCGCAGCCGCTTGGCCGCCGCCCGCTTGGTCTTCATTTTCGGCATTCTGCCTCCCATGGGGGCCCCGATATGGCCCCCAAACCCCCCGGCGCTCGGGGCGCCCCGGCGGGAGCCGTGGCGCTCCTCGATCACCGGTTTGCACTCACCAGGCGTTAGTGTTGTGCCTTCGGGCTCAGCATGATGTGCAGCATGCGGCCTTCCATGCGCGGGTTGTTCTCGGCCACCGCGATGTCGGAGACGGCCTGGACCATCTTCTGGAGCATCTTCCAGCCGAGCTCGGTGTGGGCCATCTCGCGGCCCTTGAAGCGGACGGTCACCTTGGCCTTGTGCCCCTCCTCCAGGAAGCGGCGCACGTGCTTGAGCTTGAAGTCGAAGTCGTGCCGCTCCGTCTTGGGGCCCATCTTCACTTCCTTGACCAGGATCGTCGTCTGCTTCTTGCGCGCCTCTTTCAACCGCCGGGCCTGCGTGTACTTGTACTTGCCGAAGTCCATGATCCGGCAGACGGGCGGGCTCGCCTCCGGCGCCACCTCGACGAGGTCGAGGTCCTGCCCGTGGGCGGTCTCCAGCGCCTGCTGGGTGGCCATGATGCCGAGCTGCTCGCCCTCGGCGCTGACGACGCGGACCTCGCGGACACGGATGCCCTCGTTGATGCGGATTTCCTGTGCTTTGCTCAGCGGCGTGGCTCCTCGCGGTGACGACGTTGGCAGTGGCAGTGCGAGCGCGGGATCATGAGCGGCCGGCGGTGAGGTCGGGGGCGCGCGAGGCGATCTCGGCCGTCAGGTCGGCCACGACCCGCTCGACCGGCACGGCGCCCACGTCCTCGCCGGTGCGGCGGCGCAGGCTGACCGTGCCCTGCTCGGCCTCGCGGCCGCCGACGACCAGCATGTAGGGCACCTTGCGCACCTGGGCGTCGCGGATCTTGTAGCCGAGCTTCTCGTTGCGATCGTCCAGCTCGGCCCGGATCGGCGCCCTCCGCAAACGGTCGTGGACGGTCCGCGCGTAGTCGATGAATTTCTCGGAGACCGGCAGCACGCGGGCCTGCACGGGCGCCAGCCAGGTCGGGAAGGCGCCGGCGTAGTGCTCGGTCAGGATGCCGACGAAGCGCTCGAACGAGCCCAGGATCGCGCGGTGGACCATGACCGGCCGCTTGGGTCGGCCGTCGACGTCGATGTACTCCAGCTCGAACCGATCGGGCTGCTGGAAGTCGATCTGGATGGTGGCGTTCTGCCAGCGCCGTCCCAGCGCGTCCTGGATGTCCACGTCGATCTTGGGGCCGTAGAAGGTGCCGTCACCCGGGTTCAGCTCGAAGGACAGGCCGTTGGCGCGCAGCGCGTCCTCGAGCCCACGCTCGGCCACCTCCCACTGTTCGTCGGTGCCGAGCGACTTCGGCGGCCGGGTGGACAGCTTGAAGAACGCCTCCAGCGCGAACGGCCTGTACCAGTCCCGCACCAGCCCCAGCATTGCCGTGATCTCGGCCTGCAGCTGGTCGAGGCGGCAGTAGACGTGGGCGTCGTCCTGCGTGAACTGCCGGACCCGGAACAGGCCGGTCAGCGTGCCAGAGCGCTCGTTGCGGTGCAGGCGGCCCATGTCGCTGAAGCGTAGCGGAAGATCACGATACGAGCGCAGCGCATGTCGATAGACGAGGGTCGATTCGGGACAGTTCATCGGCTTGAGCCCGAAGAGCTGCTCCTCGACCTCGACCAGGAACATGTTGTCCTTGTAGAAGTCCCAGTGCCCGGACTGCTCCCACAGCTTCTTGTTGACCAGGATCGGCGTGGAGATCTCCTGATAGCCCTGCGCGTCCAGCCGCTCGCGGACGAAGCGCTCCAGCTCGCGCACCAGGGTCCAGCCGTGGGGCAGCCACACCGGCGCGCCCGGCGAGACCTCGTGGAAGACGAAGAGGTCGAGCTCGCGACCGAGCTTGCGATGGTCGCGCTTCTTCGCCTCCTCCAGCCGCCACAGGTGCTTGTCCAGGTCGTCCTGGGTCAGCCAGGCGGTGCCATAGATGCGCTGGAGCATCGGGTTCCGCTCGTCACCGCGCCAGTAGGCGCCCGACGACGACAGCAGCTTGAAGTAGCGCACCTGACCGGTCGAGGCCACGTGGGGACCACGGCACAGGTCGATGAAGTCGCCCTGCCGGTACAGCGAGACGCGCTCGTCGGCGATGCCCTCGATGATCTCGGCCTTGAAGCGCTCGCCCCGGGCGCGGAAGAAGGCGAGCGCCTCCGCCCGCGGCATCTCCTGGCGCTCGAACGACAGATCGGCCTTGGCGATCGCCCGCATCTCGTCCTCGATGCGCGCGAGGTCCTCGGGCGTGAACGGCTCCGCCCGGGCGAAGTCGTAGTAGAAGCCGTCCTCGATCGCGGGCCCGATGGCGACCTTGACGTCGGGGAACAGGCGCTTCACCGCCTGCGCCATCACGTGCGAGGTGGAGTGACGCAGCGTGGAGAGCGGCGTCGGATCGCAGTCGAACTCGCCGGTCAGCTTGAGGTGTCGATCTTCTTCAGCGGCGGCCATACACTCCTGGTGCACGGGGGGATGGTAGGCTCGGGCGGTTTCGAACCGCCGACCTCCTCTGCGTCAGAGAGGCGCTCTCCCACTGAGCTACGAGCCTGTCCAGAGTGTCGCCCATGCTACCCACGACGCTGCGGAGTGTCAAGCCAACATCCCGCAGTTGCAGGCATTTCCGTAACCCTCAGCGCAGCAGGTTCGTGAGCGACGACTCCACGACGTAGCTGAACCGGGCGCGGAGCGCCAGCCCCGTGCTCCCCGCGCGCATCGCCCGCATCATCGCCGGCGGCACGGGCGGGAACGGCGAGGCCAGCTTGATCGCGTTGACCGCGTAGTCGTCGTAAATCGCGTGGTCGGCCACCCGGACGATGTCCACGAACTGCACGCGGCCGTCCTTGAGGATCCCGAACTGCACGTCGAGCGAGGTCGTGTAGTGCTCGCACTCGCGGGTCTGGGCGTTCTTCACGCACGGAAAACCCCAGTGCTGCTTGATCTTGCGCTTCACCTGCTCGAGGTAGTCGCTGTAGCGCCCGTCGGGCGAGTCGAGCGGGATCGGGTCGCCCTCGATGCCGCCCCGTCCCTGCCCCTGGCGGCCTGCCCCGCGCCCGAGGGCCGCCCGCACGTCGCTGGCGCTCGGGGCCGTTGGGCCGCCCGGCGGCAGGCTGGCGATCTGGCGCTCCCTGCCTTCGAGCCGCGGCTCGCTCGGAGCCGGCGCCCCCGCCGCCCGCTCGGCTACCGCCGGCGCGGGTTGGGGCATCGGCGGCGCCGGCTCGGCTGCCGGCGGCGCGGGCTCGGGAGCGGGCGGTGTGGGCTCGGCGGCTTTCGGCGCCGGCTCGGCTGAGCGTGCCAGCGGCTCGGGAGCGGGCGGCGTCGGCTCGACGGTCCTCGGCGTGGGCTCGACGGTCTTCGGCATGGGCTCGACGGCTTTGGGCGCCGGCTGCGGAGCCGGGGGTGCCGGCGGCGCGGGCTGGGGCGCGCGCGGCGCGCTGGCGATGCGGCGCTCTTCCCGCGGCGGCGCGGGCGCCTCCCGCCGCGGCGCCGGGGGGGGCGGTGCCGACGGGCTGGCCTTGGAGCCCGGCTCCTCCGTGGGCAACTCCACGATCAGCGCGTCGCCCGGCTTCGTCTTCCATGTCGGCGCCAGGCCAGGCGCCAGGCCCCAGAACACGCCCGCGATCACGAGCACGTGGATGAGGAGGGACGCGACGATGCCGGCGACCGTTCGCGCGCGCGGCCACTGTTGTAGAAACTCCCACAGGCCCATGCCCCTCGATTATAGATCGCGGTCGACGGCCCGGGCGACCTTCCTCACCCGCGCCATCAGCGCCGCGAACCGATCGGGCTTCAGCGACTGGGGGCCGTCGGACAGCGCCTCCTCGGGTTTGGGGTGCACCTCGATCAGGAGGCCGTCAGCGCCGGCCGCCACCCCGGCCATCGCCATCGCCTCCACGTACTCCCAGTGCCCGGTGCCGTGACTCGGGTCCACCATGACGGGCAGGTGCGTGAGCTTCTTGAGGACCGGCACCGCGTTGAGGTCGAGCGTGAAGCGGGTGGCCGTCTCGAACGTGCGGATGCCGCGCTCGCACAGGATGACGTTGGGATTGCCGCCGGACAGCACGTACTCGGCCGACAGCAGCCACTCCTGGATCGTGGTCGACATGCCGCGCTTGAGCAGCACCGGCTTGCCGGCCTCCGCCACGCGCCGGAGCAGGGAGAAATTCTGCACGTTGCGGGCGCCGATCTGGAGGATGTCGGCGTGCTCGGCGACGAGATCGACACGCTCCGGCTCCATCACCTCGGTGATGACGGGCAGCCCCGTCTCGCGCCGCGCCTCGGCCAGCAGCTTCAGGCCCTCCATCTCCAGCCCCTGGAACGCGTAGGGCGAGGTGCGCGGCTTGAAGGCGCCGCCGCGCAGCACGCGGGCGCCGGCGGCCTTCACGCGAGCGGCCACGTCCATGACCTGGAAGCGCGATTCGACCGAGCACGGCCCGGCCATCACGACGATGGCGTGGCCCCCGACGACGGCGTCGCCCACGGTGACCTGGGTGTCGGCCCGGCGCACCTCGCGGCTGGCCAGCTTGAACGGCTGCAGGATCGGTGTGACCGTCTCGACGCACTCCAGCGACTCCAGCGCGCGCAGCCGCTCCTTGCCGCGGTCGTCGCCGACGGCGCCGATGACGTTGCGCAGCTCACCGCGGATCGTGTGCGGCGTGTAGCCCATGGCGCGGATGCGCCGCTCGACGTCCGCCACGTCCGCGTCCGACGCTCCCGACTTCAGCACGATGATCACGGCCAGTCTCCTTTCCCTCCCGTCCCTGAAACGCAGAAGGCCGCGGGCTGGTCACCCGCGGCCTGGAGGGTGTCATCGCCGCGGGCTTCGTCCGCCCGCGGCTCCGATCAGATCTAGGTCAGAGCCGGTGGGCAGACTCCGGCGAAGCAGTAAAAGTAGAAGAACGCGCTTCCCGGCCGGCTGCCCATGACGTGGCGCGTACTCTACGGCCCGACCCCCAACGTGTCAAGCGCTTTCCCGCTCCGCCGCTCCGCCCGCTCCGCCGGGGCGCGACCAGCGTCGGGGACGTGGGCTATGGGGCCACCACGAGGCTCTCGCGGGTGATCGAGGCGCGCCACGGCTCCGCCGGGGCGCGACGAGCGTCGGGGGGTTTGGGGGCCATCGGGGCCCCCATTATGGTCAAGGCACGCGCTGCTCGCGGTCGGCAGGGCGCGGGCGGCGGAAGCGGCGGATGATCTGCTCACGATAGTAGTAGAGGGGAAGGCAGACGGCGGTCACCAGCGCGATGAAGATCAGGGCGTAGATGTACTGCTGGTCGCCGACGTGGGCGCCGAAGTACGAGCTGATCCAGGTGCCGGGGATGCGCCCGATGGTGGACACGAGGGCGAAGATCCAGAACGGCATGGGACTGATGCCGAACAGGTAGGAGATGATGTCCTTGGGGAATCCGGGAATCAAATAGAGGATGAAGCAGAGGATCGCGCCCTCCGCCTCGATGACGAAGTTCATCCGGTGCCAGTGGTGCTCGCTGAGCCAGGGCCGGATGAGCGGCTCGCCCCACAGCCGCCCCAGGCCGAAGCAGGTCAGCGTGCCGACCGTCAGCCCGACCGTCGAGTAGACGAGCCCCCACAGCGTCCCGAACAGCGCCCCGCCCACCGGCCCGGTGATCTCGCCGGGAATGGGCGAGATGATCACCTGCATGGCCTGGATGCCGATGAAGACCAGCGGCGCCATCCAGCCCCAGGAGGAGACCGTCGCCTTGAGGAAGTGCTTGTCCTTGTAGAGGCGGACCACGGTCTTGACGATCGGGGCATCGGTGAAGACGAGCCAGACGACGAGGATGAGCGCCACCGCCAGCAGCAGCGAGGCCAGCGCCCAGCGGGTGGGCCCGCTCCACGCCACCGGGCCCCGCTTGAGGTGGAACTTCACTGGGTCGGCCGGCGATCCCGCCACGGGCACGCCGCCTCGAAGGCGGCGGCCGCGGCCAGCACGGTCCGGTCGGCGTGACGGCGGCCCACGATCTGCAGGCCGACCGGCAACCCGTCCTCGGTGAAGCCCGCCGGCACGGAGATGGCGGGCTGCCCGGTGAGATTGAACGGATAGGTGAACGGCATCCAGCCCAGGCGCGAGACCGGCTGGCCGGCGATCTCGCGCGGCACGCCGTGTCCGAGCGGGAACGGCGGCACCGCCGTCGTCGGCGTCAGCAGCAGGTCGAAGCGGGCCAGGAAGGTGTGGACCTCCTGCCAGTAGGCGCCGGCCTGGGCCATCGCGCGCAGATAGTCGCGAGCGGTCACGGCGCCGCCGCGGCGAATGAAGCGCACGAGCGAGGCGTCCATCTCGGCCTCGCGCGCCGGCAGCTCGTCGCCCCAGGCCGCGTAGAACTGGGCGGCCACGATGGTCCCGAAGGCCTCCTCGGGGCTCTCCCAGCCGGGGTTCACGACCTCGACGTGGCAGCCCAGCCCCTCGAACGCCGCCGCCGCGTTGCCGCAGACCTCCAGCACGCGCTCGTCCACGGCGGCGTACCCGAGGTCGGGCGTCCACGCCACGTGCAGCCCTCTGACGTCGAGGTCGCACGCGTCCAGGTACGAGCCCGCCTCCCGCGGCAGCGAGGTGCGGTCGCGGTCGTCGCCGCCGGCGATGACGTCGAGCACGGCGGCGGCATCGCGCACCGTGCGCGCCAGCGGCCCGGTATGGCCGATGTGGTCCCAGCCCGGGAAGCCCGGCGCCTGCGGCACGCGCCCGAACGACGGCTTGAGGCCGACCAGGCCGCAGAAGGCGGCGGGCACGCGCACCGAGCCGCCGCCGTCGGTGCCGAGCGCGACCGGCCCCAGGCCGCTCGCCACCGCCGCGGCGGCCCCCCCGCTGGAGCCGCCCGGCGTGAGCTCGAGGTTCCACGGATTGCGCGTCACGCCGAACAGTGGACTGTCGGTGATCCCCTTGTGGCCGAACTCCGAGGTGTTCGTCTTGCCGAGAATGACCGCGCCGGCCGCCCGCAGCCGGGCGACCGCGGCGTTGTCCTCCTCGGGCACCAGCTCGGCGAAGATCCGGGAGCCGCCGGTGGTGCGCAGGCCGCGCGTGTAGAGGATGTCCTTGAGGGAGAGCGGCACGCCGTGCAGAGCGCCCAGCGGCTCGCGCTTCATCACCGCGATCTCCGCCTCGCGAGCGGCCACCCGCGCGCTCTCGGCCGTCACCAGGCAGAAGGCGTTGAGCCGGGGGTTGAGCGATTCGATCCGGGCCAGCAGGGCGGTGGTGAGCTCGACGGGCGAGAGCTGCTTGTCGCGGATGAGCGCGGCGATCTCGAGCGCCGACCGCCAGGCCAGGTCTTCCGTCACCAAATCCTCCGCACCGTGCTGATTGTATCATCCGGCCCGTGAGCGGTGGGGCGCCCGGCCGGGTGGTTCGCGACGACCGCGGGCGCCGCGTCGGCGAGCGCGACCGTTACGGCGCCGAGGTGGCGACGTTGACGTGGGCGGCCGACGGGCATCTGGCCGCCGCCAGGGTGCGCCTGCCCGATGGAACCTGGCTCGCGGTCGAGCCGCGCGCAGCGCACGACCCGCGCTGGGGCGCCTCCGACCTGCTGCGCCACGGCGGCACGGCGCTCACGCACTGCGCGGCGGTCGAGTGGGCCCGCGTGGATGCCATTCCCGCCCTGGCCGAGCCGGCGAGACTGCCGTCCGGCGCCGGCACCGCGGTGCTCAACCTGCTCGCCTCCCTGGCGGCGGACCAGGAACGCGGGTCCCTCACGTATGAGGGGCCTTACCCGACCGAGCAACTGTTCCTGGCGCTGCTGGAGTGCTTCCGCTGGCAGCGCGCGGAGGGCGACGTCGACGATCCCCTCGGGGAGTTCATGGCGGGCGGGTTGCGATGGCGGCCGGCGCCGCACGCGCGGGCGCTGGCGCCCGGTGGCGTCTGCGTGCAGTCACGCGAGCGCGTGGAGAAGGTCGTCTGGCGCGGGCGGACGTACTACCGGACCGACTGGCAAGGTGTGGAGCGGCACGCGCCGCATCGACTGCACGAGGACGGCGGCCGGGTGTTCGGCTCGCTGTGGGCGCTCGGCACGCCGATCGAGGAGCACCTCGCGCTCACCCCCGACGGGACCGTGCTCGCCGCCGAGCTGCCATCGCCCGGCGACGAACCGGACTGCGCGCTGCCCTCGGAGGTGGCCTCAGGCCTGGTGGCCATCGTCGCCGCCAGCAGCGCGCCGCCCCTGGCCGACTCCCTGCGGGCGGTCGCCGCCCGCCTGGCGCCCGCATGGACGCCGCTGGCCGGCGACCTCGCCGTGCTGGACGTCGACCGCGCCCGGCTGTCGCTCCGGCTGCGGCGCGCCCTGGCCGAGCGCGTGACGGCGGCCGGGAGCCGCGCCGAGCAGGTACGGCTCGGCTTTGCCGCGCTGGCCGAGCTGGCCCAGGCGCTCGGCGACGGGCTGCGCGCGCGCGCCCAGGCGCACCTGGCGGCGGCGACCCCGGCCGCTCAGGCGGCCGCCCTCGCGACCGGACGCACGCCGGCCCAGGCGGCGGCCGCGGCACGGCAGATCGGGATCGCGGTGGAGCTTCTGCTGGAGGACGTTCAGCTGCTGGCGTGAAGGAGCAGGACGACGTTGAAGGCGACGAAGCCCACGACCGAGACCGTCGACAGCCCGACGTAGAAGGCCCACAGCGCCTCCTGCCGTCCGAACCGCCGCGGCGCCCGCAGCCGCAGCAGGCTGCCCGCCCAGCCCATCGCCTCCTGCTTGAGCGTGGGCATGCCGAGCAGGTCCACCAGCACGTGGTAGCCGTCCATCTCGATGAAGCAGAACGGGTAGAGCGCGATGACGAAGGCCTGCCACTGGATCATCCCCGAGGCGGCCGCGAAGGCCTGCGCGAAGCTGCCGAGCGGCAGGTACACGGCCAGGATGAACCAGAGCGAGCCGAGCAGCAGGTGCACGGCCGCGCCGGAGACGGCCGTCACCACCCGGGCCCGGCGGCTGGCCATGAAGATGTCGGTGACGTCCACGTAGAAGGTCGGCACGAAGCCGTGCAGGAACGTGAAGCCGAACTCGCGGACCCGGCGCCGGTAGTGGACGAGCGCGAGGCCGTGCACGATCTGGTGGGCGGCCAGCGTGACCAGGAACAGCAGCTTCACGGTGAGGAAGCCCTGCAGCCCCCGGCCCTCGAACCCGGCCACGACGTCGCCGCCGCCCTGCCAGAGCTTCACCCCGGCCAGCAACCCCGCCACGGCCAGCAGCCCGGAGACCACGACGCCGAGCCGCGTGAAGAGCAGGAAGCCGCCCCACCGGTAGGCCGCGGCGAAGGCGCGCTGCACGTTGCGGCTGGAGACGTTGATGCGCTCGAGCGCGGTGAGCCCCGTCTCGATCGCCTTCACCACCGGCCGCCGGCGGTTGCGGGCCAGCGCCTGCCGCAGGCGCGACGAGGGCGTCAGCGTCAGCAGCTGGGCGCGCTGCAGCTTGCGCATGAGAGCCGGGACGATGTCGAAGTCGAACGCGCCGTAGCGCAGCACGTAGGCGGTCGCGATCTCCTGCAGCGAGGCGCGGCCGTCCATCTGCTCCCACAGGAACTTCTCGGGCTCGGTCAGCAGCAGGAAGCGGTCGGTGGCGGTGTTCTTGAGCACGAAGCTGCGCCGGCCGGCGGCCCGCGAGGCCATCTCGGCCAGCTCCCAGGAGTCGTCCGGCACCCGCTGCGGCCGGAAGCGCACGAACGCGGTGGCGCTGCCGATCTCGCGGACGTCGAAGCCGTCGTCGCCGTCGTGGCGGACCAGCAACTCCAGCTTGGCGCGGCGCGGGGGCGGCGGGGACGCCTCGGTCTCTCTCATCGGGCGTCGACGTCCAGCCCGGTGGCCTCCAGCCCCCAGCGCGTCACCTCGGCGACGAGATCGCCGGAGGCCCGCAGCCGCTCGATGAAGACCTGCACGAGCGCGTAGAAGAACGCCGCCGCCGCCCGCGGGCTCTGCTCGGTCATCCGCCGCAGGGCCTCGCGGTCGAGCGCCAGCAGCGTGGCGTCGGAATCCGCCTGGATGGTGGCCGACCGCGGCGCGCGGTCGAACAGGCTCATCTCCCCGAAGAAGTCGCCCGGCCCGATGCGGGCCAGCACCTGCTCGACGCGCCCGGTGACCGGCTTGGAGATGACGAACGAGCCGCGGCGGACGATGAACATCTCCTCGCCGGGGTCCCCTTCGCGGCACAGCACCTGGCCGCGCCGGAGCGGACGCTCGCGCAGGCTCTCGCCGAGCGCGCTGAGCTCGGGGGTGGCGATGTCCTTGAACAGCCGCACCTCTCGCAGGAAGGCGAGGGTCTCGGCGGCGCTGGACACGGCGAGGCCCCGCCGGACTACGTGGCCACGCGACGGATGAGCGCGGTCTGGAAGGCTTGGGCACGCTCCCCGGTGGGCGCGCTGGCGAGCCGGGCGAGCGCGCCGAGCACGGTCCGGCGCTCGTCGTCGTTCAGCTCGTACTGGGCCAGGACCGCCTCCGGAGATCGCTGCAGATCCGCCAGGAAGTCGGGATCGATCATGGCGCGGCCGACCAGCTCGGGGAGACGTTGTGCCATGGCGCGCCGATCATACCAAAGCGGGTTCAACCGAGAAAGGGCTCCGCCGGCTCACCGGCTCACGTCTTCCCGTCGCTGGGCGCCTGCACGCAGTCGAGCCAGAAGCTCTCGGGCGTCCTGAGGCCCCAGAAGTTGCCGTCCCGTCCGCTGCCGTATCGCGCGTGCTCCACGGCCTGGCGCGCCTGGTCGTAGGCGGCGGCGATGGCGGGCGTGACGCCGGTCTGGCAGATGTCGCGGACGGCTCGGTGGTAGCGCGCGATCTCGGCCTGCAATGCCGCGGCGGGGGCGGCGACCGCGAGCAGCCCCAGAGCGAGCGCGGCGAACGTCGGAACGCGGGCAATCACCAACCGGCTCAACGCTGAATCCAAGACCTCGGTTCCTGTGTTCTAAGGAGTAGGGGCGCGCGTATCCAGGGCGCGACCCTGGAGGTCCGGTGATGCGCAGCCTGTCAGTGGCGCTGTCGACGTCGTTGCTCCTGGCCTCCACCGTCCTCGCCGGGCCCAATTATGCGCCCGGAAGCCTGGATCGCTACTTTCGGATCGAGTACCAGGCGGCGTCGACCGCCCGGGGTAATGTGCTCGAAGGGTTCGTGTACAACGAGGCCGCTCTGCTGGCCGACCGGATGCGCCTGAGCATCGAAGCCCTGGACGCCTCCGGCCGGGTCGTGGGCACGACCACCACCTGGGTGCTCGGCGGCGTTCCCCCCAACAATCGCGCCTGGTTCCAGGCGCCGGTGCCCCCGGCAGCGATGTACCGGGTGGAGATCCTGTCGTTCGACTGGGTTGGTCGCGGGGGTGGCGGGCAGTAACATACCGGCACACCCTGGCAGGAGGTACCCATGCTCACCGCTGTCGCCCGCCGCCTCTCAGCCGTCGCGCTGTTCCTGGCGTTGCCGGCCCTCGCGCCGCCCGGCCACGCGCAGGCGCCGGTCGGCCCCGCGTACGTCACGCGGGTCGTCGAGGGCGACACGCTGTACGCCGAGCTCGGTGGACGGCTGGAGACGGTGCGCTACCTGGGGGTCAATACCCCCCGGATCGAGCACCCGACGCGCGGCGCCGAGCCGTATGCCGCCGCCGCCCGCGAGGCCAACCGCCGCCTGGTCGAGGGCAAGTGGATCCGCCTCGTGTTCGACGACCTGTCACGCGACGGCCACGGCCGGTTGCTCGCCTACGTCTGGGTGGGCGACCTGTTCGTGAACGCCGCCATGGTCCACTACGGTTACGGCGAGGCGGCGGCCTCGACGTCGATCACGCGCTACGGAGAGTACTTCCGCATGCTCGAGGCGGGCGCCCGCCAGGACGGCCGCGGCCTCTGGCGCGACCGGGAAGCGCAGGCCTATCATCGGCCCCGGCCGGCGGCAGGCACGGCCGGCGCCGGCGAATACGAGGAGGGGGCCGCGGACGCTTCCGGCGGCCGGGTGTTCTCGGCGCCCGCCCCGTTCCTGCCGTCCGCGACGCCGGCCTCCCCCACGCCCACCGGGGGGGGGCCCGGCGCGCCGCCGGCGTCCAGCCCCTCGTACATCCCGCCCCGGGGCACCACGATCACGAGATAGCGCGGCCTCACCGCTTGAGCAGGTAGGGCACGTCGGCGACGACCGTGTTCTTGCGATACAGGAGCGCCCCCTTCACGAGCAACGCCGTCTGGTTGTGCAGCGCGTGCTGCCACCACCGGCGGGGCAGGAACTCCGGCAGGACGACCGTCACCATCTGATCGTCGCCGCGGGCCTGGATGTGATCGATGAAGTCGAGCAATGGCTGCAGCAGCGACCGGTACGGCGACGTCAGCACGACCAGGGGGACGCCGAGCCCCCAGCGGGCCCACCGCTCCTCCAGCCGCGCGGTCAGGATCGGATCGGTCTCCACGTACACCGCGCGCACGGCCGCCGCCGGCGCCAGCGTCCGCGCGTACTGCACCGCCCGCACGACGCCGCGGTGGACGTCCCCGACGAGGACCAGGACGGTGTGCTCGAACCGGGGCGGGCCCGCGAGGCCCTCCAGCGATAGCTCGCGCGCGACTTCGTCGTAGTGCCGGTGCATGACGAGGAACACGCCCACCAGCACCGGGATGACGAGGACGACGATCCAGGCGCCCTCGCGGAACTTGGTCACCGCCAGCGTCAGCATCACGACGCCGGTCACGACGGCGCCCACACCGCTGACGCCCATCCGCCAGCGCCAGCCGTCACCGCGCAGGCGGCGCCACCGCCGCACCATGCCGCTCTGCGACAGCGTGAAGGACATGAAGACGCCGATGGCGTAGAGCGGCAGGAGCGCGTGGGTGTCGCCGGCGAACACCACGATGAGGACGATGGCGAAGCCGCTCAGGATCAGGATCCCGTTGGAGAACACGAGGCGATCGCCCTGGTTGGCGAACTGGCGGGGCACGAAGCGGTCGCGGGCCAGGATCGAGGACAGGCGGGGGAAATCGGCGTAGGCGGTGTTGGCGGCGAGGAGCAGGATGAGCATGGTCGCCGCCTGCACCGTGAAGTACGGTACCCCGGTCCCGAAGAGGCGGTGCGCGATCTTCGAGACGACCGTCTCCTCGCCGCCCGGGACGATGCCGAAGTCGTAGGCCAGGTAGGTGATCCCGAGGAACATCGTGATGGAGATGACGCCGAGCCACGCCATCACGGTGGCCGCGTTCCGCCCCTCCGGCGGCTCGAGGGCCTGCACGCCGTTGGAGACCGCTTCCACGCCGGTGAGCGCCGTGCAGCCGGCCGCGTAGGCCCGAAGGAGCAGGAACAGCCCGATCCCCTCCAGCCCCGGAGGGTGCGGCGCGTAGGGCGCCTCGGGCACGAGACCCAGAGCCGCCGCGATCAGACCGTAGCCCACCATCCCGAGGATGCTGCCGACGAAGAAGTAGGTGGGGGCCGCGAACATCCGGCCCGACTCGCGGACCCCGCGCAGGTTGCCGAGCGCGACCGCCGCCACGGCGAGGAGGCCGAGCACGACCCGGTACGGGTAGAGCGCCGGCACCGCCGACGTCAGCGCGGCGATCCCGGCCACGACCGACACCGCGACGGTCAGCACGTAATCGGTCAACAGGGCGGCCGCGGCGATCAAGGACGGCAGCCGGCCCAGATTGTCCTTCGCCACCAGGTAGGCGCCACCGCCCTGGGGATACGCCTGGACCGTCTGGCGATACGAGGTGACGACGATGGCCAGCAGCGTGGCGATCCCCACGGCAATCGGCAGCGAGTAGCTGAGGGCAGCGGTGCCAGCGAGGATCAGGACGAGCAGGATCTCCTCGGTCGCGTAGGCCACCGAGGACAGCGGGTCGGAGGCGAACACCGCCAGCGCGAGCGGCTTGCTGAGCCGCTCGTGCTTCGCCTGGGCCAGGGGCATCGGCGGCCCGACGAGCAGGCGCTTGAGCAGGGTCAGCCGCATACGCCGCCAGATGCTACGCCGGACAGCGCGTCGGCGATCGAGCCACGCGAATTTTTACGGGGGTTTTACGCCGCCGGCCGGTGTCTTGACGCTGACTTGAGGGCCCACCCTGGCAGAGTCCCGGCAGGGGGCGCAGCGACCGTGTGCACCACGACCAGGCGCGCGAGCCGCTCGACCGTGGCGGGACACCCACGGTGGGGATTGCTCTATGGAGCCACGTTCTTCCAACTCGGGACCCTCGTCGTCCTCGAGGTCGCGGGTCCCTCCGGAGAGGCCCGGATCGTGCTTCGCGTCGTCCTGGCCCTCGCCGCCGTCGCCGCCATGGCGGTATGGATCCGCTCGAACCGCACGGCGCTCGATCTGCAGCAGTGGTGCGAATGCGCCGCCGCCACGATCACGGTTCGCGTGATTCCCTCGCCGGGGCCGGCGATCGCCGTCCCGCCCGACGCACCCGTCGCGCGGGCGCCCGAGCGGGACGAAGACCACGAGGTCGCCCACTCTTGAGGGCGGCCACCGAGCGCGGGCCAGCTACTTGCCGTCGAGCGCCAGGTTCAAGCGGAGCACGCTGACGCGCGGTTCCCCGAGGACGCCGAGCTGCCGGCCCTCGATGTGCTGCTCGACGAGGGCCCGGACGGCCGCCTCATCGAGCTGGCGGGCCTGGGCCACACGGCCGACCTGGTAGAGCGCCGCCGCCGGGCTGACGTGC
>DASWJN010000348.1:0-1931 GCA_036397135.1 Candidatus Methylomirabilota bacterium
ATGTCGGGGCCCCCCATGTCACATGGCGGCCATGAGGCGGGCGAGCGCGGTCTTGACGGCGGGGCGCTGGACGGCGGCGACGATGCGGTCGAGCGCCGACGAGGTCACGGCGGCGCGCCAGAGCCGCGCGACGCGGAACGACAGCCCGAACGCGCGACGGCACCGGGTCTCGTAGGCGCGGATCGCCGACGGCTCGCTGCGCCCGGCCAGCAGCACGGCAGCCAGCGCCTCGGCCGCGAAGACCCCCGAGCGCATCCCCTGCGAGATGCCCTCGGCGGTGGCCGGATGCACCATGCGTCCCGCCTCGCCGATGACGAGGCGGCCGGGCGATCCGAGCCGGCCGATCCGGAAGGTGTAGGCGATCGGGTGACCCTTGAGACGGCCGGCCGGCGTGGCGCCGCGCAGCCGCCGCGCGTAGTGCGTGGCGAGGAACGCCTCGAACAGCCGGCGCCCGTTCAGCCGGCGCCCCGGGTCCTCGTAGCAGATCCCGATGTTCACCCGTCGCTCGCTCTCCGGGAACAGCCAGCCGTAGCCTGGCGCGACCCGCCGGTCGAAGACCATCTCGACGTGGTGGGCGCGGAAGGGCACGTCCTGCCACCAGCCCATGACGGCCTGCATCAGCCGCGGTGGACGGCGGTCGACGGTGAAGCCGGAGAGCGCCCCGTCGGCCACGACGGTGTGGCGGGCACGGACCTCGCGGCCATCACGTGCCACGAACCCCACCACCCGCTCGCCCTCGACACGCAGCGTGGCCACCGGGAAGTCTGGGAGGAAGCGGACGCCCAGCGCCCGCGCGCGCTCCAGCAGCACGTGGTCCAGGACCCGCCGCGGGCAGATGACGGCGGTGGCGGCCTCGCCGCCCGACAGGTACAGCTCGCGCTCGCCGGACGTCACCAGCCGTAGCCCGGCGATCGAATAGGCGTGCGGCGCCACGGCGTCCCACACGCCGAGATCCCGCAGCGTGCGGATGCCGCGGGGGGATATGCCGCTGCCGCATGTCTTGTCGCGCGGGAAGTCGGCGCGGTCCACGAGCACGACGTCGCGCACGCCCAGCTGGGCCAGGCGCAGGGCGGCGACGGTGCCGGCGGGGCCGGCGCCGATGACGGCGACCTGGGCGCGCGTCACGCCCGCAGCCCGCGCAGCGCCTCGCCGGCGAAGCGCAGCGTTCTCAGCGACAGGCCGAAGGCGGCGCGCGTGCGGTCGGCCAGGGGCGGCCGGCGGCGCCAGGTGAGCAGCCCCGGCAGGGCGTGGCGCACGACCCACGCGTACTCGCGGGCCATCACCCACATGCGTCCCTCCTGGGTGGACAGCAGCGCCATCGAGGCGGCGCGGCGGCTGGCGCTGGCCCCCCAGTACCGCAGCAGCCCCTGGCGCAGCAAGCGCGTCTCGGGGGTGTGGGCCACGCAGACGGCGTAGAGCGCCTCGGCCAGCGCCAGCCGCGTGCGCTGCGGTCCCGACCGGTGAGCCGCGTACCGGCGCAGCGCCGCCGGGAGATCGCCGGGCGCAGCCCGCAGGGCGTCGCGCAGGCGGATGGCGTCGCGGGTGCACACGCTGAGCCCCGTCGCGGTGAGCGGATGACAGCAGCCGGCGGCATCGCCGACGAGGACGACGCGGTCGCGCGCCACCGCATCCGGCACCAGCGAGTAGCTCGCGGAGACGAGCCCGCGCTCGGCGGTCATCGCCCGGCGCACGTCGTCCCGCAGGGGCGCGGGCAGCGCCGCCAGGTAGCCGGGGCCGAGGGCGGCCGCGTCCAGGCCGTCGGGACCGGCGGGAACGTCGAACATGACCCGCACGCGCCCACCGCCGATGCGGTACGCCAGCGCCGGCGCCGGACCGTCGAGGAACACGGTGCCGAAGCTCGGGTGCGGCAGGCGGGCGTCCGGCACCACGAAGCCGAGCAGCGAGGAGATCCGACGCCGGCGGCTGCCGAT
>DASWJN010000349.1:0-2334 GCA_036397135.1 Candidatus Methylomirabilota bacterium
GAAGGCGGCATCCGCCACCCGTCGTTCCTCGGGTTGCGGGACGACAAGCGTCCCCGCGAGGTGCGCCGTGAGGGCGGGGAGCCCGCCCCCGGGCCGCGTCCCGGCGTCGGGGGCTCCTCCGCGGTCACGGCAGCGTCGCGACAGGTCGTCATCACGAATCCCCGGAAGGTGTTCTGGCCGGACGACGGCCTCACGAAGAGCGATCTGGTGCAGTACTACGAGGCGGTGGCGCCGTGGCTGCTGCCGTATCTTCGCGATCGGGCGGTCGTGCTCACCCGCTATCCCGACGGCATCACGGGCAAGTCCTTCTTCCAGAAGGACGCGCCCACCTGGGTGCCGGAGTGGGTGCGGAGGGCGCGCATCCGGGCCGAGAGCGCCGGCCGCGACATCGATTACTTCGTCGTGGACGACGTCGAGACGCTGCGGTACGTGGCCAACACGGGCACCATCCCGCTGCACCTGTGGGCCTCGCGACTGGCCAGCCTGGAGCGCCCCGACTGGCTCGTGCTCGACCTCGACCCCAAGGGCGCCCCGTTCACCGACGTGGTGAAGGTGGCGCTCGCCCTCCGGGGCCTGCTCGAGCGGCTGGAGCTGCCGTCCTATCCGAAGACGTCGGGCGCCACCGGGCTGCACATCCTGCTGCCGCTCGGCGCCCGCTACTCCTACGAGGAGACGCGCACGTTCGCCCGCCTGCTGGCCACGCTGGCCGTCGAGGCGGCGCCCGCGATCGCCACCATCGCGCGCATCATCCGCACGCGCGGCGGCAAGGTCTACGTCGACTTCGGCCAGAACGGGCCGGGCCAGACGATCGTGGCGCCGCTCTCCGTTCGCCCGCTCCCGGGCGCGCCGGTGTCTTGCCCGCTCGGGTGGCCGGAGGTGACGGCCCGCCTGGACCCGGCCCGCTTCACGATCAGCACGGCGCCCGCCCGGCTCGACAAGCTCGGCGATCCCATGGCGCCGGTCCTGGGCGAGGGCATCGACATCGCCGCGGCGCTCGCCCGGCTGGAGGGCGCGCGATGAGCGCGCCGCGTCGCGTGGTTCGTGGTATCTCAAGGGCCATGAGTGCGTCGTTCCCCATCCGCTCGGCCGCCGATCTGATGGACGCGGAGTTCCTGGCGAAGTGGACGGATCGCGGGGCCATCAGCGCCGGCGCCCGGACGGCGCTGCGCGAGATTCTCGACCGGCTGGTGGCCGACGGCCGCCCGATCGACGTCTCCACGCTGGCCGCCAACCCCGCCGCCGTCGACGAGGTGGACACGCGCGACCTCGTCTACGTCAGCGGCGGTCAGGTCGTGCTGGCCTATCCCTGGTCGGGGACGCCGACCGCGTTCACGACCGTGCTGGCCGATGGCTGCGAGCGCTGGGCGTGCTGCGCGATCGACGCGCTGGGAATCCCGGCCCTGCTGGGCCAGACCGTGACCGTGCGCGCCGGCTGCCATCACTGCGACGAGCGGCTCGAGCTGACGGTGACCCCGGAAGGCCCGGCCGCCGACTCCGGCGTGATGGCATGGATCGGCGAGCGCGGCGATCTCCGCGGCAAGGCGTGCACGGCGCTCTGACACACGCTGAACTTCTTCCGGTCGGAAGAGCACGTGGCCGCGTGGTGGGTGGCCGGCCGCGCGCCCGGCGCCGCCGCCACGCTGCCGGAGGCGTTCCGGCTCGGCGCCCGGATCTTCGGCGAGCTGCTCCCGGGGCTGCTGCGGCCGCGCTGATGACGTGGGCGGCGCTGATCGTGGCCGCCGTCCTGGTCCTGGGCGGCTGTGCGGAGCGGCAGGACGGTGCCGGGCCCGTCACGCTCGTCTTCAAGCACGCGAAGATCCTCGGCCCGACCGACCCCATGCCGGGCCTGCTGCGCGAGTTCGAGCGGCGCCATCCCGGCGTCAGCGTGCGCAGCGAGCCCCTCACGTGGACGAGCGACGAGCAGCACCAGTTCTACGTGATCAACCTCGACGGCGCCACCCCGACCTTCGACGTGCTGATGCTGGACGTGATCTGGGTGCCGGAGTTCGCGCGGGCCGGCTGGCTGCTCGACCTGGCGCCGTGGGTGACGCGCGAGGAGCTGGCGCCGCACTTCCCGGCGGCGGTCGCCGCCGCCACCTGGGGCGGCGGCGTGTGGGCGATGCCGTGGAACATGAACGCGGGCCTCCTCTACTACCGCGCCGACCTGCTGCGCAAGTACGGGCTGGCGCCGCCGCGCACGTGGGAGGAGCTGGTCGACCAGGCCGAGCGGATTCGCGCCGGGGAGGGCGACGCGCGGCTGGACGGCGTGCTCTGGCAGGGCAAGCAGTACGAGGGGCTCGTCTGCAACGTGCTGGAGCACTTCTGGGCGAGCGG
>DASWJN010000350.1:0-8936 GCA_036397135.1 Candidatus Methylomirabilota bacterium
CTCGGCACCGCGATGGTCTACCCGACGCTCCTGGCCGCGATCACCGATCACGCGCATCCGACGTGGCGCGCGACCAGCCTGGGCGTGTACCGGTTCTGGCGCGACCTCGGCTACGCCGTCGGGGCGCTCCTGTCGGGCGCCGTCGCGGACCTCGTCGGGCTGGGGGCGGCGATCCATCTGGTGGCGGCGCTGACGCTCGTGTCGGGCGTCGTCGTGGCGCGGGCCATGCGAGAGCCGCGGCCGCTCGGCGTGCCGTCGGTGGCCTGAGGCCGACCTGAGGCCGGGGCGTCCGTTGGGCGCGGCTCACCGCTTTCCGGGGGCAAAGAAGGGATCGTTGCCACCGCCATGGTCGGTCACGTCGATCACGGCCACGACCTCGGGAACGTGTCTGTGCAGGAGGACTTCGATGCCCTGGCGGATCGTCACCTCGGCCAGGCTGCAACCCTGGCAGCCGCCCTCGAGACGGATCTGGACTCGCCCGGCGGCGGCATCGACCAATGTCACGCGTCCTCGGTGGCCGGCGATCGCCGGATTGACCTGCTCGTCGAGCACCCGGCGCACACGGGCGGTGAATTCCCCGGGCTCTCCGGGAAGATCCCGGCCCTGCCCGGGCGACACCACCCGCACCTTGGCGACTCCCGGCACCGCGGTGCGGAGCAGCGTCTCGATGCGCGCCGTGGCCGGCGCGATGGCGCCGGGCGAGCCGCTCGCCTCGAGCGTCACGACGCCGTCCTCGACGGAGACGACCCGCACCGAGCCACCACGCGCGATGATGGCGGGCGCCACGCTCCGTTCGACGACCGCCACCACGGCGCGCATCACGTCGGACTCGAGTGGCGCGCGAGCAGCGCGGCTCACGCCGGCGGGCGCCCCGCCGCCGGCGCGGGCCACGGTGCTCAGCGCCGCTTCGAGGTCGGCGATCAAGTCCTCCGGCGCTTCGAGGCCGATCGAGAGCCGCAACAGATCCGCGGGAACCGGCGACGAGGCCCCCTCGGTGCTGCGGCGGTGCTCGATGAGGCTCTCGACACCCCCGAGCGAGGTCGCCCGCTTGAACACCTTCACGCGGGCCAGGACGGCCAGGGCACCGGTCTCACCACCCGCGACCCGCACGGACAGCATCCCACCAAACGCGCCGCCCATCTGGCGCGCCGCCACCTCGTGGCCCGGGTGCGACGCCAGCCCCGGGTAGAGCACGGCCATCAGGGCCAGGTGCTTCTCGAAGTGCCGGGCGACGTGCCACGCCGTCTCCGACGAGCGGCGCACGCGGAGGAACAGTGTTCGCATTCCGCGCTGGAGCAGCCAGGCCTCGAACGGACCGGGTATCGACCCGGCCTCGCGACGCCAGGACCGGATGCGCTCCCAGAACGGGTCCGGACGGGCGGTGACGAGCGCCCCGGCCAGGACGTCGCCGTGGCCGTTCAGGTACTTCGTGGCCGAATGGGCGACGAGATCCGCCCCCAGCGAGATGGGGCGGGTGAGCACCGGCGTCGCGACGGTATTGTCCACCGCAAGGCGCGCGCCGGCCGCGTGAGCGACCTCGCCGATCGCGGCGACGTCGGCGATGTCCCAGGTGGGATTGGCCGGGGTTTCCAGCCAGACGAGCCGCGTTCGCCCGGGACGGATGGCGGCCTGCACGGCGGCGAGCTGGCTCGTGTCCACGAACTCGACGTCGAGTCCCCAGGCGATGCCGAACTCCGCCAGCCACTTGCGGACACCCCAGTAGAGAATCCGCGGTACCACGACGTGATCGCCGGGCAGAAGGGACTGGAAGACGGCGGTGGCGGCCGCGCTCCCGGAGGCGAACAGCATGCACGAGGCGCCGCCTTCGAGCGCGGCGAGGAGCTTCTCGGCGTGATCGTAGGTCGGGTTGTCCGCACGCGTGTAGGCGACGCCTCCCCGAACCGTGCCGTCGGTGTTGGCCTCGTACACGGTGGACGGGTGGATCGGAGGAGACACCGCCCCGAACACTGGATCGACGTCTCCGAGGGCCTGGGCCGCAAGGGTCTCCGGTGACAGGTCGTTCGGCATGTGATCGGCCCTCTCTTTCAGCTGCGCGCTCGGCCCACGGTTGTCTTACGCCTGTTGGAGGGATAGGGTCCAATACGTTGTCTCGAACTTCCCGATTGGGAAAACCCGAATGACGTTCCGGCAGCTCGAGGCCTTCCTGGCGGTGGCGCGCGAGCGCAGCTTCAGCCGCGCGGCCGAGCGGATCCATCTGTCCCAGTCGACGCTGTCGGGGCACGTCCAGGAGCTGGAGCGCGAGCTGGGCAAGCGCCTCTTCGTGCGTCGCGGCCGCCGGATCACGCTCACCGAGGCCGGGGTCGTCTTCGAGCCCCACGCGGCCCGGGTGGCGGCCGCCACCGCCGACGCGCGCCAGGCCGTGGCGGACATCGATGGTCTCGGTCGCGGCGCGCTCGTGGTCGGCGCCAGCACGACGCCCGGTATCTACGTGCTGCCGCGCGCGATCGGGGTGTTCCGGCGGCGGTATCCCGGGATCGAGCTGAGCCTGCACATCGCCAACTCGCGGCTCATCGAGGAGCGCGTGCGCGCGGACCAGGTCGACCTCGGGGTCGTGGGCGGTCACGTGCTCGGCCCGGGCGAGCGGTGCGTGGCGGCGGGCCTCGTGGACGAGCTGGTCCTCATCGTGCCGCCGCGCCATGCGTGGGCACGGCGCGGGGCGATCGGCCCGCGCGAGGTGGCGGGCGAGCGCTTGCTGGTGCGGGAGGAGGGCTCGGCCACCCGTCAAGTGATGGAGCGGGCGCTGCAGCACGCCGGGATCACCCCGACCGCCACCATGGAGCTCAACCACACCGAGGCCATCAAGCAGTGCGTGATGGCCGGGCTCGGCATCGCGTTCGTCTCCGGCTACGCCATCGGCGCCGAGATCCGGGCGCGGCAGCTCGCCGTCGTGCCCGTCCGCCGCCTCCGGATCCGCCGCCATTTCCACGTGATCCACGCCGAGCGGCGCACGCTCGGCGCGAGCGGCCGCGCGTTCCTCGCGGTGCTGGACGAGCAGGCGAAGCGCCGCGCCCGTCGCTGATCGGGCGCGCGCCCCGCCTACTTCGGCTGCGGCACGATGCGGATGTAGGGCTTGGGCGCCTTCCAGCCGCCCGGGTACGCCTGCTTCGCCTCGGCGTCCGAGACCGCCGGCACGATGATCACGTCCTGACCCTGCCGCCAGTTCACCGGCGTCGCCACCTTGTGCTTGGCCGTCAGCTGGCACGAGTCGACCAGCCGCAGCACTTCGTCGAAGTTGCGCCCCGTGCTCATGGGATACGTCAGCATGGCCTTGATCTTCTTGTCCGGCCCGATCACGAACACCGAGCGCACCGTCGCGTTGTCCGCCGCCGTCCGGCCCTGCGCCGTCGTCCCCGACTCCTCCGGCAGCATGTCGTAGGCCTTGGCCACCCGCAGCTCGGGGTCCCCGATCAAGGGATAGTTCACCGCGTGCCCCTGCGTCTCCTCGATGTCCTTGGACCACTTCTCGTGGTCGGGGACCGAGTCCACGCTCAGCCCGATGATCTTGCAGTTGCGCTTGTCGAACTCCGGCTTGAGCCCCGCCATGTACCCCAGCTCCGTCGTGCAGACCGGGGTGAAGTTCTTCGGGTGCGAGAACAGGATGGCCCAGCCGTTGCCGATCCACTCGTGGAAATTGATGCGGCCCTGCGTGGTGTCGGCGGTGAAGTTGGGAGCTTCACTGTTGATCCTCAGCGCCATGATTCACCTCCCGACCGTCTTCGGTCGTTCCGTCCGGGTCCCTTCCTGTCTACGCCCGCGTCGGTCCGCGGTCAAGCGCGGTTGGCCCGCGCGGCCCTCGCCGCCCGTGTTACTGCTTGACGAGGAGTTCGAGCCCTTCGGCGCATGCCCGGGCGACCTCCGAATCGGCCTTGTCTTGCCCGGGCATCGTGTCCCAGCCACCCTTCTCGATGAATTCAGCCCTCGTCCAGCTGTTCACTTCCCCGAATTCCTTGAGCTTCTGTTCGTGATTGGGTTGCTTCACGAACTGGGCGACGCAGACCGCCGCCTGGCTCGACACGACCGCTTTCGCGCTCATCGCACTGGCCGTGCTGGAGGTCGTCCACCCACCCCACACAAAGCCGAGAATCATCGCAGTGACGGCCCCGCCAATCAGGCCCCAGATTCCATACTTCACCTTCGCGGCACTTTCCAGTTTCATTGCCAAGACCTCCGGTTACCGCTGAACCTAGCCCCGCGCCACCCGTCCGTCTATTGGATCTTGGTGTATCCCGGCTCAGCGCCGGCCCCGACGCAGGAAGTCGGTGAGGATGCCGCACAGCTCGCGGCCGCGCGGCGTCAGCGAGTACTCCACCCGCGGCGGCGTCTCGGGGTACACGGTGCGCGCGATCAGGCCGGCCTTCTCGAGATCGCTGAGGCGGGCGGCCACCGTGGACGAGCTGACGTCGCCGAGCCGGCTGCGCAGCTCGGTGAAGCGGATGGTGCGGCGGTTGGCGATGAGGCTCAGGAGGCCCAGGGCGTAGCGGCGGCCGATCAGCTGGGCCAGCGGCGTCGCCGGGCAGAGGCAGTCGCCGTCTCGCAGCGCCGCGCCGCACCCGCACGTGGCGGTGGTCACACGGCCTCGCGGCATTCGCCACCCTGCTGGCAGTCGCAGTCGGCCGCGCCGCACTGGCCGTGCGCGCGGCGGGCCAGGTAGGGCTCGAACTCGTCCAGGAACCGCCGCCGGCCTTCTTGGACGCCGAGCGGCGTGAGGTGGTAGCGCGCATCGTCGGGAAGCGCTTCCGCGTAGCCGTCCTCGACGAGCTGGGCGAGGGTGCGGCGCACCGCCGCCTCGTCGCCGGCGAAGCGGAGGATGTCGGCGGGCGACACGTCGGGGCCGAAGCCCTCGCCGTGCAGCCAGAACATGATCTGGAGGATCTCGTCGCGCTGCTTCAGGTCGTCCAGGGAGCCGGCTGCCGGCCGCGCGCCGAGCAGGCGGCGGATGTGGCCGAGGGCGGTGTCCACGGCGGCCCGCACGGGCGGCGTGAGGGCGGTCGTCAGCTCGTCGACCTCGGCCGGCTCGCAGCCGACGACGAACACCTCTCGCGGCAGGGCGCCCAGCGCCTGGGCCACCGACAGCGCGCGGGCGGGGACGGCCAGGTGCAGGTCGACCTCGGCCGCCGACTCGACCGACTCGACGGCGGTGACGTAGACCGTCCCCGGCGCGCCGCCCCGGGTCATCGCGTCGACGATGACGAGGCGGTCATAGGGGGTGAGCAGCTCCTGGGCGAGGCGGATACCGGCGGTGCCGACTTCCATGAGATCGACGCCGGGCAGCGGCGGCTCGAGCTGGCCCAGGCGCCGGACGACCTCGACGCCGAAGCCGTCGTCGCCGCGCAGCACGTTGCCGAACCCCGCGATCAACGTCCGCATGGCTCAGGGGCTCGCGACGGGCTCGACGTCGATCGCGACGCGAACGTCGTCGTTCTCGACGGCGACCGGGAGGACGGCCAGGCGCTCGGGCCCACCGTCCAGCCGGTGGCCCGTGCGCACGTCGTAGCGGCAGCCGTGCCAGCTGCAGCGCAGCTCGGCGCCCTGCAGCGTGCCGAACCGCAGGGGCAGTGGACCGTCGCCGCACCGGTCGGCGACGGCGTGGAAGCGGCCCTCGACGTTGGCGACGAGAACGCCGTGCCCGTCGATCTCCACCGCCTTCATCGCGCCGCCGGGGACGTCCGCCGCCGCACACGCGCGGCGATAGACCGGGCGATGCGGCTGGCGCAGGCCGCCGATCTGCAGCAGCGCTGACCCGGCCGCCGGCCGGTCGCCCAGCACCAGCTCCTGGAAGCCGGCGAGCCCCGCCCGCAGCGCTTCCTCCAGATCGTGGCGCACGGCCTCTTCGGGGATGGCGCCGCCGGGGGGCCCGTTTATCGTGCCGCCGGCGAGCCCGTGGACCTTGACATACACCGCGCCCCCCACCACGCTGGCCAGCTCCACGTCGATGCCGTGCGCGTGGAGGTGGCCGCGGACGGTGTCGAGCGCCTCCTCGGCGAGCAGCCGCCGGTCGACGGCCAGCAGGTCGTAGGACGTCAGCAGCAGGCGGATGGCCGGATCGGCGGTCAGGCGGTTCATGAAAGCCTCGCCAGCGATCGCCTGGATCGCGCCGACGAGGCGCGTGAGCGCCGTCCGGTGAATTGTGTCGATGCCCTGGAGCAGGGCGGTGACCTGGGCGCCGACCTCGCGATCGGGATGCGCCTCCAGCGCCGCGATGAGCCGCGGCACCTCGTCGAGCAGGTCGCGTTCGGGCTCGCCCCCGGCGCCGGGAATTTCGGGGTGCGCCGCCATCACGGCGCCGGCAGGCCCGCGGCGACCGGGCCGCCGAGCGGAGCGCGCGGCAGCCGCGCCGCCTCCTCCGGCCCGGTCGCGAGGCTCGCCACGAGCTTGCACACCCCGTCGAGGACCGCCGCCACCGCATCGCTGAACGTCTCGCCGAACTCGTGCACCGCCGGCTCCACCTCGACGACGATCACCTCCTCGGGCAGGGCCCCGAAGTGGCGGGTGACGACCAGCGTGTTGTCGAGGGCGATCACCCCGGTGACGGCCTCGGTCACCGCGCGATGGATCTCGTCGTCGCCCGGCAGGACGCCGTCCCAGCAGTACGCGGTCACCGTGCCCGGCGCTCGTCCCCGGTCCACGCCGGCCACGACGACCGCGCGCTCGAACCGCCGTTCCGCCGGCTCGTCCTCCAGCCGCTGCACCACCGCGATCGGGTTGTAGCTGAGATCCTCCACGACGACGTCCCCGTCCCACGGACGCGCCTCCAGACGATCGACGACGGCCAGCCCGACGGAATGATCGCGGAGATTACGATAGCCGACCCCGGCAATGACGACCCGCATCGCTAGTGAGGCTCCTGAAACGTGGTGACACCGGGGGTCGGGCGCGGGGGCCGGCGGCACGCCATCATGGCGAGCCGTCGTCGCCGTTCGAGCGCAGGGCGCGGCGCGCGAGCCGCCAGCGATTCGCCTGGTCTGAGCCCCAGCCCCCTCGGGGGGATGGGGGGCCCGAGCGCGCCGCGCCCGGAGCGAGTTACGGCGACAGGCGAGCCATGCCGGCGCGCCGCCGGCCCCCGCGCCCGACCCCCGGTGTCACCGGATTCCACGGTGCCCCACCATCACGCGGGCTCGTCGTCCACGCCGCAGGCGCACGTGTTGACCTCGCGCGTGATGACGCCCGCGTCCGTGTGGATGTGCGTCGTGCACGGCATGCAGGGATCGAAGCTGCGGATCGCGCGCAGGACGTCGATCCCCTTGAACTGCTTCGGGTCGTCGGTCTCCTCCAGGAGCGGCGTGTTGAGCACCGCCTCCTCGTAGGGGCCCGGCTGGCGCCAGCGGTCGCTCGGCGAGGCGTTCCAGGTCGAGGGCGTGAGGATCTGGTAGTTGGCCACCGCGCCCCGGTCGAGCGTCAGGTGGTGGGTGAGGTAACCGCGGCCCGCCCCCCAGAACCCCACGCCCTGCTGCTCTCCGCGCCTGGGGATCTCGAACGGCGTGCTGGTCCGGGTGTCGCCGGTCTTCAGGCGGTCCATCGCCGCCAGCCAGTTGTTCATCGCCACCAGCGCGGTGAAGCCCGTGCAGTACGCCCGGGCCCGGTTGCGCTCGAACGCGTTCCACACCGCCGGCACGCGCCACTCCAGCTCCATCTCGGGCAGCGCGCCCTGGGGCAGCCGCAGCTTGAGCGACGTGCCGGTGGACTCGATGAACGGGTTGGCGGGGAGCTTCCGCGCGACCGCCGTGTTCCACAGCCGCGCGTAGGCGCCGGCCTCCATCGACTGGCGGTCCCAGCGCGGCGTCGTGTCCCAGGTGTACTTCTCCTTCCAGCTCTGCCCCTGGGGCCGCGGCTTGGTCACCTTGTTCCAGGGGTGATAGGGCGACAGCGGATGGCCGGCCGGATCGGCGGCGAAGCGCTGGCGCTGCCCGTTGCCGCTCCACTCCTCGTAGTAGGAGTGGTCCACGAACTCCTCGACGCCGATGTTGAGCCGGTGCAGATCCGTCGTGACCAGCTCGCCCTCGACGATGACGCCGGGCGTCGCCCACCGTCGCTCGCCCCACGCCGCCGCGTTGGCGTAGGTGGCGTCGTAGGCGTCGGGGTGATCGAAGATCCCCGAGTCGATCAGGTTCGCGCGCCGGGCGCCGACCTGCCGGTAGGCGGGGTTGGCCTGGTAGAAGAACTCGGTGAGGTCGTCCCAGATGGTCGCGAGCTTCTTGCTGTAGTCGAAGAACTGGGCCAGCCGTGTGAACATCTCGTTCATGACGCTCAGGGTGATCGTCGAGCTCATCCCGCCGGGCACGATCGTCTGCGGGTGCGGGTACTTGCCGCAGATCAGCACGTACGCCTCGCGGGCCACCCGGGTCATGTGCAGCGCCTCGAGGTAGAGCTTGCCGCTGAGCGGGTTGAGGTCGTCCATCAGCTCGCCCATCGTGCGGAAGCCGTGGACCACGGCGTGCGGCGCCTCGGTGGTGCGGGCCCGGGCGAGCAGCGAGGGGTTGGTCGGCCCCACCATCGCCGCCGAGTAGTCCGGCCCCGCCAGCAGGTGCAGGTGCAGCGGGTGGTCGTAGAGGAACTCGAGCGCGAGCGCCAGGTTGCGGACCAGCACGCCGAGCGGCGGCGGGACGCAGCCGATGGCCATCTCGATGGCCATCGCCGAGGTCGTCGAGTGCACGCCCCCGCACACGCCGCAGGCCCGGCTGGTGATGTAGATGGCGTCGCGCGGGTCGCGCCCCACCATGATGACCTCGTAGCCGCGGAAGAGCGTGGCCACCGAGCGGGCCTCGATGACCTTGCGCGCCTGGAAGTCGGCCACGGTGTGGAAGGCCAGCGCGCCGGCCACGCGGGTGACCGGGTCGAAGTCGAGATCCTTGATGTAGCCGTTGCGCTCGAGCAGCTCCTTCACCCGCTCGGCGGTGAGTTGGGCCGGCGCCCCCCGC
>DASWJN010000351.1:0-13428 GCA_036397135.1 Candidatus Methylomirabilota bacterium
CCCCCGCGCCCCACCCCCGGCGTCACCACGTTTCACGAGATTCATTAGCTGGTGACATGGGGGGCCCCGACATGGCCCCCCATACCCCCCACCGCTCGTCGCGCCCCGGCTGAGCACACTCCTGGCCGTCCGCTGGCCGCCGTGGCCGACGTATAATCCGGTCACCGTTCCGGCCATGCCGCCACCCCGCTCGTCGTCCGGGCCACGAGGTCGCCGCGCCGATTCACGCCGCCGCTGCCGCTGGGCGCGCGATCCCCTCGACGTCGCCTACCACGACCGGGAATGGGGCGTGCCGGTGCGCAACGACCGCCGGCTGTTCGAGTTCCTGCTGCTGGAGGGCGCCCAGGCCGGCCTCTCGTGGTCGACGATCTTGCGCAAGCGCGCCGCGTACCGCCTCGCCTTCGCGTCCTTCGATCCTCGCCGCGTCGCCCGCTTCGGCCCCGGCGACGTCCGCCGGCTCCTCGCCGATGCGGGCATCGTGCGCCACCGCGCCAAGATCGAGGCCGCCGTGGGCAACGCGCGCGCGTTCCTGGCCGTGCAGGCCGAGCACGGCTCGTTTGCCGCGTACCTGTGGCGTTTTGTCGGCGGGCGGCCGCGGCAGGAGCGGCGGCGCGCGCCGCGCGACGTGCCGGCTGAGACCGCGCTGTCGCGGGCGCTCAGCGCCGATCTGAAGGCGCGAGGATTCCGCTTCGTCGGGCCCACGATCTGTTACGCCTTCATGCAGGCTGTCGGTCTCGTCAACGACCACACGCTCGACTGTTTCCGCCGCGCCCCGGTGGCCCGCCTGGCCGGCCGCCCGTCGCGCGGCGCCCGCCTCAGCGCCGCCGCCGGCGCCTGACCCCGCTCCGCGGCCAGGCCGCGAGATCCGCGAGCAGCGCCGCCGCGATGAGCCGGCCGCGCAGCGCCATCACGCGCCGCCCGGTCGCCGCCCGCGCGGCGGCCGGCCAGCCGAAGTACCCGCGCCCGCCCCGCTGCATGCGCTCGAACCGGCGGACGCCCCGCCTCAGCGCACCCGCCCAGTCCACCCACGCCGGCGGCAGGCGGCGGGCTGCCGCTCGCCGCACGAGCCGCGGCGCCACCGACAGCATCATGGCCGTCTCCACCTCCCCCGAGTGCCACTCGTACTCCGGCCGGGGGCTGCGCATGAGTGCGCGCACCCGCGGGTCGGTCATGGGGTCGGGACGGCGGCCGGCCGGGGCGAACCCGGCGACGAGGACCTGGAGCCGCGCAGGTCCCAGCGCCCGCCGGGCCGCGGCGATCGCGTGCAAATGGTCGGGATCGGCCTGGTAGTTGGCCAGGACGAAGCGCCGGAAACCGTGAGCGGCGAGCCCGCGCACGACCTCCACGACGAGCCGCCTCATCGTCGCGATGGAGAGCGATACCGTGCCGGCCCACGTGGCGGCCAGCGTGCTCGTGCCGTAGGGCAGGGACGGTGCCAGCACCGGCCGCCAGCCGGCGCGGCGCAGGTGCGGCGCGACCCGCCGCGCCAGCTCTTCCGCCCCCAGCCAGTCCACCGACAGCGGCAGGTGGGGACCGTGCTGCTCGACGGCGCCCAGCGGCAGTAGCACGACACTGCGCGCATCACGGGCCACCCGCCGCGCCTCGGGCCAGGTGAGATCGGCCAGGCGGATCACGGCGCGAGCATACCAGTGCTAGACTCCGCGCCATCACCCGGGAGGTCCACCCCATGAGAATCGCGATCATCGGCGCGGGGGCGATCGGCAGCGTGGTCGGTGGCATGCTCACGACGGCGGGGCGCGACGTCACGCTGGTCGACCAGTGGCCGGAGCACGTGGAGGCGATGCGGGGCAGGGGATTGCGCCTGTCGGGCACCTGCGGCGACCACGTGATCCCCGTGCAGGCCCTCCACGTCCACGAGCTGCAGTCCGTCACCACGCCCTTCGATGCCGTGTTCGTGGCCGTGAAGTCCTACGACACCGAGTGGGCGACGGCGCTGGCGCTGCCCTACCTGGCGCGTCCCGAGGGCGTCGTCGTCGACTTCCAGAACGGCATCAACGACGAGCGGGTGGCGGCGGTGGCCGGCCGCGAGCGCACGCTGGGGTGCGTGATCACGATCGGCGCCGGCCTCTACGAGGCGGGCCATGCGATGCGGACCGACACCCAGTCGATCGGCTTCAAGATCGGCGAGCTGGACGGCCGCGACAGCGAACGAGCCCGGCGGCTGGCCGAGGTGATGACCGACGTGGCCGGCGCCAGGGTGACGACGAACCTCTTCGGCGAGCGCTGGTCCAAGCTCACCGTGAACTGCATGGCCAACCCGCTGGCCGGCCTCAGCGGCCTCGGCTCCGCCGAGATCCGCAGCGAGCCCGTCCCCTCGCGCATCGCCGTGCAGGTCGCGGCCGAGGCCATCACGGTCGGCCGCAAGTGCGGGCACGAGGTCGAGCCGATCTACGGCATTGACCCCCAGCGGTTCGTCGACGCCGCCGCCGGGCGTGACGCCGAGCGCCTGCTGGCCGACATGGCGGCCGGCGCGAAGAGCCTGGCCGGCGGGCGGCCGTCGATGCTGCAGGACGTCATGCGCGGCCGGCGCACCGAGGTCGATTACCTCAACGGCCACGTCGTCGAGCAGGGGCGGCGGGTCGGCGTCAAGACACCGTTCAACGAGGCGGTGGTGCGGCTGGTCCACGAGCACGGGGTCGGCACGCTCAGGCCTGACCCGAAGAATCTCGAGCCCCTGGCTCGGATGCTGCCCGGCCGCTGAAAACGGGCCATCTCCGTCGTTGGCTCGTCATTCCCTCCCGGCGGCGTAGGCGGCCTACGCCTCAGTCGGGAATTCCTCGCCGCCTAGGATCTGGCCCGTTTTGAGCGGCCTGGAAGGGTTGCCGGTCCGTGTGCTGCCCGGCCGCTGAGCGCGGGGGGCGCGGCGGCCAGGGCGACGGCGGCTCCGGCCAGGAAGGCCGTGGCGAAGATGGCGAACGCCAGCCGGTAGTCGCCGGTCACGTCGTAGAGCACGCCGCCGACGACCGGCCCCGCAGCGGCGGAGAGGTGGCGGAAGGGGGAGGCCAGGCCGCGGATGGCGCCCTGCGCCTCGCGGCCGAAGTAATCGGCCCAGGCCAGGCTCGTCACGAACGACTGCGCCCCGCGCGTGAGCCCGTACACGGTCGCGAAGACCGCCAGCCCCGCCACCGATGCCGGGGCGAGCAGCAGGACCAGCACCCCGACCGCGCCGCCCGCGTAGCAGACCGCGATGCAGTGCCGCACGTGGACGCGCTCGGCGATCAGTCCCCACAGCGGCTTGGCGACCGTGTGCAGCGTGTAGAGGTAGGTGATCATCGAGGCCGCCACCGCCGCCGACAGCCCGCCGTCGATCACGTACGAGAACAGGTGGAGGTTGACGCCGAAGAACCCGAGGCCGGCCAGGTTCGTGCTGATCACGAGCAGCCAGAAGGCCGGCGTCCGGGCCGCCTCCCGGGCGCCGAACGACACCTCGGCGGCCGGGACCACGGCGCCGGTGCGTCGCGGCGCCGGCGCGCCGTCGGGAGACAGGCCGTAGTCCTCGGGCCGCCGCCGCATCACCGCCGTGGCCGCCGCGCCCAGCACGAGGATGGCAGCGGCCAGGACGAGCCAGGCCCCGCGCCAGCCGAGCGCGCCGATGAGGAGGGCCACCGGCAGCGGGATCACGATGCCCGCCGTCGAGAGGCCCATCGTGGATACCGCCAGGGCGCGCCCGCGCCTCCGCACGAACCACCGGGCGACGGTGGTGTCGCCGGTCAGCTCGCCCAGCGCGATGCTGCCGAATGCCATCACCAGGCCGTAGCCGAGGAAGACCTGCCAGGCGTTCCCGGCCGCGGCCAGCACGCCGGCGCCGCCGGCCAGGCTCAGCACGCCGAGCGCCATGACGCCACGCGGTCCCCGGCGGTCCACGACCGGTCCCAGCAGCGGCGACAGCGCGGCCGACACCAAACGTGCGGCCGCGGCGACCCCCGCGAGCAGGCCCCGGCCCAGGTTGAGGGCCTCGGCCATGAACGGGAAGAAGACGCCGAAGGCCACGGTGAGGACGCCGTAGGAGAGCAGGTGGGAGACGAAGGCGCCGGCGACGACGAGCCAGCCATAGAACACCGGGGGATGCTAGCATCGAAGCCGTGCACGGGAGGGCGTTCCGGTTCGGCGACGTCGCCATCACGCGGGTGGTCGAGATCGGGCGCTCGTTCTACCCGACGGCGAGCATGCTGCCGGAATCCACGCCGGAGGCGATCGCCCGCCACCACGGCTGGCTCAAGCCCGACTTCTTCGACGAGGCCACCGGCGATCTCGGCTCGCGGATCCAGACCTGGGTGGTGCGGATGCCCGGCCGCACGATTGTCATCGACACTGGCGTCGGCAACGGCAAGATCCGCCACGAGTCGCCGGTGTGGAATGAGCGCAACGGCACCTGGCTGGACGACCTCGCCGCCGCCGGCGTGACGCCCGAGCAGGTCGACACGGTGGTGTGCACCCACTTGCACGTCGATCACGTCGGCTGGAACACGCGCCTGCAGGGTCGGCGGTGGGTGCCCACGTTCCCGAACGCGCGGTACGTCATTCACGGCGAGGAGTGGCAGTTCTGGAAATGGGAGAGCGAAAACGGACGTGAGCCGTCCGGCTGCATCGCCGACAGCGTGCGGCCGGTGGTCGAGGCCGGCCGCGTCTCGCTGGTCGACGGCGACCACGAGATCGCTCCCGGCCTGGCGTTCGAGGCGACGCCGGGTCACACGCCCGGTCACGTCGCCGTGCGGCTGACGACGCCCGCCGGAGCGGCGGTCTTCGCCGGCGATCTCATGCACCGCACGGTGCAGGTGGCGGAGCCGCAGTGGAACAGCCAGTTTTGCCACGACGGCGGCCGGGCGCGCAAGACGCGCGAGGCCTTCGTCGAGCGCCACGCCGACAGCGGCGTGCTCGTCCTGCCCGCCCACTTCCCCCGTCCGGGCTACATCGTGCGCGACACGGGAGGCCTCCGCTTCCGCGCGGCCTGACCGGGTTCGACGCAGCCGGCGGCACTGGCCTTGCACCGTGGCTGAAGGCGATTCCGGAACGCACTACCACGGAGGGGCATCATGAAGCGATCATCGGCCGCCATCCTCGCGCTCGCCGCGCTCGTCGGCCTCGGCACCGGCTGCCAGACCCTGACCGGCCGCAGCCTCGGCACCAACATCAACGACCGGACCACCACCGCCGCGGTCAAGGCGCGCCTCGGCGCCAACGACGTGCGCCACCTGACCTGGGTCGACGTCGACACCTCGTCGGGCATCGTCTACCTGACCGGCACCGTCGCCTCGGCCGCCGACAAGCAGCAGGCCGAGGAGCTGGCGCGCGCCACCAAGGGCGTCCGACAGGTCGTCAACCACCTTCAGGTGCGCGGCGAGCCTCCGGTCGCGACGGGGCCGGGGGCCACCGACAGCCGGGCGCAGACGACCCCCGCCACGACCGCCCCCGCGGCGTCACCGGCCGCCACGGCGTCGTCCGGCCGCCAGCGCCTCATCGGTGAGGTGACCAAGGTCGACCGCGACAGCGGCCGGGTCTCGGTGCGGACGAGCGACGGCGACCTGACGCTGCAGCTGCCGGCCGCCACCGTCGCGGGCCTGCGCGAGGGAGACCGTGTGACGGTGGACGTGGCCATCGCGCCCGTGCGCTGAGCGGGTGGGCAGGCGGCTGGCCGTCGCGCCCAGGACGGTCAGCCGGCGAGCGCGGGCCGGCGGCCGATCCAGGGGCGCGCGGCCTCGATCTGGGAGGCCAGACGGAAGAGTGTCACCTCGTCGCCGTAGCGCGCGACGCACTGCACGGCCACCGGCACGCCCTGGGCGCTCACGCCCAGCGGCAGCATCATCGCCGGCTGGCCCGTGAGATTGAACCAGACTGTGAATGGCGAGAACGCAAATACCCGCCGCCAGTACTCGTCGACGTCGTCCAGCATCATGTCGAGCCAGCCCAGCCGGGGCGGGAGGGTGGCCAGGCCGGGCGTGAGGAGCACGTCCCAGCCGGCGTGGAACGCCGCCATCTGTCGCCCCAGCCGGTGCGCCGCTTGCGTGGCGCGCACGTAGTCGGCGCCCGAGATGCGCTCGCCCTTCTGTCCGGTGGCGTAGGTGACCTTCTCGACCTCGCCGAGACGCGGCGGCCGGCCCGCGGTGGGGTGGCCGGCCAGGTTCACGACCGTGTTGGCCGCGATCAGCGTGAGGAAGGTCGGGACCACGGCCCCGCCGTCGACCGGAAGGTCCGTCTCTTCGACGTGGTGACCCAGGTCCGAGCACAGGCGCGCGCTCTCGCGCAGCACGCGTAGCGGCTCGGGCTCGACAGGCGCGCCGTTCGGGGCGACCGCCGTCCAGGCGATGCGTAGCCGGCCCGGCGAAGCGCCGACCTCGTCCAGGAACGGCCGCGCCGGCGGCGGAGCCACGTAGGGATCGCCGGGACCGGGGCCGGCGGTGGCGTCGAGCAGGGCGGCGCAGTCGCGCACGCTCAGCGTCACCGCGTGCTCGGCCGAGCAGCCGCCCAGGCCCTCGCCCGTGTAGGGCGCCATCGTGTTCCGCCCCCGCGTGGGCTTGAGCCCGACCAGCCCGCAGCAGGCCGCCGGCGCCCGGATCGAGCCGAAGCCGTCGGTGGCGTGGGCCATGGGCAGCATGCGCGCGCCGACCGCCGCTGCGGCGCCGCCGCTTGAGCCGCCGGAGATGCGCGAGGGATCCCAGGGGTTGCGCGTGGGGCCGTGCAGCTGCGGCTCGCAGGTGAGGCTGAGACCCAGCTCGCACGTGTTGGTGCGGCCGAAGATCACGAGCCCCGCCCGCTTGAGCCGGACGACGTGCTCGCTGTCAACCGCCGGCGGCGGCGCATCGGCGAAGAACCGCGAACCGCGCGTCATGGGGACGCCCGCGATCGACGCCGTCAGGTCTTTCAGAAGGAACGGCACGCCGGTGAACGGGCCGGCCGGCAGGCCCTCGGCGATCGCCGTGCGCGCCAGGTCGTAGAGCGGCATCGTCACCGCGTTCACCGTGGAGTTGCGGGCCCCCACCCGCGCGATCGCCGCCTCCAGCAGCTCGGCCGGCGAGACCTGCCGGCGGCGCACCAGCTCGGCGAGGCCGAGCGCGTCGTAGGCGTCGTACTCCGCGAATCCGCTCACGGCCGGCAACGCTATCATAGGCCGCATGGACGCGCCCGTCCGGCTGACGGTCAACGGCGAGGCCGTCGAGCGCCTGGTGGACGTGCGGCGCCTGCTCGCCGATTTCCTGCGCGAGGAGCTCGGGCTCACCGGCACCCACGTCGGCTGCGAGCACGGCGTGTGCGGCGCCTGCACCGTGCTGGTGGACGGCTGGAGCGCGCGCGCCTGTCTGCTGCTGGCGGTCCAGTGCGAGGGCGCCGCGGTGACGACGATCGAGGGACTCACGCCGGCCGAGGGGCTGAGCCCGCTCCAGGAGGCGTTCCGGACCGCCCACGGCCTGCAATGCGGCTTCTGCACCCCCGGCATGATCGTCGTCGCCCACGAACTGCTCCAGCACACGACGGCGCCGACCGTCGACAAGATCCGCGAGGCGCTCGCCGCCAACCTCTGCATGTGCACCGGCTACGTGAACATCGTGCGCGCGGTGGCTCGGGCGGCCGGGGCCCGCCGCGAGGGGGGAGCGGCCTGATGCCCGGGCGGGAGCCCGGCGGCTGGGTGGGCCGGCCGCTGCCGCTCAGGGAGGGCGCTCGGCTCGTGGCCGGGCGGGGCCGGTTCCTCGACGACCTCGGCGTCGCGCGGTTGCTGCACGTCGCCATGGTGCGCAGTCCGCACGCCCACGCCCGCCTCGTGTCGATCGACGCCACGGCGGCCGCCGCGCTGCCGGGCGTCGCCGCCGTGCTGACCGGGGCCGAGGCCGCGGCGACGTCGCGGCCCATCCGGCCGCTGATCCCGACCGCGGCGCCGATCGACGACCACTGCCTGGCCGTGGACCGGGTGCGGTTCGCGGGCGAGCCGGTGGCAGCGGTCGCCGCGGTCGACCGGGCCACGGCCGAGGATGCCGTGGAGGCGATCCGGGTCGCGTACGAGCCGCTGCCGGCGGCGCTCGACGCCGAGGCGGCCGCGCGCGGCGAGGGCCCGCTGCTCTATCCGGCGCTCGGCACCAACGTCGTCTGGCACGACACGCTGAGCTACGGCGACGTGGACACGGCCTTCGCCGGCGCCGACGGCGTGCTGGAGGAGCGCTTCGAGATCCAGCGGTACGCCTCCACGCCGCTCGAGACCTTCGGGTGCATCGCGGAGTACGACGCCGGCACCGACAGCTACGCGTTCACGACCAACGACCAGCGGCCGGGCCTCACGCTGGCGATCCTGGCCGAGTCGCTCGGCGTGCCCCAGGCGCGCCTGCGACTGGTGTGCCCCGACATCGGAGGGGGCTTCGGCAACAAGCGCCGCCCGGCCTACCTGCTGATCTGCGCGCTCCTGGCCCGCCGGGCCGGCCGGCCGGTGAAGTTCCTGGAGGACCGCCGCGAGAACCTGAGCGCCCTCATGCACGCGGCCAACGGCGTGATGCGGGTGGCGCTGGCCTACCGGGCCGATGGCGCGCTGCTCGGGCTGTCGGTGCGGGACGTCACCGACGAGGGCAAGAACCTCGTCTCGCCCGCCCAGCACAACCTCATCAAGCTCGGCAACATCGCCAACGGCTATCGCATCCCCGCCATCCGCTACGAGGCGTGGTCGGTGCTGACGAACAAATGCCCGAGCGGGGCCAACCGCGGCATCGGCAAGCCGTTCATGTGCTTCGCCATCGAGCGGGCGATGGCGCGGCTCGCGCACCGGCTGGCGGTCGATCCGGCCGAGCTGCGGCTGCGCAACTACGTGCGCGCCGACGAGATGCCGTACGCGACGCCGACCGGCTCGCGGTACGACAGCGGCGACTACCCGGCCACCCTGCGGGCGGCGCTCGAGCGCTTCGACTACGCACGCTGGCGGCGGGAGCAGGCGCGCGCGCGGGCGGAAGGACGGCTGCTCGGTATCGGGATCGCGACCTCGGTGGAGCCGGCGGGCACCAACCTCGCGTCGTACGAGATCATCACCGGCCGCCGGGCGGCCTCGGGCTCGGCCGAGGCGGCCATGGTGCGGGTCGAGCCCGACGGGCAGGTGAGGGCGGCGCTCGGCGATCCGCCGAGCGGCCAGGGCTACGAGACGGTGGTCGCCCAGATCGTCGCCGACGAGCTGGCGGTGCATCCCGGGCAGGTGTCGGTCGCGCGCGGCTTCGACTCGGCGACGACCCCCTGGCTCTACCTGTCGGGCAACTACTCCAACAAGTTCTCGGTGACCGACACCGGCGCCGTCGTGGGGGCCGCCCGCCGCGTCCGCGACAAGCTGCTCCGGCTGGCGGCGTTCCGCCTCGAGATCGATCCGGCCGACCTCGAGCTGGACGACGGCGCCGTCCGCGTGCGCGGCGCGCCGGGCCGGCGCCTGACCTTTCGCGAACTGGCCCGCACGGCCTATGCCGACGTCCTCGGCCTGCCGCCCGGCGAGGAACCGGGCCTGGAGGCGCGCCACGCCCACCAGAATCCGCTGGCCCGCCCGATGGACGCCACCCGCCGCGTGCCCTCGCAGCTCGTCTTCGCCAACGCCGCCCACTGCTGCCTGGTGGAGGTCGATCCCGCCACCGGCGGCGTGCGGCTCGTGAAGTACGTGGTCGTGCACGACTGCGGGCGCGAGCTCAATCCGCTCATCGTGGAGGGCATGGTGCACGGCTCGACCGCGCACGGCATCGGGGCGGCCCTGCTGGAGGAGTTCCGCTACGACGAGAGCGGCCAGCTGCTGACGTCGACGTTCATGGATTACCTCAAGCCGACCGCGCTCGACGTCCCCGACATCGAGGTCGGGCGCCTCGAGCATCCCTCGCCGTTCACGCCGCTCGGGGCCAAGGGGGTGGGCGAGGGCGGCGCCATCCCGGGCCCGGCCGCCGTCGCCAACGCGGTCGAGGACGCGCTGGCGCCCTACGGCGCCGTCGTCCGCGCGCTGCCGATCACGCCCGAAACGGTGTGGCGCTGGCTGCGCGGGCGCTGAATCAGCGGCCCTTCCAGTCGGCCTTGCTTCTCCAGAAAGGCGCGCACACCCTCCCGGAAGTCCTCGGAGAGATAGCAGGAGAGGATCAGGTCCTCGAGGTTCCCGGGCGCGACGCCGGCGATGTAGCGGCGGGTGGCCTCCTTCACCGCGGCCAGCGTGAGCGGGGCGTGCTCGGTGATGCGCGCGGCCAGCTCGCGGGCGCGCGCCTCCAGCTCGGAGAGCGGGTGCACCTGGTCCACCAGCCCCAGCGCCTTCGCCTCGGGCGCGGTGATGAGCCGGGCCGTGATGACCATCTCCCGCGCGCGCACCGGACCCACGGTGGCGACCAGCAGGGCCAGGCTGGCGGGCGCGGCGAAGTTGCCGAGCGTGCGGGCGATGGGCGCTCCGAAACGCGCGTGCTCGGCGGCCAGCCGCAGGTCACAGGCCAGCGCCATGAACATGCCGCCGCCGACGGCGTCACCCTGGATCATGGCGATCGTCGGCTTGCGCATGCCGGCGATGCGGTGCAACACGCGGCTGATGCGCGCCTCGTATCCGAGGGCGTCCTCCCTCGTCTTGAACGTCTGGAACTGGCGGATGTCGGTGCCGCTCACGAAGGCCTGGTCGCCGGCCCCGCGCAGGATGACCACGCGCACGGTGGGGTCGGCGTCGAGCCGCTCGCACAGGTCGTGGAGCCCCTCGTACATCGCAAACGTCATGGCGTTGCGGGCCTCGGGGCCGGTTGACGGTGACGACGGCGACCCGGTCGGCCTGCTCGAGCGTGAGATGATCGGCGAGGGTCTCGGTCATGCGCGCAGGATAGCAGGCGAGGGTTGCGATGCGTTATCTTGAGTGACATGCCGTGGCGTTCCTGTGCCCGTGCCCGCGACGTGGTCGTCGGCGCCCAGCCCGACGTGGTGCTGCTGCACAGCGTGGCGGTGCTGCGTCGCCTCGGCGCCCGCATCACCCGCTACGACGCCGACGCGGGCACGGCCGAGGCGCGGCTGCGACGCTTCACGCGACCGGCCCTCGTCCGCGTGCGCGTCGAGGCCGCGGGGGCCGAGGCGAGCCGACTGAGCGTGGAGAGCGATGCCCTGGTGTGGACGCTGCTGTTCCGGCGATTCCGCGGCGATCTCCTGCTCCTGGAGCGGCAGGCGTGAGTCGGCCCACGCTGCTCGTCACCGGCTTCGAACCCTTCGCCGGTCATGCCGCCAATCCCGCCGAGGAGGTGGCCAAGGCCCTCGACGGCCGGGCGGTGGCCGGCGCCGTGGTGCGCAGCGCGGTGCTGCCCGTGCGCCACGCCGAGGCGGGGCCGCGCGTGGCACGGCTGGTCGAGGAGACGGACCCGGTGGCCATCGTGCACCTCGGCCTGGCGGCCGGCCGGGCGCGGATCGCGCTCGAGCGCGTCGCGGTGAACGTGATGGACTTCGACACGCCGGACAACGCCGGCTTCCGCGTCCACGGCCAGCCCTGCGTCCCCGGCGGGCCCGCCGCCTACTTCGCGACCCTGCCGCTGGCGGGGATCCTGGCCGCGCTGCTCGCCGAGGGCGTTCCGGCCTACGTGTCGAACACGGCGGGCACGTACCTCTGCAACCAGACGCTGTACGCCACGCTGCACCTGCTGACCGAGCGGCGGCACCCGGCCCGCGCGGGGTTCATCCACGTGCCGCTCCTGCCCTCGATGGTGGCCGCCAGCGGCCTGGAGCAGCCGAGCATGGACGCGGGCCTGCTGGTCCGCGCCGTGGAAATCGCGCTCGGCGTCGTCGCGCGCGCCCGGTGACCGAGCGCGCCCGCAACGTGCTGCTGCTGGGGGCGGACTACGGCCTCTTCCTGGTCGGTCTCGCGTTCGCGTCGCAGGCCACCATCCTGCCGGCGTTCGCGGCCTGGCTCGGCGCGCCGAACGTGGCCATCGGCGCCATCCCGGCCGTGATGACGCTCGGCTGGTTCCTGCCCTCGCTCTTCGCCGCCGGCCACACCGAGGCGCTGGCCCGCAAGCTGCCGTTCATCCGCCGCTGGACGGGGTGGGAGCGGGTGCCCTATCTCGTCCTGGCCCTGTTCGCGTTCTTCGTCGCCGACCGCGCGCCCGGGCTCACCCTGGCCGTGCTGCTCGCCATGCTGCTGGTGAGCACCGGCGTCGGCGGGTTGCTGATGCCGGCGTGGATGGACCTCATCGGGCGCGCCGTGCCCACCGCGACGCGCGGTCGGTTCTTCGCGCTGTGGAGCCTGGCGGCCGGCGTGGTGAGCTTCGGCGCCAGCTTCGTCGTCGCCGCCGTGCTGGCCCGGGTGCCGGCGCCGGCCAGCTACGGCATCTGCTTCCTCGCGGCTTCGGCGTTCCTCGGGCTGTCGTGGCTGGCGCTGGTCTTCGTCCGCGAGCCGGCCGGCGGCGCGGCCGCCGAGCCCGTCGGCCTGCGCACGTATCTCGCCCGCGTGCCCGGGTTGCTGCGGCGCGACCGGAATCTGTCGTGGTTCCTGGCCTCCCGCGCCTTCGCGCTGGCCGGCACCATGGCCGCAGGGTTCTACACCGTGTACGCGCTCCGCGCCTGGGACGCGCCGGCGGCCAAGGCCGGGGTGTTCACTGCGCTGCTCGTCGCCGGCCACGCGCTGGGCACGCTCACGCTCGGCTGGGTCGGCGACCACGCCGGCCACCGCCTGGTGCTGCTGGTGGGGATGGCGGCGACCGCCGCCGCCAACGTCGTCGCGCTGCTGGCGCCCACGCTTACGGCGTTCGAGGCCGTGTTCGTGCTGACCGGTCTGCAGACGGCGGCGATCAACGTGTCGGCGCTGAACGTGCTGCTGGAGTTCGCGCCCACCCCGGCGGAGCGGCCGACCTACATCGGCCTGGGGACCACCTCGATGGCGCCGGTCGCCTTCGCGGCGCCCCTGGTGGCCGGGCTGCTGGCCGACGCCTTCGGCTTCCGGGTTGTCTTCGTCGTCGCCCTCGTCACCGGGATGGCCGGGCTCGTCATGCTGGCCACACGGGTCCGCGACCCCCGCGGCATCGCCGGAACCCGGGCCGTGGAGGAGGCGCCGGCATGAAGGCGCTGCTGCTCGACCTCGACGACACGCTGCTCGACTACTCGGGCGGCGTGGAGCAGTGCTGGGAGGCGGCGTGCGCCGCCGCGGCCGCCGGGGTCCCGCAGGCGCCGCTGCTCGCCGCGCTCGCGGAGACGCGCCGCTGGTTCTGGAGCGACCCGGAGCGCCACCGGCGCGAGCGCGTGGACATGCCGCGCGCCTGGACGCGCATCGCCACGCACGCGCTCGAGCGCTGTGGCGGCGACGCCGGACTGGGCGCGGCGATCGCCGAGGCGTTCGCCGCCCGCCGCCGGGCGGTGATGGCGCTGTTTCCCGAGGCGCTGGAGTGCCTGGGCACCCTGCGCGCGAGCGGCCTGCCGCTGGCGCTCGTCACCAACGGCGACGCGCGCGAGCAGCGCTTCAAGATCGAGCGC
>DASWJN010000352.1:0-11614 GCA_036397135.1 Candidatus Methylomirabilota bacterium
CCGCCCGCATGCACCGCCCGCGCGGCCAGCTGGTCGACGACGGCGTCGAACTCGCCGGCTCGGACCCGGGCGTTCCAGACCAGCCCTCCGCCAGGGTCGTCATCGGCGCCGGGGTTGCTGCCCATGAGCCAGAGGCCGGCCACTCTCGCGGGGGCGGCCGCCAGGATCTCGAGCGCGAGATTGCCGCCCGCCGACGTCCCGGCGAGCACGAAGCGCGGTGGCGCCTGACGCAGCACCGACTGCGCGGCCTCGGCCAGCGGCGACTCGGCGACGGGGAACGTCACGGGCCGGACGACCTCGGCCAGTGCCGCGACCTGCGCGTCGTACAGCTCCGCGTCACACAGCATCGCCGGCAGCAACACCAGGGGCAGCATGGGCGGTCTCGCTCAATCCTCGATGGCGACGGTCACCGAGCGGGTGGCGCCGAAGGTCGGCACCAGCGAGGAATGCTTGCCGGGGCCACCGGCCACGATGACCATGAGGTCGTCGGGCGACAGGCACCACGCGACCTCGGCGTCGGGCGGCTGCCCGGCGAAGCGGGCGGGATCGATGGTGGCGAACCGCGCGAGGTTCTCGGCGCTGAAGCGGTCGAGCCGCACGCGCACGCGCTCCCACAGCCGCCGCTTGACGTCGGCCTTCGACCAGCCGGAGTCCGCCAGCGTCCGGGCGTGCTCCGGTCCGAGAATCACGAGCGGCTCACCGGCCAGGTAGATATTGTTGCTCCCGGTCGTGGCGGCGGTGCCGGCCAGCGCCTGCAGCAGCGCCTCGCCGGTCGTCGAGCCGTGATCGTTCACGTTGTGGGGCGCCTCGGACCCGCAGACGGTGACGCAGCTCGCGCCGGCCGGGAAGCCGCGTTCGACGTGCAGCGGCGCCCACGGCGCCGCCGCCTCGTTCTCGGCCAGGCAGTACGTGAACTTCCCGGGATGGCCGAGCGTGGCGCGGTCCTCGTGGCCGGGCCGGGCGCCGCCGACGTTCTGCAGCACCAGGCGCACGGCGCGGCCGATCACCGCGTTGGCGCGGTGCCCGTTACCGAGCGCGTTGGGCCCGCCGGTGATCCCCAGCCGCGCGGCGATCAGGTCCGTTGACGATCAGCAGCGGCGTGCACGGGTGCGTGGTCGTCTGGATCGCGTTCAGGTTGAAGCGCGGCTCGGCCAGGGCGCGCACGGCGGCGACGACCACCGGCAGGTGCTCGGGCCCGGCGCCGGCCAGCGCCGCGTTGACCGCGATCGCCTCCAGCGTCGCCTGCCCGTCGAGCGGCGCCAGCACGGCGACGCGGTCGCCACGACGGGCCGCGCGGGGGCCCAGCACGCGGGCGACGCACTCGGCGGTCGGCGGCAGCACCGGCAACCCGTCCGACCAGCGCTCGGCCACCGCCCAGGCCTGGAAGGCGTCGAGGTCGTCGGGCGCGTCGGCCACGGCGGTCGCCGTGGCCGTTCCGGCGGATCTCGGCGCCGCCGGATCTCGCGTCAGCGCGTCGAGCACCTCGCCGGCGATCGTCTCGGCCTTGCCGCGCACCACCGCCGGGTCGATCCCGCCGATCGGGTGCGGGACGAGTGCCACCGAGAGATGCGGCATCCCGTGCTTGCCGGCCGCCGCCCGCGCCAGCGAGAGGAACGCGTCAGTGCCGAGGACGACCGCGGGAATGCCCCGCGCTTCCACCTGGGCCGCGTCGTGGATACTCCACGACGTGCAGGACCCTCAGTCCGCGGATCCGGTGAGGAGGACGTCGACCGAGGCCGCGATCTCGTCGAGCATCGCGGCGGGGTGGGAGGCGCCGGGCTTGGTCCAGCGGCGGATGGTGACGCCGCTCGCCCGGCTGGCCAGCAGCTCGGCCACGCGGTCCAGCAGGCCACCGGCGTTGGGCTTGGAGTTGTCGAGGACGCCGAGTCGCAGGCCGTTCAGGGCCGTCCGCCGGTCTCGGCCGATACGTCATTCAGCCCCGGCGCAGCGCGGCCAGCGCCGCCGCCAGCCCCACGGCGAGCGCGGCCGCCAGGAACGCCTCGCCCGCCGCGGCCGCGAGGCCGACCGCGAGCCGCCGGACGGCGAAGAGCTGGGCGAGCGCCGCCACGCCGGCCACGGTGCCGAGCGTGCGCGCCAGGAACGCGAACCCGCCCGCTGCGCCCTGCTGCGCCGCCCCGAACGCCGCCATGACGACGGTCATGTTGGGCACCTGGAAGAGACCGAGGCCGAAACCGGCGGCGAACAGCGACACCGCCAGCAGCGCGATCGGCGCGGTGGCGTCGGCGCGGCTCAGCAGCCCCAGGCCCAGCGCCTCCAGCGCCAGCCCCGCCACGATCGGCGTTCGCGCGCCGATGCGGTCGGCCAGGCGGCCGGCCGGCGACGCCGCCAGCGCGGTCCCCAGCGGCGTCAGCATGAACAGCACGCCGGCCGCGGAGGCCTCGAGGCCGCGGGCGGCGACGAGGTAGAAGGGAGCCAGCAGCCAGATGGCGAAGATCCCGGCGTTGGCGACGAAGGCGAGCGCGCCCGCCGCCAGCACGGGCGCCCGCACGATGTCGGCCGCGGCGACCAGGCGCGGCGCCCGCGGCGCCGACGCGGCCGGCAGCGCGGCCAGCGCCGCGCCCAGCGCCAGCAGCGCCGGCGGCACGCGCACGTGGAAGATCGCGCGCCAGCCGAGGGTGTCGACCAGCACGCCGGCGGCGAGCGGGCCCACGCTCAGCCCGAGACCGATGGCGGCGCCGAGAAAGCCGAGGGCGCGCCCGCGGTCGGCCGGCGCCGCCGCCAGGGTGACGATGCCGGGCGCGGTGCCGTACACACAGCCGCCGCCGAGGCCCTGCAGCACGCGCCCGACCAGCAGCCAGCCGAACGTCGGCGCGAGGCCGGCGACCACGAACGCCACCGCGCTCAGCGCCAGCCCCGCGCGGAAGACGCGCCCGTGGCCGACGCGGTCGGCGAGCGCGCCGCCCACGAACGCGGTGAGCGCGTAGGTGCCGACGTAACCGATGATGACCCAGCGCATGCGCTCGGGCGGCACGGCGAAGGCGGCGGCGATGGCCGGAAACGCGACGTTCATGATGGAATCGAGCGAGACCACGAAGGCGCCGCCCGCGGCGATCCAGCGGATCATTCCCGCGTATGATGGCACGGCATGCCCGATCCCGTGACGTGGTTGATCCTCGTCGTTACGGCGTTCGTCGGGCGTGTTGGGCTTGCAATTCCTGCTGTTCCCACGGTAAAACCCGGCAGCGATGCCTGCCGAGGTCGGCGCCGTCCACGAGGTCTCCGGCACCGTCACGCCCGACGTGACGGCCGACGCGATGGGCAACCGCGGCGTGCCGGTGCTCGCCACCCCGTTCCTCATCGGCCTGCTGGAGAACGCCGCCGCCGGCGTGCTGATCCCCCACCTGCCGCCCGGCGCCGCCACGGTGGGGACGATGGTCGAGATGCGCCACCTGGCCGCCACGCCGGTCGGCATGACGGTGCGGGCCCGGGCCACCCTGCTGGAGGTGGACGGCCGGCGCTTCCTCTTCCAGGTGGAGGCGTGGGACGACCGGGACAAGGTCGCCGAGGGACGGCACGAGCGGGCCGTCGTGCCGAACCTGGCGAAGTTCCTCGACCGCGTGCTGAGGAAGGGTGAGGGCTGATGCCGATCCAGATCAACAGGGGCGTGATGGGGAAGGAATTCCCGCCGTTCGTCGTCACGATCGAGCGCGGGAAGATCAAGGAGTTCGCGCGGGCCCTCGGAGACCTGAATCCGTTCTACTTGGACGATCGGGTCGGCCAGGCCTCGGAGTGGGGCGACGTCATCGCGCCCCCGACCTTCATGACGACGTTCCGCGAGGCGGCCGGCGACGGCGGCGACTTCCTGCGCGAGCTCGGCACCGACGTCTCCCGGCTGCTGCACGGCGAGCAGGAGTACGAGCTGCACCGCCCGATCCGTCCCGGCGAGACCTTCCTGTGCCGGTCGAAGGTCGTGGACGTGTACGAGAAGTCCGGCCGTAGCGGCCCCATGGCCTTCGTGGTGCGCGAGACCGCCGTCACCGACCGCACCAACGAGCTGGTCGCCACCATCCGCCAGGTCACGGTGGTGCGCCTGTGAAGTACGCGAAGGTCTACTTCGACGACGTCAAGGTCGGCGACGACCTGCCGCCGCTGGCGAAGGGCCCCATCCAGCAGATCCAGCTCACGCGCTACGCCGGCGCCTCCGGCGACTTCAACCCCATCCACCAGGACGACGAGTTCGCGCGGGCCGCCGGCATGGGCGGCGTCTTCGCCCACGGCATGCTCTCGATGGGGTTCGTGGCCCAGGCCGTGACCGACTGGGCCGGCGCCGGCGCCGTCCGCAAGCTCGGCGTGCGCTTCGTGGGGCTCGTCCGGTTGAAGGACACCGTCACCTGCCGCGGGCGCGTGCTCGGCAAGTCGAGCAAGGACGACGGCCACCTCGTGGAGCTGGAAGTCTGGGCCGAGAACCAGCGCGGCGAGAAGGTCGTCACCGGCAAGGCCACGGTCTCGATGCCGTCGCGCGACTAGGATAACCGAGCGGGCGCCTGGCGGCCCGGTCACTGGCCCGGGGAATGAATGCGAGGTCTCCGGTATGCGTCGAATGGGCGTGAAGCCGTATCGTGCGGCGCTGGCTCTCGTGCTGGTCCTGCTCCTCGGGTGGGCGACCCTCGGTCACGCCGGTGGACGGGGCGGCCGGCAGGGCTCGGGCGGCGGGGGCCATGGGTTTCACGGCGGCCGAGGCGGGGGCGTCCACGGCGGGCCACGCGGATTCCATGGAAATCGCGGCGGAAATCGCGGCGGCCAGTTCCAGGGGCGCCACCACGGGCGCCACCATGGGTTCAAGGGGCGCGACCATGGATCTCGCGACCATGGATCTAAGGGGCGCCACCACGGGTTTCACGGGCGAGCCTTCATAGGCGCGGCCCCGCTCTTCCTGTTCTCCCCCGGTTACATTTACACTCCGCCCCCGGTCGTGGAAGCGCCACCGGTCTACGTCCAACCCCCCGGCTACTGGTACTACTGCCCCAGCGCGCAGGCCTACTACCCGTACGTGGGCACGTGTCCAGAGCCCTGGGTCCTCGTCCCGGCCAGCCGTTAGCGGAGTCACCGCGCCAGCGCGCTCACCCTTTCGGGGTGTGTCCCCGCGCGCCGGCCCACTCGCGCAGCGCCTCGCGCGTCGAGGGAAACGCCAGCGCGTCCCACGGGATCTCGGAGGGCGTCACCCATTCCAGCCGGTCGTTCTCCGCGCATGGCGTCAGCGTCCCCCCCAGCACGCGCGCCCGGTAGACGATGATCACCGGCGCGCCGGGGTACGAGTAGACGTTCAGCAGGCCGCTGAGGCCGACCTCGAGGCCGGTTTCCTCCAGGGTCTCCCGCACCGCCGCGTCGGTGACGCTCTCGCCGAAGTCCACGAAGCCGCCCGGGTAGGTCCACAGGCCGCGGCCGGGGTTGATCGAGCGGCGCGTGAGGAGGATGCGCCCATCCAGCTCGGGGATGGTGCCGGCCACGACCTTGGGGTTCAGATAGAAGACGAACTCGCAGGCCGGGCACACCGCTTGCTCGCGCTGGTCGGGCGGGACGGGGGCGCGCGTCAAGGCCGTGGCGCACAGGGGGCAGAACCGGATCGTCGTCGGCGCCAGGAGGCGATGCTCGTGATCGGCCACGGCGCCAGTCTAAACCACGGCCGCCGCCGTCGGGCCGGCGTGTTGACAGTCCTCCCGGGCGGGTGATACAAGGCGGCGTGCACCGTCGCCGTCTCGCTTGACGTTCCCGTCACCCAGGAGGCCTTCATGCTGCGCCGACTCTCCGTTGCTGTCGCCATCACCGTCATGGTCGCCACCACCGGCTGGCTCGTCGCGCATGGCCAGACGGGCGAGTACAAGATCGGCGTGCTGGAGCCGCTCACCGGGCCGCTGGCCGGCGAGGGCAAGCGCCACCTGGAAGGCTACGAGATCGTGCGCGACATGATCAACGCCCGCGGCGGGGTGATGGGCAAGAAGCTCGTCTTCGCCGTGGCCGACGCCCCCGACCCCACCGCCGCCGCCAGCGAGGCGAACCGGCTCATCACGCGTGAGAGCGTCAAGATCATCACCGGCACGTTCTCGTCGCGCCTGTGCGGCGCCGCCAGCGAGGCGGCCGCCCGCCACAACGTCATCTACTGGGAGACCTCCTGCGTCGACCCGCGCTTCAACAAGCGCGGCCTCAAGAACGTGTTCCGGACCGAGATCGACGCCACCGGGTTCGGCTGGTACAACATCGAGTTCATCGTCAAGCACCTGGCCCCCCGCTTCAACCTCAAGCCCAACCAGCTCAAGATCGCCTTCATCTCGGAGGACTCCTCCTACGGCCAGGGCGTCACCGAATCGGCCCTGGCCCGCGCCCGGGAACTGGGGCTCCAGGTGGTGGCCCCGGTCGAGTACTACAACTTCCAGACGATCAACGACATGACGCCGATCATCGTGAAGCTCAAGCAGCTCAACCCCGACGTCGTCCACCACATCGCCTACACCAACGACGCCCCGCTGTTCTGGCGGCAGGCCCGTGAGCAGAACTTCCTGTTCAAGGCCCTCGTGCACGCCGGCGCCACCGGCTACGGCGGCAGCGACTTCGGCAAGGCGACCGGCCCCGACGGCAACGGCGTCTTCGCGCTGCTGGAGCCCGGCCCCGGCTTCCGGCTGGAGTCCCTGCGGCCCGAGGGCCAGAAACTCGAGAAGGCGTTCCGCGACGCCGTGCAGAAGCGCACCGGCTCCTACCCGTTCGGCGCCCACCAGCTCGCCGGCGGCGGCCTCTGGCTGCTCAAGCTCGTCCTCGACCGTGCCCAGACCGACAACCTCGACAAGTTCCGCTCGGTCGTGATGTCACTCGACCTGCCGGTCGGCTCCATGATCAACGGCTGGGGCGTGAAGTTCTCGGAGGACGGCCAGAACTCCAACGAGCGCGTGCAGCACTACATGCTGCAGTGGCAGAACGGCCAGCTCGTGACCGTCTGGCCGGAGGAGTTCACCACGAACCGGGCGAAGTGGATCCCGCTCGGCCCCTGGGACGCCCGCAAATAGACGTCGTCGCGCAGCTCGGCGTCTCCACGGTCCTCCTCGGGGGGATCTACGCCCTGATCGCGGTGGGCCTCACGCTGATCTTCGGGATCATGCGGGTGGTGAACTTCGCCCACGGCGAGTTCCTGATGCTCGGCATGTACCTGGCGTTCTGGGCCTACACCCTGCTCGCGCTCGATCCCTGGTTCGTGCTGTTCGTGTCCATCCCGCTCTTCTTCGGCCTCGGCCTGCTCACCTACGTGCTCATCATGCGGGGCATCATCCACGCCTCCCACAACGTCCAGATCTTCACCACGGTCGGCCTGTCGATCGCGCTCCAGAACCTCGCCCTCGTGCTGTGGTCGGGCGACTTCCACACCGTGCGGCCATGGCACGCCGGCGCGCCGATCCGGGTGGCCGGCACCGCCTTCAACCTGTCGCAGGTGGTGGCCTTCTTCATCGCGATCGCCCTCACCGTGGCCCTGTTCGCCTTCATGCGATGGACGCACACCGGGCGCGTCATGCGGGCCACCGCCCAGGACCGCGACGCCGCCATCCTGATGGGCATCGACACCGACCGCGTGTACCGCATCACGTTCGCGCTCGGCATCGCCGCGGTGGGCGCGGCCGGCGTCCTCGTCTCGCCGCTCTACGCCATCTACCCGCAGGCCGGCCTGCAGTTCGTCCTGCTCTCCTACGTCGTGGTGGTGCTGGGCGGCCTCGGCGACATGGTGGGCGCCCTGATCGGCAGCCTCATCGTGGCCGCAGTGGAGGTGGCGGGCTCCTACTGGTTCGGCACCGCCTGGAAGGAGATCTTCTACTTCCTCCTCTTCATCGCCGTCCTCGTCTTCCGCCCGGCCGGCCTCTTCGGGCAGCGCGGCGCCGAGACCCTCGGCGCGTGATGAGGCGGGCGCTCGCGCGCCACCGGGGCGCGCTCCTCCTCTTCGGCGCGGCCGCGCTCACGCCGATCGTCGTGCGCGACGCCTACTTCCTCGACAGCCTGGTGCTCATCCTCCTGTGGGGCTCGCTGTCCGCGGCCTGGAACGTGGCCGGCGGCTACGCGGGCCAGGTCTCCATCGGCCACGCCGCCTTCTTCGGCATCGGCGCCTACTCGGCGGCGCTGGCCGGCGCCCGCTGGCAGCAGTCGCCCTGGCTCGGCATGCTGGCCGGCATCGCGCTGTCCCTCGTGGCCGGCGCCGCCATCGGCTATCTCTCCAACCGCCTGCGGGGACCGTACTTCGCGCTCTCCACCATCGCCTTCTCCCAGGTGCTGCTCATCGTGGCCAGCCGCTGGCGGGGCTTCACCTCGGGCTCCGAGGGCATTCCCGTCCCCTTCCGGCCGGGCTTCGCCACGCTCGGGCTGGGCCACGTGGCGTGGGCGTACCTGGCGCTCGCGGTCGCCCTGCTCTACTGGGGCATCCAGCTCTGGCTGGAGCGCTCGCGCTTCGGCTACCGGCTGGCCGGCGTGCGGGAGGACGAGGACGCCGCCCAGGCGCTCGGGATCCCGGCCCGGCGGCTCAAGGTGATCGCGGTGACGGTGAGCGCGGCGCTGACGTCGGTGTGCGGGACGCTGTGGGCGCAGTACGTGGGGTTCGTCGACCCCTTCTACGTCTTCTCGGTCGACCTGTCCATCCGCTTCGCCCTCAACGCCATCATCGGCGGCGTCGGCACCGCGCTCGGGCCGTTCCTGGGGTCGATCCTCATCACCTCGCTGGAGACCTACCTGCGCGCCACGCTGTCGGGCGTGCAATCCGGCTTCACCGGGATCTACCTGATCGTGTACGGCACGATGCTCATCCTGGTCGTGCGCTTCTTCCCCGCCGGGCTCGCCGGGCTCGCCGCCCGCCTGCGCGCGCGCCGGGCCGGGGCCCACGGGTGAGCGCGCCGGGCGCCTCCATGCTGGCGCTGGAGCGCCTGACCAAGCGCTTCGGCGGCCTCACGGCCGTGCGGGAGGTGAGCCTGGAGGTCCGGGCCGGCGACCTGCTCGGCATCATCGGGCCCAACGGCGCCGGCAAGACGACGCTGTTCAACGTCATCGCCGGCTACTACCGGCCCGACGAGGGCCGGGTCGTCTTCGACGGGCGCGACGTCACCGGGCGGCCCGCCCACGAGATCGCGCGCCTGGGCCTCACGCGCACGTTCCAGATCGTCAAGCCGTTCGGCAACCTCTCGGTGCTCGACAACGTGATGATCGGCGGGCTCACCCGCCTGCCCTCGACCCGCGCCGCGCGCGCGGACGCCGAGCGCGTGATCGAGGTCTGCGGCCTCGGCCTCCACGCCGCCGCCCGGGCCCGGGCCCTGCCGCTGGCGCTGCGCAAGCGGCTGGAGGTGGCGCGCGCGCTGGCCACCCGCCCCCGGCTGCTGCTGCTCGACGAGGTGATGTCGGGCCTCAACCCGACCGAGCTGGTGGCGATGATCGACCTCGTCCGCCGGCTGCACGCCGACGGCCTGACCCTGATCGTGATCGAGCACATCATGGCGGCGATGATGCGGCTGGCCCAGCGCATCGTGATGCTGCACCACGGCGAGAAGCTCGCCGAGGGCACCCCGCGCGAGATCGCCGCCGACCGGCGCGTGATCGACGCCTATCTCGGCGAGGAGTTCGTGCTTGCTGAGGCTTGAGGGGATCGACGCGTACTACGGCGACCTGCAGGCGCTCTACGAGGTCTCGCTGGAGGTCGAGCAGGGCCGCGTCTTCGCGCTGGTCGGCGCCAACGCCGCCGGCAAGTCGACGACGCTGCGGGTGATCTCGGGGCTGGTCGAGCCCCGGCGCGGCCGCGTCGTCCTCGACGGCCGCGACCTCGGCCGCGTGCCGGCCCACCAGCGCGTCGACCTCGGCATCGTGCAGGTCCCGGAGGGCCGCCGCCTCTTCCCCTTCATGACCGTCGCCGAGAATCTGCTGCTCGGCGCCCACACGCCCCGCGCGCGGGCCGCTCGCGACGAGACGCTGCGCTACGTCTACCGGCTCTTCCCCGTGCTGGAGGAGCGCCGCACCCAGCTGGCCGGCTCGCTCTCCGGCGGCGAGCAGCAGATGTGCGCCATCGGCCGCGCGCTCATGGCCAAGCCCCGCGTGCTCATGCTCGACGAGCCGACGCTGGGCCTGGCCCCGGTGCTGGTGGCGCGGATCTTCGAGACCGTGCGCACCATCAACGCCGACGGCATGACCGTGCTCCTCGTCGAGCAGAACGTCCGCCAGGCCCTGACCCTGGCCGAGCGCGCCGCCGTGCTGGAATCCGGCCACCTGGTACTGAGCGGCGGCGGCCGCGAGCTGCTGGGCGACGACCGCCTCAAGCGCGCGTACCTGGGGCTGTAGCGCGCCAGTTACGCTACCCTAGCGGCATGGACATGGAGCCGATCCGTGATCTCTGCCGCCGGCACGGCCTCTTGGCCGTCTACCTCTTCGGCTCCCGGGCCGATGACGGCCGGGCAAAGCTTGCCGGTCGGCCCGTCCGGGGCGAAGGATCCGATCTCGACGTCGGCGTGGTGTTCGACGGGCCGCCTTCGGACCACCGCCGGCTCGCCAGGCTCCAGGTGGCGCTGGAGGAGGTCTTCGCCCCGCTCCGCGTCGATCTCGTGCCGCTGGACCGCGTCGACGCGCTCCTGCAGTTCGCCGCCATCGACGGCCATCGCCTGGCGGTCACCGACGCCCTCCGTGCCGATCGTTACGAGTTGGACGTCATGCGCCGCGCCGCGGAATTACAGCCGATCGAGCGCTGGATTGAGCACGAGACGTTCGGGGTCACGACCACGTGACGCCCGGCTCCATCAGTCTCAAGATCGTCGCCGACCGGCTCGAGATCGTCGCCGCCTGCCTCGCCGACCTTCGCCGTCTTCCGGTGCGCAACCCCGACGAGTTCGCCGCCGACTGGCGCAACGCGGCCGCCGCGGAGTCCACCATCAGGCGCGCGCTCGAGGCGCTGTTCGACACCACCCGCCACTTGCTGGCGCGAGGCTTCGGCATCGGCGCCCTCGAATACCGCGAGGCCGCCAAGCTGGCGGCCGTGCAGGGGCTTGTTCCCGATCCGCAGCTCCAGCAGCGCTTCGTCGAGATCGCCGGCTTTCGCACCCGCCTCACACACTTCTACGGCGAGGTCACGCCGGAAGAGCTCCTGAACGTCGTCCGCAACGACCTCGGCGACCTCGAGGCGCTCGCCGCCCAGCTGCGGGAGGCGGCCACCCGGCTCGTCTCCCGCCAATAGCCTGGTCCCGCAGTTCGGACATGAGAGCAGTTCGGGCATGAGAATGGACGGACGGGAGACGTCCACCCACGGCGGGGCGCTTGGGTACCAGGGCGTTCGCCCGCCGCCCGCCAGGCGTTCCCAGATCCTGATCTCGCCGGCGACGGTAGCGCCGAGCGGGCCGGCGTGTGAGGTCCCCCGCCGCGCCACTTGCTGGCGAGCCGTCGTCGCCGTTCGAGCGGAGGGCTCGGCGAGCGCGCCGCAACGGCATCGACTGATCGTCCCCCCAGCCCCCTCTGGGGGATCTGACATACGGCCACACTTGACACCGCGGGGGGCCGTATGCGATGTAAGGAGGCGTGTGGCTCTGCGGTCAGTGGTTTGGACCTGACATCGTGCAGCGGGTCACGGCCACGGTGAGCGAGGAGCCGGCGATTTCGCGCC
>DASWJN010000353.1:0-1741 GCA_036397135.1 Candidatus Methylomirabilota bacterium
GAGCACCCAGGTGCCCTCCACCTGCGCGAGGTCGCCCTCGTGCGCCACGCGGCGCATGTAGCGGATCCCCGTCTCGGCGTTGCCGCTCCCGAGCCCGACGATCTTCGCGAACAAACGGGCGAGCGCGCCCGCCCGCGCGAGACCGTAGTGGTACACACCCAGCCCCAGGTAGCAGTCCACGCACGAGGAGTCGGCGGCGAGGAGACGGCGATAGATGTCGCGCATCGCCTTGGCGTCCTTGGCGGCGCCCCACGAGCCGCCGTGCAGCTCCCGCTCCCGGGCGCGGTACCCGAGGGCGGTGGCGCGCCAGAAGTCGGCCGGCGAGCCCGCCGCGCGCGCCCGGGCGATGGCGAGACCCAGAAGCGAATCGATGCGGGGGCGCTCGAACCCGGCGCTGTCCAGCGCCGATGCCCACCAGATGTAGGCGCCGGCCTGGAAGATCAAAGGCGCGGGATCGGTCGTGTCGCCGGCGGCGAGGCGCTCGAAATGCGCAGCCGCGGCCGCGAAGGCGCCGCCGTACAGCGTATCGAGCCCGGTGCGTAACTCGGGCCCCTTGTCCGGCGGCGCGCCCTGAACCAGGAAGACGGCTGCAGCGAGCAGCCGCACGTCAGCGCGCGGTGATCGGCACGGCGGCCGGCAGGCCGGCGACCCGCGCGGCCACAGCCTTCGCCAGCTCGGCGAGCGCCTGCGCCGCCGCCGTCTCCGGCTCGGCGACCACGATGGGCTTCCCGGCGTCCGCCAGGTTCGGCAGGCCGGCCTGGAGCGGAATCTGGGCGAGGAGCGGCACACCCAGCTCGGCGGCCAGCCGCGCCCCGCCCCCCCCGAGAAAGACCTCGGAGCGGTCGCCGCAATGCGGGCAGATGTAATAGCTCATGTTCTCGACGATGCCCAGCACCGGCACGCCCACGCGCTCGAACATCTTCGCGCCCCGCAGCGAGTCGCCCACCGCCATCTCCTGCGGCGTCGTCACGATCAGGGCGCCGTGGAGCCGGAGGAGCTGGGTGAGCGAGAGCTGCGCGTCACCGGTGCCCGGCGGCAGGTCCACGAGGAGGTAATCCAGCTCGCCCCACGCGACGTCGCGCACGAACTGCCCGATGATCTTCATGATGATCGGACCCCGCCAGATCGCCGGCGCATCCCGCTCCACGATCAGGCCCAGGGAGATCAGCTTCACGCCGTGCGCCTCGAGCGGCTGGATCTTGCCCCCGCGCACCTCGGGCTTATGGTCCACGCCGAACATCCGCGGGATGTTGGGGCCGTAGATATCGGCGTCCATCAGGCCGACGCGGTGTCCCCCCCCCTGGTGGGCGAGCGCGGCCGCGAGGTTGGCCGACACCGTGGACTTCCCCACCCCACCCTTGCCGCTCGAGATCGCGATGACCTTGCCGAGCGCGGGCATCTCGTCGGGGGTGGGGGGAGCGGGGACGGAGGCGCGGGCAGAGGCCGGTCCACCGGCGTCCACGACGTTCACCTTGACCGCCGTCACGCCGGAAACGCCCTGGGCGGCCTTGCGCGCGTCTCGCGCGAGCGATCCCGGATCCTCACGCGTCAGCGCAAAGGTAAAGCTGACTACGCCATCGCCGTCCACGGTCAGGTCCCGCACCATGCCGGTGGTGACGACGTCGGCCCCCAATTTGCGGGGGTTTGTCACCGCGGCGAGGGCGGTGCGGACGCGCTGGGTGAGATCTGAGCCTGACACACCGGGAATGTAGTCAGTCTATCGCTTCGCCGCCCGCCGCTC
>DASWJN010000354.1:0-51744 GCA_036397135.1 Candidatus Methylomirabilota bacterium
GGTGGCCTTGGTGAGGCCGAAGATGCCGAGCTTGGCGGCGGCGTAGTTGGCCTGGCCGACGTTGCCGATGAGGCCGGAGGTGGAGGTCATGTTGATGACGCGGCCCCACTTCTGCTCGCGCATGAGCGGCGCCGCCGCCCGGGTCACCGCGAAGGAGCCCTTGAGGTGGGTGTCGATGACGGCGTCCCACTCCTCCTCGGTCATGTTGAAGATCATCCGGTCGCGCAGGATGCCGGCGTTGTTCACCACGATGTCCACGCGCCCGAACGCGTCGGTGGCCGTCTTCACGATCGCCTGCCCGCCGGCCATGCTGGCGACCGAGTCGTAGTTCGCGGCGGCCTCGCCCCCGTCCCGGCGGATCTCCTCGACGACCTCGTCGGCGGGCTTGCGGTCGGCCCCGACCCCCGACTCGCTGCCACCGTAGTCGTTCACCACGACGCGGGCGCCGTGCCTGGCCATGAGCAGCGCGATCTCGCGCCCCACCCCCCGCGCCGCCCCCGTCACCACCGCGACCTTCCCCCTGAGCATCATCGAAGCCCCTCCACCCCCGACTGGAACGCCGCGTCACGATACCACACCGGCGACGGCCCGCCGCGAGCCTACCGTCTGCGGGAGTCGAGCGACGCCACGTAGGCGGCGCCGAAGACGAACACGATGGCCGAGTAGTAGACGAACATCACGAAGGCCACCAAAACGCCGAGCGGCCCGTAGATCTGGTCGTAGACGCCGACGTTGCGGATGTAGACGCGGAAGAGCTGCTTGGCGATCTCCCACAGCACGCCGGCGAGCAGGCCGCCCACAAGCGCCGCCCACACCCGCGGGCGCCGGCGGGGGACGTAGCGATACCCCAGGTAGAACATCGTCGTCGACAGCGTCACGCTGAACGCCACCGTGATCGCGTAGGTCCAGCCCGAGATCGCGTGGATGGGCTTCAGGACGAACTCCTGGAACCAGTGGAAGAGCCACGTCACCGAGCTGGACGCAAACAGGAGCACGGTGAGAACCAGCACCATCCCGGCGTCCAGCAGCAGGTTGCTGACGTAGCCACCGCCCACCCGCACCCCCAGCATGCGGTGCATGACCAGCCGGGTGGCGCCGAACAGCGGCATCGAGAAGAAGATCAGCGTCAGCGTGCCCGCGATGCCCGATACCGCGCGCGTCTCGACGATGCGCAGGATCGCCCCGGTGATCTCGCGCCGGTAGACGGGGAAGTTGCGGGTCAGCTGGGCGACCGCCTCGTGGGCGGCGTCCTGGGTGGACAGCACGAAGCCGAACGTGGAGACGCCCAGGAGCAGCAAGGGCACGACACAGATGAGGAAGGAAAAGGCCAGGCCGGCGGCGAGGAAGAACCCGCTCTCCGCGAGAAACCGCGAGACCGCGCCCCGGAGGCCCAGCACGGTCTACAGCAGACCGCGCACCAAGCCACCGTCCACCTGGATCGCGGTGCCGGTCACGTACGAGGCCCGCTCGGAGGCCAGGAAGACCGCGACGTTGGCGAACTCCTCGGCCGTGCCCACCCGCCCCATCGGGATCTCGGCGCTCTGGCGGGCCAGGTACTCCTCCCGCGAGAGGCCGGACGCCCCGAGGCCGCCGAGCAGCCGGTCGGTGAGGATGCGGCCGGGGCACAGGGTATTGACGAGGATGTTGTCCCGGGCGAGCTGCAGGGCCAGCGTCTTCATCATGCCGTGCACGCCGGGCCGCACGGCGTTGGACAGCATCAGGTCGGTCAGCGGCTGCTTGACCGACACCGACTGGATGGTGAGGATGCGGCCCCACGTGCGGCTCCGCATGCCGGGGAGCACCTCGCGGATCAGCCGCACGGTCGACAGCAGCGAGACCTCCACGGCGCCGTGCCAGGCCGCGTCGTCGAAATCGTCGAAGAAGCCGCGCGGCGGCCCCCCGCAGTTGGCGATGAGGATCTCGGGACTGCCGAACGCCGAGGTCGCCCGGCCGACCAGCGCGCGGACCTGGTCGGGCTTCGTCACGTCGGCGGCGACCCCGAGCACGTCGGCCTTCGTCTGCGCCTTGATCTCGTCCACCGCCGCCCCGAGGTCCCGCTCGTTGCGCGCACACATCACCACCCGCGCCCCCTCCGCCGCCAGCCCCACCGCGCACGCCCTCCCCATCCCCTTGCTCGCCCCCGTCACCAGCGCCACCCTCCCCTTCAACCCCAGATCCATCCCGCTCCCCCTCCGCGATCCACTCGAGCGCCAACTGCCCGCGCTCGGAGACCGCGCGTTCTCAGGAAAGTCTGCACCCCGCGGCCGACGGGCCGGGCGGGCGGGGTGGTAGGGTCTGTGAGACCCGTTCCCGCCGACAGCTATCGCGCGAGGCCCAGCCTGATGGAGCCCAGCCGCCCCGGTTTCGGGACCTCCTCCAGCCTCGTGGTCGCACAGACCCTACCACCCTGCCCGTCCGGCCCGCCGGGGCGGAGGCGCTACGCCTGCTTGAAGAACTCCGCGCGATCCCCGCCCGTGACCTCCACCCGGCGCACCGCGCTGTCGCGCATCACCTCGAACGTCAGCCGCTCGCCCGGCTCGTGGCGCCAGAGGCGCAGGTACAGCTCGCGGCGGCTGGTGACGTCCTGCGCGTTGAGCGAGACGATCAGGTCGCCCTCCTTTAGGCCGCCCTTGTCGCCGGGGCCGCCGGGCACGATGCCGTAGATGACCACACCCTCCTCCAGCGCGTGGGCGAAGACGCCCAGCCACGCCCGCCGCGGGCGGCTGACCACCCGCCCGTGGCGCAGCAGCTCGTCGGCGTGCTCGCGATAGCAGTCCACCGGGATCGCCAGCGAGTTGCGCGCGATCTCGTTGAGGTTCAGGTAGAGCACGCCGATGGCCCGCCCGCTCATCGAGAACAGCCCGCCGCCGCCGAGCCCGGGGTTGGGCGCGCTGGAGACGATGCCCCGGTCGAGCATGTACTCCCAGTACGCCTCGAACTCGCCGAGGTAGGTCACCACGCCGCCCGCCACCCGCACCTCCTGCACGCCCGAGGACGCGACGGCCACGACGGGGTCGCCCCGCTCGGGCGGCCGCCCCGCGCCGAGCACCACCGGCGGCAGCCCCTGGCGCTTCACCCGCAGCACCGCCAGTCCCACCTCGAAGTCCTGGGCGACGACCTCCGCGCGCGTGCGCCGGCCCTTGAGGGGCGCCACGTCGATGACGCTGGCGCCCATGACCACGTAGTTGACGGTGAGGACGAGCCCGGCGGAGTCCACCACGACGCCGCTGCCCATCCGCTCGTCGCCCAGGATCCGCGTGGACGGGTGCTGGCGGGGGACGGTGGCGTGGATGTTCACGATGCTCGGCAGCAGGCCCTTGACGAACTCGACGGAGGCGTCCATCGCTCCGGCTACCGCCGTCCCAGGTGGCGGCCGAAAAATTCCTCGACGCGGCGGCGGGCGTCGGCGGCGGCGGCCTCGTCGTAGCCGACGGTGGCGCCGCAGCAGCCGCCGGGCTTGTTGCGGTTCTCGACCTCGGGCAGGACGGTGCGCGCCTGTCCCCGCACGTCGAAGTAGTGGACGGCGCCCGGGTAGAGCACCAGGCTGACGTCGGCGCCGCGCCCGCGCATGGCCTCGACCATCCGCGCGCACTCGTCCGGCAGGGTCCAGTCGTCGGCATCCCCCATGAGGACCAGCAGCGGGCGCACGACGCGCTCGTGGACCAGCGAGTAGCAGCCGCCCGGGTACACCGCCACGGCGGCGGCGAAGCCCGGCTCCGGGACCGGCACGCCGCGACGCCGGGCGCGCTCGAGGCTGGGCCCGTTCACGGCGGCCATGGCGAACACGCCGCCGTTGGACCAGCCCATGATGCCGACCCGGCGGGAGTCGACGTAGCCGCGGGAGCGGAGCCAGCCCAGCGCGCCCACGGCGTCGTCGAACCGCTCGGTGGTGGGGATGTCGGGGCCCGGCGCGCAGCCGTCCGTGATCTCGCGCGGCCCCCACGAGTCGACGATGAACGCCACGTAGCCGCGCTCGCGGAACCAGCCCGCCCACTCGCGGGTGGAGCCCGACACGCCGTGGCAGCCGTGCATCAGCACGACCGCCGGGAACGGTCCGCCGCCCGCCGGGCGGGATTCGTAGCCGGCGATTTCTCGGGGCGTGCCGGGTGTCGCGTTCGGAAAGGACACGGCGAGGCCGGCGCAACCCGCGAGCAGGACCGAGGCGGCAAGCGCCACCCAGGCGTGGCGAGGCATGGGCCCGAGCATACACCGGACGGCGGGTATAGAATCCGGCCATGGCACGCCCAGTCCGCGCAATCGTCTACAGCGACTACCTCTGACCCTGGTGCTACCCGGCGGCGGTGCGCCTCCGGCAGCTTCAGCTCTCCTGGGGACCCGACCTCCTGCTCGAGCACCGCGCCTTCCCGCTCCGGCCGACGCCCGTCGCGGGCACACCCTTCAAGGGCACGTACCGTGAGGAAGGCTGGCGGCGCTGTGGTCAGATGTCGGCCGGCGACGGCATCAGCTTCACGCCGTGGCCGCACGACACGATGCCGGGCTTCAGCCTGCCGGCGCTGGAGGCGGCCAAGTGCGCCGCCAAGCAGGGCGACGAGGTGTTCGAACGCGTGCATCGGGCGCTGTACGAGGCCTACTTCACGCGCAGCCTGAACATCGCCGACCCCGAGGTCATCGCACGGCTCGCCGGCGAGGCGGGAGCGGATCTCCCCCGCTTCGAGGCGGACCGGCAGGCCGGCTTCGCGCGCGCGGCGGTGGCGGCCGACTACGAGACGGCCGTGAGCGAGCACGGTGTGCGCGCCATTCCCACGGTCATCCTGCCCGAGAGCGGACGCGCGCTGGTCGGCCTGGCCGACCTCGCCGTCTACCGGGCCGCCATCGAGGAAGCCGCGGGCTGAGCGACCGGGCGCCTCTGCTCTTCGGCGCCGACCCCACGCCCGGGCTCCTCGCCTTCGCCCTCGCCGGCGACGGCCGCACGATCCGCGTCTGGCGCCGCGCCGGCGCCGGCACCGAGGTCCAGGTCGTTCCGTTCACGCCCTTCCTGCTGCTGGCCGAGCCGGCGCTCGTCGCCGGCGCGCCCGGGCTGCTCGGGGTCGAGCCGCTGGCGGGTCCTGGCCAGCTGCGCTGGCGGGCGCGCCTGGCGGCCTGGCCCGACGCGCTCGGCGCCCGCGACCTCGCCCGGCAGCGCAGCGGCCTGGCCCCCGACCTGCCGGCCGCGCCCTATCGCTTCCTGCCCGATCCCGTGCAGCAGTACCTGCTCGCGAGCGGGCGCACCTCGTTCGGCGGCATGCGCTTCGGCGACCTGCGGCGCCTGGCCCTCGACATCGAGGTCGTGACCGGCGAGGGCCACCAGTTCCCCAACGCGGCGCGCGAGGCCGATCGCATCGTCGCGGTGGCGCTCGTGGATTCGAGCGGATTCCGGCACGTCGTGCGCGGGGACCAGCTCGACGAACCGGGGCTCCTCGAAGAGACGACGCGGCTCATCACCGAGCGCGACCCCGACGTCATCGAGGGCCACAACATCTTCCGCTTCGACCTCGAGTATCTGGAGGCCCGCGCGCGCCGCCACCGGGTGCGCCTGGCCTGGGGCCGCGACGGCAGCGAGTTGCGCGGGCGCCCCGCGCGGCTGTACGTCGCCGAGCGGGCCATCGGCTACCGGCGCTACGAGATCGCCGGCCGCCACGTCGTCGACACCTGGATGCTGGCCCAGCTCCACGACGTGGGCGCCCGCGACCTGCCCTCGTTCGGCCTCAAGGACATCGCCCGTCACCTCGGCGTGACGGCCGCCGGCCGCACGTACATCGACGCCTCGGAGGTGGCGCGCGAGCTGGCGGAGGCGCCCGACCGCCTCATGGCCTACGCGGCCGACGACGCGCTGGAGACGCTCGGCGTCGGCGCCATCCTGGCGCCGCCCTACTTCGCACAGGCCCAGCTGCTGCCATTCGACTACCAGGCGGTCACCCTGCGCGGAGCCGCGGCCAAGATCGACGCGCTGCTCGTCCGCGAGTACCTGCGCGCGGGGCACGCCATCCCGGTCCCGCGTCCGGGCCAGCCCGTGGGCGGGGGCCTCACCGCCATCTGGCGCCAGGGCGTGGGCGGCCCCGTGCTCCACGTCGACGTCACCTCGCTCTATCCCTCGCTCATGCTGGCCGAGCGAGTGGCGCCGGCCTCCGACGACCTGGGCGTGTTCCTGGCCCTGCTCCACCACCTGCGGGACGTTCGGGTGGCGGCGAAGCACCTGGCCCGGAGCTCGGCCGACCCGGAGGAGCGACGGCACCAGCAGGCGCTGCAGCAGACGTTCAAGATCATCATCAACGCCTTCTACGGCTATCTGGCCTTCGGCGCCGGCCACTTCAACGATTTCGCCGCCGCCGATCGCGTCACCGCCGAGGGCCGGCGGATCGTCACGCTGATCGTCGACCGCCTCACCGAGCTCGGCGCCACGCCGATCGAGGCGGACACCGACGGCGTCTACTTCCTGGCGCCCGCCGGCCACGCGACCGGGGACGACGGCGCCCTGCTGGAGGCGGTGGCGGCCGGCCTGCCCGAGGGCATCGCGCTGGAGCTGGATGGACGCCACGCCGCGATGCTGTCCTACAAGATGAAGACCTACGCGCTGCTCGACGAGCGGGGCCGCATCCAGCTCAAAGGCTCGGGCTTCCGATCGCGCGGGCTGGAGCCCTTCCAGCGCCGGATCATCGAGGAGATCGTACGGCTGCTGCTGGAGGGCAAGCGCGGCGAGGTCCGAGCGGTGATCGACCGCTGGCTGGCCGCCTTCGCGAGCCATCGGGTCGACGTGCGGCTCTTCGCACGGACCGAGACTCTGCAGGACACCCTCGACGTCTACCGTGAGCGCGTGAGGGCGGGGGCGCGCCCGCCGTCGGCGGCCTACGAGCTGATGATCGCGTCCGGCCGGCTCTTGCAGCCGGGCGACCAAGTCTCCTACTACGTCGCCGGCCGCAGCCGCAGCGTCGTGGTCAACGAGCAGGCGAAGCTGGCGAGCGAGTGGGATGCGGCGCGGCCCGACGAGAACGTCGAGCACTATCAGGTCAAGGTGCTCGAGATCTGGGAGCGGTTCCGCCGCTTCACCGAGTTCGAGGGTCTCGTGCCCTACCGAGACGACAGCATCGACGATGCGGCGCAGTTATCGCTTTTCTGATAACTTGCGCCGTATCGCCTCAGGAACGACTCGACTGATGGCTAGCGCCGCCAGCCGCCTCCGCCTCCACTGCCACCGGGCCGGGGCCCACGGTCGCCGCGCCCGGCCCCGCCCCCGCTACGCTGGGGCTGGGGCCGCGCCTCGTCGACGACGAGGTTGCGGTCACGGAAGAGGCGCCCGTTCAGCATCTCGACCGCCTTCTGCGCCTCTTCCTTCGTCGCCATCTCCACGAACCCGAAGCCCCGCGGTCGGCCGGTGAACTGGTCGGTGATGATCCGGACCGTCTCCACGTTTCCGGCTTGGGCGAAGAGCTCGCGGAGGTCCTCCTCCGTGGCCTGGAACGAGAGGTTTCCGACAAAGAGCTTAGCGGACATCGCGCGACCTCCTGGCCCTCGTGCAGGGGCGAATTGATTACACTGCCCAGCCTGCGCTGGCGCCCAAGAGTAGTGACAGGAGGTAACGCATGTCAAGGTGGGTTGCGCACCTGGTAAAGGCCCCTTCTCGGCAGGAGTCTGGGGAATACAGGGGCGTATGGGGGCCAGTCGGGGCCCCCATCAAGGATACACGCCGCGGGTGGCCCCCCCGTCGACCGTCACGCAGATGCCGGTGACGAAGGAGGCGCGGGCGGAGACGAGGAAGCAAACGACGTCGGCGATGTCCACGGGCGTCGCGATCCGGCCCAGCTTGTAGGGCGCCTCGGCCTCGGCCTGCAGCTCCTGCACGCTGCGGCCGGTGGCGGCCGCCTGCTGGGCCATCAGCGAGTCCCAGCGCTCGGTCTTCGTGGCCGCGGGCGACACCGCGGTGACGAGGATCCGCGAGGGCGCGCCGAGGTCGGCCAGGCCCTTGGTGAAGTTGATGAGGGCGGCGTTGGCGGCGCCGCCCGTGAGATACGCCGCCGTGGGATTGCGGCCGGCCGCGCCGACGACGTTGCAGATGCGTCCGCCGCCCTGGGCCTGCATGATCGGAAACACGGCCCGTGCCATCCGGATGTAACCCAGCAGCTTGAGGTTCCAGTCGTCGATCCACTGCGCGTCCGGGATCTGCAGAAACGCGCCGCCGCGGATGGCGCCGGCGTTGTTGACGAGGATGTCGACGCGGCCGGCGCGATCCTTCACCTCCCCGACCACGCGCTCGACCTCGTCCAGCTGCGAGAGATCCGCCGCCACCGCGACGGCGTCCGTGCCCGAGCGGTCCCGGCACTCGGCCGCGACCTTGTCGAGCGCGCCGGCGTCGCGGGCGACGATCGCCACCCGCGCACCCTCGGCGGCCAGACCGAGCGCGATCGCCTTGCCGATGCCCTTGCTGGCGCCCGTCACCAGCGCCACCTTGCCCTTCAACTCGAGATCCATGCATGCCTCCTTCCGGCTGACAGGCTCGCGCGTGGAGTATAGTGCGCGCGCGGTCGTCGCGCTCGGCGCCGTCGGGGCGCTCACGCGCGGGGAAACGTCGGCGTCGCGACGGGGGCGCCGGCGGCGACGGCTCCGGCCGCGGCCGCCGCTGCGCGGGCGAAGTCGTCGAGGTCCAGGCCGAGCAGCCGCGTGCCGTGCAGGCGGCCGGCGCCCTCCACGAGCAGCGAGCGGGCGCCCCCGAGATTGCCGTTGGCGAGGTGCTGCCAGCCGACGGCGACCTGGATCAGGCCCTGCAGCGCCTCCCGCGTCTGTCCCTGCGCCCTCGCCCAGTGAAGCTCGAGCAGCTCATGGACCTCGAAATAGAGTCCGGCGTCGAACAGCGTCGCCGCACCCCCGAGCGCCTCGCGCACATCGCCCGCGGGCGCCAGCAAGGGCCGGCCGGCCAGCGCGGCGCACGCCGCTCGCGCCCGGTCGGCGAGCGGCGCCGCCCACCGCCGCTCGTCCTCCGCGAGCCACCGCCGAGCGCCGCTCTCCGCGCTCAGCGCGGCCAGCTCCCGGCGCGCCGCCGGATCGTGCAGCGCCCGGAGAATCGTCTCCGCCAGCCGGTTGCGCGGGCGGAGCGGCAGCGTCGGGATCACGCTCCAGGACCGGGCTCGCTCGCCGGCCGGACGGCCGGGTCCTGCAGCGTGCCCGCGGAGGGACGGATCACAACGGGGCGACGCACGACGCGGCGGCGTGGCGGCAGCCGCTCGACGCGACTGCCGGCGATGAGGTCGTGCAGCGCCCGCTTGTCGCGGCGAAGGCCGGCCATCAGGAAGCCGAGACCGAGTGGTGCCAGCGACACGTAGTAACCCAGGTAGCGCAGGAGGGCCGGGCCCACGGTCAGCAGCGCGCCGTCCGCACCGACCACGCGGATGCCGGCCAGGCTCTTGCCGATGGTCTGGCCGGCCACCGCGTGCAGCACGGTCGTGTAGGCGGCCGTGAAGAGCAGTGTGAACAACGCCACGGAGGGATGCGACGAGCCCACCCCGCCGGGGGGCGGCCCCAGGAGCGCCGCCCCCAGCATGGCGAAGGACATCTGCACGAGCGCGAACACGCCCGCGTCGATGGCGAGCGCGGCCGCCCGGATCCAGAAGCCGGCCGGCCGCGGCGGCGACATCTCGTCCATGGCTCGTATAATGGCATCGATGCCAACAAGTTCGCCTCGTCTGCGGCTGCGGCTCCCACGGCCATGATTGCCGTGCACGAGGGGCAGGACCGCATTCTCGGTCACATCGGCGGGCCCGTCCCGCCCGAAGTGGTGCCGGTGACCCGCGCCCTCGCGCGCGTGCTGGCCGTCGACGTCCAGGCGCCGTTCGACGTGCCGCCCGCCGATAACTCCGCCGTCGACGGCTACGCGGTCGGCAGCGGCGACATCCCGGGCTCGGGCGCGCGCGAGCTGGAGGTCGTGGGCGACCTCGCCGCCGGCGCGGTGTTCGACGGAGCGCTTCGCTCCGGACAGGCGCTGCGCATCATGACCGGCGCGCCGATGCCCGCCGGGGCCGACACCGTCTATCCCCAGGAGGTCGTCGAGCAGGGCGGTGGCCGCGTGCGGATAGGCCCGATCGCCAAGGGCGTCAACGTGCGGGGGCGCGGTGAGGACGTGGAGGCCGGGGGCATCGTCATCGAGCACGGCACCGTGCTCCGCCCGCAGGAGATCGGCCTCGTCGCGTCGCTCGGCATCTGGCAGGTCAGCGTCCACCGGCGTCCGCGCGTGGCGCTGCTGTCCACCGGCGACGAGGTGGCCGAGCCGGGCACGCCGCGCCGGCCGGGCCAGATCTACGACTCCAACCGTTTCACCCTGCGCGGCTCGATCGAGCAGGCCGGCGGCGAGGTGCTCGACCTCGGCATCGTGCCGGACGCCCGCGACGAGCTGACCGCGCGGCTGCGCGAGGCGGCGGCCATGGCCGACGCGGTCGTGACGTCGGGCGGAGTCTCCGTGGGCGCCCACGACCTCGTCAAGGACGTGCTGGCCGAGCTGGGCACCATCGACTTCTGGCAGGTCGCGATGCAGCCGGGCCGCCCGCTGGCCTTCGGCCGCCTCGCCGGCACGACGTTCTTCGGCCTGCCCGGCAACCCGGTCGCCTCGCTGCTGGCCTTCATGCTGTTCGTGCGCCCGGCGCTCTGGAAGCTCGCCGGCCGCCGCCGGCTGTTCCCGCCGGCGTGGCAGGCGCAGGCGATGGAGCCCCTGCGCAAGCGGACCGGCCGTCGCGAGTTCAAGCGCGGCATCCTCGCCTACCGTGACGGCCGCTGGGAGGTGCGGACGACCGGCCCTCAGGGCTCCGGCATCCTGTCCTCGATGGTCGCCGGCAACTGCCTCATCGTCCTCGAGGAGGACCGCGGCGACGTCGCCGCCGGCGAGATCGTGATGGTCGAGCCCTTCAACGAGGCCTTCTGATGGCCGGCCGCATCACCATCGACCTGATCGACGACGTGAAGTCCAGCGTCCGCGAGCTCCTGCGCGACGCCGCCCGGCGCCTGCCCCACCTCGCCTACGCCGACGCGCGGCTGGAGGTGACCGAGGGCAAGTCGGCGGCGGCCGAGAACGGCGAGAGCAAGTTCTCAAGCGACGACTACGGCTTCACGGCGGGCGTCCGGGTGCTGGCCGGCGACCGGATGGTCGCGCCCGGCTGGGTCGGCCTCACGCTGGGCACCGCCGATCTCGACGACCTGGCTCGCCGGCTCCGGGACGCCCTCGAGCGCGCCTATCGCCGGGCAATGGTCAACGGCGAGCTGAAGGCCACCGCCCGCGAGAAGTTCGGCCCGCTCGGCGAGGCGCTGGCCGACACCCGCCTGCACCGGGTGGAGGTGCGCGAGGACACCGTGCCCGCCGTGTACACGGTCGACCCGCGGACGCTGCCGCTCGGCGAGATGGTCGCCTTCACCACCGATGTCTCCCGCCGTGTCGCCGCCGCCCACGCGGACCTCGAGTACAACTACGTCTCCACCCTCACCCAGCTCGCGCGCGAGCTGTACGCCTCCACCGAGGGGGCGCTGCTCGACCAGACCTTCGCGCTCACCCAGGGGCTGGCGGTGGTGGTCGGCGTGGCCGGCGCGGTGAGCCAGGAGCTGTACGACGTGGTCGGTCACCAGCGCGGCTGGGAGATCCTGACCGCCGGCGTGGACGATCCCCTGCTCGGCTTCCCGCCCTTCCCTGACTGGGCCGTGGACCTGGCGCGGGAGAGCGTGGAGCTGGCCCAGGCGCCGCCGCTGCCGACGAGCGAGCGCCCGGAGGTCGTCGTCACCGACCCGCACTACAACACGCTCGTCTCCCACGAGATCGTCGGACACCCCGTGGAGCTGGACCGCGCGCTCAAGATGGAGACGGCCTACGCCGGCCGCTCGTGGTTGCTGGCCGGGCTCGACGACCATCAGGTCGGCCGCCGCATCGCCTCGCCGCTGATCAGCGCCTACTCCGATCCCGCGCTGCCCGGCTACGGCCACTACGTCTACGATCACGAGGGCACGCCGGCCCGGCGCGTCGTGCACATCGACCGCGGCGTGCTCCGGGGATTCATGAACAGCCGGCAGACGGCGGCGATCTTCGGCGGCCCCCCCAACGGCCACTTCAAGGCGACCGATGCCGCGCTGGTGCCGTTGATCCGCATGTCCAATACGGTATTCGCGGCGGGCGAGCGGGAGCCGGCCGACATCGTCAAGGAGGTGGACCGGGGCTGGTACCTGGCCGGTCACCGCATCCCGTCCATCGCCGAGAGCCGCGAGAACTTCCGGATCTCCGCGCGCAAGGTCTACGAGATCCGCGACGGCCGGCTGGGCCGCCTCTATCGCGACGGCGGCATCATGGCCGACACGCGCGCCTACCTGATGAACGTCGACGCGGTCGGGTCGGACTTCCGCCTCTATCCGATCCCCAACTGCGGCAAGGGGCAACCGATGCAGACCAAGAAGCTCGGCAACGGTGGGCCGACGATGCGCAGCCGCGCCCGCCTGGCGGGGGTCTGAGCGGCATGCGCGCGCTCGTCGTGACGCTGGCGGCCGGCGGCCTCCTGCTGCTCGGCGCGGCGCCGGCCTCGCCGCCCGACCATCCGGTCAACTTCATCAAGGTTGACGAGCTGAAGGCCCTGCTCGACCGGGGCACCCGAAGCGACATCATCGACGTGCGCACCTGGGACGCCTACGTGGAGATGCACGTCAAGGGCGCGCGCTCCATGCCCATCCGGGCCATCGAGTCGCGCGCCGGCGAGATCTCCAGGAGCGACCTCGTCGTCCTCTACTGAACCTGCCCGCATGCGCTGGCCCGGGGGGCCAGCAACATCCTGTACGCGCTCGGCTGGCGCAACCACCGCGTCCTCGACGAGGGCCTTCCCGGCTGGCACGCCAAAGGTTACCCGGTGGCGGGCACATCCATCTCCGCCAAGCCCCGCCACTGATGATTCTCGTGGAATGTTCGGCGATGCGACTCACTCCGGCCCAGCCCCCTTTAGGGGGATGGGGGGCTCGCGCTCGCCGAGCCCGGAGCGAGCTTACGACGACAGGCGAGCCATTCGTGGCGCACCCGGGGCTCCCGTGCCCCGCCCCCGGCGTCACCGGATTCCACGAGAGCCGTCAGCCATGCCGAGCCTGGCCGAGCTGACCCGCGCAGCCCAGGCGGCCTTCGATGTGGCGCGCGCGCAGCCGGACGTCGCCGAGGTCGAGGTGTTCGTCTCGGCCAACGCGAGCCTGCTGGCGCGGCTCAACTACACCTCCCACATCCCCTGCAACGGCGTGGAGGAGCCGAAGTCGGCCGAGTCCTACGGCCTCGGCCTCCAGGCCGTGTTCGACAGACCGGGTGCTCGCCTGATCGGGTTCGGCAGCGAGCCGAGCGATCTCGGCGTGGCCGGCGCCGAGCGGGCGCTGGCCAAGGCCCGCCGCGCCGCCGTGGCCGACCCGGAGTTCGTGTCGCTGCCGCTGCCGTCGCGCGAGCCGCGCACGCTCGTGGACTACCACGACCCCCGGCTGATGGCCGTGCCCGACGATCGGCTCGTCGAAGCGGGCTGGACGATCGTCAACGGCGGCCTGGGCACGTTCGTCGCCTCCTCCCGGCTGGGCGAGATGGCGGACAGCGACGAGCGGCTGCGCCGCCTGGGCCTGATCGTGGGCGGCGACGTGACGATGCTCCAGGAGCGCATCGCCACCGTGTCCACGCACATGCCCCGGGTGCAGACCGACGAGTCCACGCTCATCACCGCCTTCGTGACCGCGATGGTCGAGGCGGCGGAGGCCAAGGGGTCGGGCTGGTCCACCGGGACGCGGCTGGCCGAGTTCACCGACGAGGCCGGCGTGGAGGCCGCCCGGGCCGCCATCGATGCGGTCGGCGGAGAGCGGGTGCCGTCGGGGCGCTACGCGGTCGTGTTCGGACCGCAGCCGGTGGCCGACCTGCTCAACAACATCGTGGTGCCGGCCTGCCACGCCAGCGCGTTCTACGCGTCGTCGACGCCGTTCCTGGGGCGTCTCGGGCAGCCGGTCGCCTCGCCGCGGCTGTCGATCTACGACCACGGCGCGCTGCCCGGCCTCATGGGCTCGAAGGGCATCACCTGCGAGGGGCTGCCGACCGGGCGCACCGACCTCATCCGCCACGGCGTCTTCGCCGGCTGCCTGGCCAACTGGTACGAGGCGCAGCGGCTGCTGCGCGACCCGGCGCTCGGCGACAAGCTCGGCGCCACCGGCGCTCGGGCGGCGGCGGCGCTGGCCCCGCGCAACGGCTTTCGCTTCGGCAGTGGCGGCGGCCGGCAGTTCGACAGCCGGCCCGGGGTCGCCGCCTCCAACGTCGTGGTCGAGGGCAGCGACCCGGTATCGCGCGACGAGCTGCTGCGGCGGGTCGGCGACGGCCTCTACATCGGGCGCATCTGGTACACGTACCCGATCAACGGGCTGCGCGCGGGGGATTTCACCTGCACCGTCGTCGCCGATTCCTATATCATTCGCGACGGCCGATTCGTGGCGCCGCTGAAGCCGAACACGGTCCGGATCAACGACAACATCGCCACCGTCCTCACCAACGTCGTCGGGGTGACCAAGGACGCCAAGGGCACGATCGTGTGGGCGGCCGACGAGGTCGTCTACGCCCCCGAGATCGCCGTGTCCGGCCTCCGCGTCGACGCCATCGCCGAAGGTCGGGGAGCCCCCGATGCCTGACAGAAAGCTCGGCCCGATCGCCCGGGCGTGCCGCGTGCAGATCATCCGCATGCTCACCCACGCGGGCTCCGGCCACCCGGGCGGGCACTACCGAACATCCTCATCGTGCAGCATGCAGGTCAGCCGACGGATGTTCCTCACCGGAGGAACCGCGGCCGCGACACTCGCCGCTGCGCCGCGCGCCTTCGCGCAGTGGCAGCCGAGCCCGCGATACCCGGACCCGGCCGTCCAGATCGTGGATCAGAGCTTTGCCCGCTACCGTCTCGGCCTGGCCAAGGTCGAGCGGCTGGGCACCGGCTTCCGCTGGTCGAAGGGGCCCGTCTGGTTCGGCGACGGGCGCTACCTGCTCTGGAGCGACATCCCCAACAACCGGATCATGCGGTGGGACGAGGAGGCGGGCGCGGTGAGCGTCTTCCGCAAGCCGTCGAACTTCGCCAACGGCAACACGCGCGACCGCCAGGGACGCCTGCTCACCTGCGAGCACGGCACCCGGCGCGTCTCGCGCACCGGCTACGACGGCATCGTGACAACCGTCGCCGACCGCCACGAGGGCAAGCCGCTCAACTCGCCCAACGACATCGTCTGCAAGACGGACGGCTCCATCTGGTTCACGGATCCGCCGTTCGGGATCCTCGGCTTCTACGAGGGCTACGTCGCCAAGCCCGAGCTGCCGACGAACGTCTACCGCGTGGACCCGCGGGACGGCAAGCTCAGCGTGGTGGCCGGCGACCTCAACCGGCCCAACGGCCTGGCCTTCTCGCCGGACGAGTCGAAGCTCTACATCGTCGAGAGCGGCGTCACCCCCCGCGTCATTCACGCCTACGACCTCGCCGACGGCGGCAGCCGGCTCACCAACAAGCGCAAGCTCGTCGACGCCGGGCCGGGAACGCCGGACGGCTTCCGCTGCGACGTGGACGGCAACCTCTGGTGCGGCTGGGGCATGGGCCAGGAAGGGCTCGACGGCGTGTCGGTCTTCAACCCCGGGGCACCTACCGCAACCGGCTGTTCATGGTGGGGAGCACGTCTCTCTACTCGCTCTACGTGAACACCCAGGGCGCGCTCGGAGGCTGAGGCCCACCATGGACCGGTTCCTGATCACCAACGTGCGAGTCCTGGACGGCACCGGCCGGGAGCCGTTCGCGGGGTCCGTCCGCGTCGAGGGCAGCCGCATCGCCGAGGTCGCGGCGGGCACGGCCCTGCCGGCGCCGGGCGCGACCGTCATCGACGGGGCCGGCGCCACGCTGATGCCGGGGCTGATCGAGTCCCACGCGCACATCGGCCTGGCCGACATGACGTCGTACGAGCTGACGCGCCTGCCGCCCGAGGAGCACATGCTCGTCACGGTGCGCAACGCCCGGACGATGCTCGACTGCGGCTACACGAGCGCGTTCTCGGCGGCGGCGCCCAAGCCCCGGCTGGACGTGGTCCTCAAGCGGGAGATCGAGGCCGGCCGGGTGCCGGGGCCGCGGCTGCTCGCCAACGGCCCCGAGATCACCGTGACCGGCGGCCTCGGCGACTCCAATGTGCTCCACCTGCCCCACTACGAGACGCCGACGTTCTCCTGGGTGGCCGACGGCCCCGACGCCATCCGCCGCGTGTGCCGCCTGCTGGCCCGCGAGGGCGTGGATCTGCTGAAGCTCAACCTGTCGGGCGACATCGGGACCTCCAGCTTCCCCTCCGAGCAGACGCCGATGACCGAGGCCGAGGTGGCGGCGGCGATGGAGGTCGCGCGGTCGGCCGAGCTGCGCGTGGCCGCGCACTGCCGCAGCGCCGAGTCGGTCCTGATGGCGCTGCGCCACGGCATCGAGGTCATCTACCACGCGAACTGGGCCGACGAGCGTGCGCTGGACGCGCTGGAGGCGGCGCGCGACCGCGTCTTCGTCGGCCCCGCGCTCGGCATCACCTACAACCTCAGCCAGGCCAACGGCCAGTGGGGCGTGCCCGCCGAGCGCTCGCGCGCCTTCGAGCGTGAGCTGGAGGTGTCGATCGAGACCGTGGCCCGCATGCGCAAGCGCGGCATCCGAGTGCTGCCCGGCGGCGACTACGGGTTCACCTACACGCCCCATGGCACCTACGCCCGCGACCTCTGGATCTTCGTCAAGATCCTCGGCTTCTCGCCCATGGAGACCATCGAAGCCGCCACCAGGCTCGGCGGCGAGATCATGGGTATGCCGGGCGAGCTGGGGGTCGTGAAGCCGGGCGCGCTGGCCGACCTGCTGCTGGTCGCCGGCGATCCTCTCGCCGACATCGCGATCCTGCAAGACCGCGGTGCACTGCGACTGATCATGAAGGACGGCGTGCTCCACAAGACGCCCGCCGTCCGCTGACCCTCAGGCGCGCCTCGAGGGCGGCCAGCGCGAGGCTCAGCCCGGTCTGTCCGTCGGGGAAGTCGAGCGCGCGCGCATACGCCTCGACGTCGGCGGGGACCGGCTCGCCCAGCCGGGCGCAATGCCGCCGGAGCATCCCCGCGAATCCGTCGCCGCGCGCCGGTCGAACCGAGTCGGGCGAGGCGGGCCCGCGCTCGAGCCGTTGCCGCAGGCCGGGGTAGAGCCCGGTGAGGCGGATCGCGTCGAGGAGCCAGCACACGGGATCGAGGGTCTCCATGAGGCCCAGCGTGTAGCTTCCACTGCCCTGCCGCAGCCCCGAGAGGCGCGCCTCGGCGGCGACCAGCCCGGTGTAACCGCGGAGGTCGAGATCGTTGGCGCGCAACCAGCTCCGGGTCGCCGCGGCGCTCCTCAGCCCGCGCGCTCGGCGGAAGTCGTCGGAACGGACCTGGACGTCGGCGACCGGGTCGAACCCTTGCCGCCGGGCCACCTCGTCCACCACCCGCCAGAGCTTGGCGATGCGCCGGTACAACCGGAATTCCTCGCCGCCGTGCGCCTCGACGTGGCGCAGGACCGCGCGACCCGCGCGGGTGCCCGCCCCGAGCCCGGCGGGGCGCCAGCGGGGGTATCGGCCGTCGATGCGGAGCAAGGCCAGGAGGTACGCCTTCCAGCCGGCCGGGCCCCCGCCGCGGCGCCGTTCCTGGCCGCCGGACGTCTCGAGCAGCGTGTCGATGGCTGCCAGCCTCTCGACGAGGCGCTTCCGAGCGGCGTCATCGAGGTCGTGCGCCCGCGCCCAGCTTCGCGTCTTCGCCGCGGGCCCCAGTCCGAAGTCGCCGTGCTCGAACACGCGGGCCGCCGCCCGCGGGGTGACAGCCAGGCGCAGCGCGCGGGCCACGCCGTCGGCCAGCGACAGCAGCTCCGCCAGCGTCCGCAGGAGCAGGTACGTCGAGCCCAGCAGCCTCGCCTCGAGACCGACCCGTTCCTCCGCCGAAAGGTCACCCTGGCCCGCCGCGAACGGGCGGCACATCACGTCGCGGTGCAGCTTGGCCACGAACGACGAGCGGTTCACCTGCATGGCCCCGGGCCGCCTGCCGGGGGCGGGGCGCCACCCGGACAGGTGGTGAACGAGGGCCAGCGCGTCGAGACGCTTCTGATCCACGTATCCGCCGCCGGCGATGAACCCCCGGAATCGGGTTGCCTCGGCAGCGCCCGCCCCGACGTCCCACGTCCGGTCGACCGCGCTCGCCAGCGACCGCTCCTGGTAAAAGGTCTCCTTGGCCGCCCGGAGCAGGCGTTCCCCCGACTCCGCCCGGATCACCCCGGCCTCGACCGCCGCGGCCACGGTGGCCCTGATGTTCGCCATCGGCTCCGACAGCGCCCGGTATCCCTCGGCGGCGCCGCCGTGCAGGACCGCCACCTCGTCGTCGTCGGTATAGATGCCGTCCCGGTAGGCCTCGAAGATCTTGCCGACACCCACCATCCCGAACGGCGCCAGCTCGGCCGCCCGGAGCGCCCCCATGCTGCCCGCCCCGAACACCGCGATGCCGTCTTCGAGCGCGAGGAGGATCTCCTTGTGCCAGACGGCGGCCGTGGAGTCGAATAGCCCGTCGACGATCGCGACGGCGCGCGGTCGCCGCGCGCGGACGCGGAGCACGTCGCCGCAGCGCACCGGGGACAGGTAGCGGGCGGCGAGCGTGCCCCTGGCTTCGTCGACGGCCAGCGACGGCCCCAGGAACACGACGACGCGGTCGGCGCTCACCGGGTCACCCCTCCGTGACCTCCCGCATGCCCGGAATGACCACCTTGACGACGGGGATCCCGAACTCCGGCCTCGTGTGCTCGACGGCGACGACACGCCGGAACCCCGGCTCGCCGAGCAGTCGCAGCACGTGATCGAGGTCCCCGGCGAACGTCGATGCCGGGCAGGATCGCCGTGTGCCGAAGTCGAGCCGCCCCGGCCTGGCGCGGCGGCGCCGCGTCACGTCGGTCGCCGGCTCGTACCATGACGGAAACACGTCGTCACGCGAGCCGCTGATGAACGTGAGCCGGCTCTGGGCCGCCTCCGTCAGCGCCCGCGCCAGCGCAATCTCCTTCGACAGATGGCACCCGGCACCGTAGTACAGCGCGAGCCCGCTGAGCGCCCCGGGGTCGCCGAGCGTGCAGTGGTAGGCCGGGATGCCGACCCCCGAGGTCATGTCCCACATGCGGGCGTGGATCCCCGCCCCCTCGAACCGGTCGAGGAGACCCCGCAGCAGGGCCGAGTCGATGGTCTCCGGGGCGATCTCCCGCGCCCGTCGCGCGGCCGGTCCCAGGGACTCCCAGCGCCACTCGCAGTCGCGCTCGACGACCTCGAACACGGCATGGCAGAGGGCCTCCTGGAGGTGATTGCCGGAGGCGAGCCCGGTCGTGGTCACCAGGAAGAGGCCCAGATCGGGGTGGGGCCGGCTGAAGTTCTCGTCCACGACCGAGTGAGGCACGAGCACCGGCTCGCCGGTGGCGAGGTCCCTCCCGTGGGCCCAGGCAATCGTCCGGGAGGGGTAGTATCCACTCCCGCGGACTCCCGGCATGAGGGTCGCGGGGTCGACCGCCCGGTGCCGGCGGCGGACCTCGCGGTAGGAGGCCGTGATGTACGGTTCGGCGGCCCGCTCGGCGTGGTACAGCTCGATCGACTCCATGACGGCGGAAACCTGCGCCAGCTCGTCGGTCACGCCCTTGCCCTGGGAGACCGACAGGCACCGCCCATCGGGCCGGATGCAGATCCAGACCGGGATCCCGATCCGATCCAGTCCGGTGACGTTCGCCACGCGCGTGATGCCGAACGCCGGGAACAGGGGACGGACCCAGGCCAGCGTGTCCGCCGGCTCGCGGCAACGCATCGTGCCGCCGAGATCCTGTTTGGCCACGACTTCGGCTACTGCTGGGAGACCTCTTGCCGGTCGGCTGTCGAGGCCCTCGCGGGCAGCAAACCCAGGACCAAACGCCCCAGGACCAAACGCCCGGTTCCTCACGTGGCGCGGATCATACACGTTTTCGTGCAATGGCGATGAGGGGCGGCCCAGAAATCGGGTAGGGTCGGCAACGCCGACGACGGCCGGTGGCCATCCCGTCGCCGGTCCCCTGTACTCCGATGTCCTCCGACACCGATGCAAGGCGTACCATTGGGCCCACTCACCAGGAGGGCGTCGATGAGAGCGACAGCCGCCGTGCTCTACGAGGTCCGCAAGCCCGTGGTGGTCGAGGACGTGGAGCTGCTCGAGCCGGGCCCGCACGAAGTGCAGGTGCGGTGGGCGGCCAACGGCGTCTGCCACAGCGACTTCCACGTGATCAACGGCGACGTCCCGCACCCCCTGCCCGTCGTGCTCGGTCACGAGGCCGCCGGCGTGGTGGAGCGGATCGGGCCGGGCGTGGAGACGGTGCAGCCCGGCGACCACGTGTGCTCCAGCTACATCCCGTCGTGCGGCCGCTGCGGTTACTGCATCGGCGGCCAGCCGACGATGTGCGCGCTGCGCGACAAGCCGCGCTGGTTCATGCTCGACGGCACCGCGCGCCTGCGCAAGGGCGCGACCAGCCTGCACCACTATCTGCAGGTCGCCGGCTACGCCACCCACGCCGTGCTGCCCGAGGAGAGCGTGATCCCGATCCGCAAGGACGCGCCGCTCGACGTGGCCTGCCTGGTGAGCTGCGGCGTGCTGGCCGGCGCCGGACCCGTCTTCAACCGCGCCAAGGTCCCGCCCGGGGCCAGCGTCGCTGTCTGGGGCTGCGGCGGCGTGGGCCTCAACACGATCCAGGCCGCGCGGCTGGTCGGGGCCGGCAAGATCATCGCCGTCGACGTCGTGCCGCAGAAGCTCACGTGGGCGGAGGAGTTCGGCGCCACCCACGTCGTGAACGCCGCGACCGAGGACCCGGTCGCGCGCGTACAGGCCATCAGCGGCGCCGGCGGCGTCGACTACGCGTTCGAGGTGGTGGGCACCCAGGCCACGATCGAGCAGGCGGTGCTCTCCACCCACCGCGGCGGCACCTGCGTGGTGGTCGGCGTCTCCCCGGCCGGCACGCGGCTGTCACTCGACCCGTCGCTCTTCCTACAGCAGCGGGTGCTGACCGGCAGCTCGTTTGGCGGCGGCCACCAGCGCACCGACGTCCCCATGCTCATCGATCTCTACATGACCGGCCGCTACAAGCTCAACGAGCTGATCACCCGCCGCGTCGGCTTGACCGACCTGAACCACGCCTTCGACCTGATGCTCAAAGGCGAGGTCAAGCGCAGCGTCGTCGTCTACGGGTAGCGCGGTGCCGCTCGCCGGCGTGTGGGGCGGCGGGGGGTCGGGTGGGGTCTCCCGGACCACGTGCTGGGAGTCCGCATCGACATGTGGGCGGCTGGATTCCTTCAGTGCGGTGCGCACGGTCCGGGGCGGCGGGGAACGGGTCCGGGAGGCCCCACCCGACCCCCCACCGCCCCACACGCCGGAGCGTGACGCACCGCCCACCTACCTCACCAACGGCTTCTACGCCAGTTGCTTGTGGACGAACTCGACGATGCGCTCGATCGCTTTCCGGGCGGCCGGCGACTCCGGCTGCCGGTTGATGAACCCCTCGGTCGCGCCCTCGTACAGCTCGAGGTCGACGTGGCCGCCGGCCTTGCGGTACTCGGCGACGAAGCGATCCAGATGGGGGCGCGGGTGGGCGACGTCGGCCGTGCCCTGCAGGTAGAGGACGGGCGGTCGCTCGACCGACTCGCCGCGCTCGAGCCCGAGGACCGGGTCGGCCTCGGCCATCGCCGCCTCGCTCGGCCAGTACCTGTCGTGACTGGGCAGCACGCGGTCGGCGACCTCGGGGTACGGCTGGCCGCCTTCCTTCAGCTTCTTGGCGTAGTGGTACCGCCCGAGCGGGTTGATCACGGGCCAGCACATGACCGCGCAGCGCACGGTGGCCTCGACGGCCGGCGAGCCGACCGGCAGCGCCAGGGTGGCGTAGCGAGGATCGCGCGGCCGCATCGCCAGCAGCATGCCCTGGTGCCCGCCGCTCGAGATGCCCACGACGCCCACCCGGTCGGGGCGCCCGCCGAGCCCGGCGGCGCGCGTCTTGATCCAGCGGAGGCCGTAGTGGATGTCCTCGAGCGAGCCGGGATACCGCGCATCGGGCGGCATCCGGAAGTCGAGCGCCGCCACCACCACGCCACTTCTCGCCAGCGGCTCGTTGATCGCGTGGTCGCTGGTGCGGTCGCCGTTGCACCAGGCGCCGCCGTGCAGGTCCACGATGATCGGAAACGGCCCGCTGCCGCGCGGCTTGTAGAGCCGGGCCAGGAGCGGCGTGTCGCCGTGGCGCAGGTACTCGACGTCCTCGATGTCGATCTGGTGGCGCATGACGGGCTCCTCGCGGGATCGGGGTTGTGACGCGCGCAAGTACCTTGCCCCCGCCCGCGCCCCCGGTCAAGCGCTCTCGTCAGCGCGCGAGGAGCAGGCAGGCGGCGCCGGCGCAGGCCAGCAGCGCCGCGGCCAGGCGCCGCCCGAGGTCGGGCTCGCGGAAGAGCGTCGAGCCCAGCACCACGGCCACCACGGCCGACATCCGGCGGACGGCGTTGACGTAGGCGGCGGGCGCCGTCGTCAGCGCCGTGGTCTGCATCCCCGTTCCCGTCACGCCGAGCAGCCCGTGGACCAGCAGGGTCACGAGATGGCCCGGCTGAGTGCCGGTCCGCACACCGCCGGGCGTCGCGGCGAGCGCGATGGCACCGGCGAGGATCGCCGTCGCGCCGGGCGAACAGCGCGCGGAGCCGGCCGCCGGCGCCGCCGGAGAGGCTCACCGTCCCCGTCACCGAGAGCGCCAGCCCGACCCAGCCGAGGGGGCTCGGCAGCGTGCCCGAGAGCAGGGCGTCCGGAAGCACGGTGAAGACGAGGCTGAGGGCGAACACCGGGCCCACGATCGAGATGTCGCCCCGGGTGCTGGCCCGGGCCAGCAGGCCGTTCATGGCCGCGACCAGCACCGCCGACACGACGATCGCCAGCCACGCCGCCCCGCCCGGCGTGACGAAGGACTCCCCCGACACCGCGAAGAACGCGAGCCACGCGACGACGGCCACGAGCTGGGTGGAGGCGACGCCCGTCCCTTGACGACCGCGAACTGCGCGGCCTGGGTCACCGCGGCGCCCAGCGACAGCGCGAACCAGCGCAGACTCAGTGAGCCTTCGGGAGGACCGGGTGACCGGCGGCGGCGTCGGCGATCGCGTGATCGTTGCCGGCCGGCACCGCGCCGCTCACGCCGACGGCGCCCACGATGCGCCCGCCCTCGACGACCGGCACGCCCCCCTTGCCGAACACGAACTCGTAGGCGCCCAGCGTGGCCACGTTGTCGGCAAAGAGCATCCGCCCGGTGAAGCGCTCTTCCAGGTCGAGCGTGGTGGCGTGGAAGCCCGCCGCCGCGTTGGCCTTGGCGCGGGCGATCTCCGGTGTGACCCAGAGCGCGCCGTCCATCCGGTCACACGCGATCAGGTGCCCGGCCTCGTCGACGACGGCGATCGCGACCTCGAAGCCCAGCTCGCGGGCCCTGGCAACCCCCCGCGCGATGCAGGTCCGCGCCTGCTCCAGGCTCAGCGCGCTCACGGCACGTCGACCCAGACGTCACCGCCCTCCACCCGCACGGGGTACGAGGGGACGGCGCCGCCCCGGGCGGGCATCAGGCACTGCCCCGTGCGCACGTCGTACATCCAGCCGTGCCACGGGCACGCCAGCCGCGCTCCCGTCAGCCGGCCCTCGCTCAGCGGGCCGCCCTGGTGCGCGCACACGTCGCCGAGCGCGTGCACCCGCTCGCCGACGCGCACCAGCGCCACCGGCGTGCCGTTCAGCGTGACGGCCACCGGCCGCTCCGGCGCCAGGTCGGCCAGCGCGGCGGCCCGGACCTCGCTCAAGGATCTTCCTTGGCGACGTAGGCCCGGTACAGCCCGCTCATGTACTGCCAGCGCATCTCGGTGGCCTGGCGCACCTGGTCCACGGCCTCGGCGCGCATCGCCTTCGTCGTGCAGTGGCGCTCGACGATCTGGTAGCCGCGCTCGCCGTGCACCTCGTCGGCCTCGATGTGGATGGCGAAGAACTCCACTTCGCGGTCGCTGAAGCCGTAGTGGGTCCTGAGGGGGGGCAGGTTGCGCTGGTAGATGCCCGGCACCTGCGACTCCAGGCCGACCAGCAGCCCGGCCGCGGCGATGTGGAACGGCCGCCGCGACGTCTCGTAGCACCACGCCGTGAGCGCACGCGTGGTGGGCAGCTGCCGCGCCGACTCGACGTCCGCCCGGCTCGCCCCGCACGCCTCGCCGAAGCGGATGAGCAGGTCCACGTGCTTGGTGCCCGACTCCTCCTCGATGATGTTCTCCAGCAGGAAGTCGCGGGCGTCGGGGTCGGGGCACTCGGCATAGACGGCGGCGCACCAGCGGGGGAACTGCGAGACGTACTGGTAGTGCTGTCGCACCCAGGCGCCGAGCTGATCCCGCGTCAGCTCGCCCTTCACCCATTTCTCGGTGAACGGGTTCAGGCGGCTGTGGCGGGCGTTGACGGCGTCCTGGAGCTGCCGGCGGAACTCGCTCGTGTCAGCAGTCATGGTTGCCTCCGATTCGGCGCTGATGATCCGTCCCGGCCCCCGGCCAGTCAAGGCCCGCGGCGGCCAGGCCCGCGGCGGCCGGGCAGTCACCACCAGGGCCCGCGCGAGGTGCACCATTGCGTTCACGGACAGAGGGCTGGTTGCGAAGTGCGCGAGGGGACCCGGCCTACAGGGCCGCTGACAGTGCGTAGAAGAAGCCGAAGGCGATCGAGCCCAAGCCGGCGCTGGCGGCGAGCACCCGGCGGGCCCGGCGCATGCGTAGCGCGAGCGTCACCGGCCAGGCCAGGGCGGCGGTCAGCACCGTCATCCCCGCCAGGGTACCGACGCCGAACACCGCGAGGTAGGCGATCGCGGCCGATGCCGTCGGCAGGGTGGCGAGCACGAGCAGCGTCACCGCCGCACTGCCGGCCATCCCGTGCACGGCACCGACCGCGGCGGCGCGGCCGGCGATCGTGGCCCGCCCGCCGCCCAGCGCCGCCAGCAGCCAGCGGGAGGGATGCACGTGGGGATGGGCGTGGGCGGTGGCGTCGTGGTGGTGCGGATGGCTGTGGACCACCTCCGCCCCGCCGTGGTCGTGATCGGCGAGCAGGTGCTCGCGGGGCACGAGGTCGGTACCGCGGAAGGCCTCACGCAGCCGGAGCGCGCCGAGCGTCACCAGCATGGCGGCCACCGCCAGCTCGAGGCCCAGCTCCAGGCGGGCCGGCACCCGCAGCCCGAACGCGACGACGATCGCGCCGACCACGCCGAGAGTCGTCATGTGGCCGAGGCCCCAGAAGGCGCCGACGAGGGCGCCGTCGGTGAAACGTCGCTCGCGGCTGACGATGGTGCCCACGGCCACCAGGTGGTCGGCATCGGTGGCGTGCTGCAGCCCCAGCACGAACCCGAGCGCAACGGCCGAGGCGACCGGGTCCATCACTCCGACATCTTGAGGAGCAGCCCGGTCTGGCGCGCGCGTTCCACCGCCGCCCGGAAGGCCCAGTGGGCGAGGACGGCGTAGACCGCCGAGAGCGCGAACCCCGTGGTGAGCGGCGCCGCGAACTCCGAGGGGAAGCCGAAGTGCACGCGGTACGCGTCGAGGAAGTAGGTCAGCGGGATGGCCGCGGCGATCGACGCCACCGGACCCGGCAGCACCGAGATCGGATAGTAGATACCGGCCAGCACCAGGACCAGGTTGACGCTGGCCCACGCGAACGCCTCCGCCCGCGTGCCGAACAGGGTCACCAGCGCGCACACGAGGACCCCCACGATCCAGGCGGTGAGGAAGCAGCCGGCCAGGAACGCCGCCGCCGCCCCCACCCCGGGGCCGAGCACGCGGAAGTCGAAGGCCCACGCGCCCAGCACCGCCAGCAGGACGAAGATCACGAAGCCGCGCAGCATGCCCACCAGCCAGGCGCCGATGGTCAGGTGGCGCACGCCGATCGGCGCCATGAACTGGTGCTTGACCGACTTCGACCACACGTCGAGCAGCATCGCGTAGGCGACCTCGAGCTGGCAGACGTTGACCACCGACAGCGCGATGGTGCCCACCAGCACGAAGGCGCCCTGCTCGGGGGTGAGCCCCAGGAAGCGCGTCATGAGCCCGATCGACAGCACGCCGACGATCGGCCAGAAGAGCAGCTCGAAGAAGAAGAAGATGTTCCGCACGCCCATGGTGGCGTTGCGCACGACCACGGCCCACGAGGCCAGCAGCTCAGCGCGCCAGCTCAACGAACACGTCCTCCAGCTCCGGCTCGCGCACCTGGAGATTGCGCACCTCCACGCCCTCGGCGCTCAGCGCCCGCAGCAGCTCGGGCACGCGCTTGTCGGCATGGTCCACCGTCAGCTCGAGCCAGCCGTCACTCACCGCGATGCGGAGCACGCCGGGGAGGTCGGCCAGCCACTCGGGCCGCGCCGGATCGAGCCGGAGGGCGACGACGTCGCCCAGGCCGATCTGCCGCTTGAGGCCGTCGGCGGTGCCGCGGGCCAGGATGCGGCCGGCCTTGATGAAGCCGATCTCGTCGCACAGCTCCTCGGCCTCGCGCATGTAGTGAGTGGTCAGCACGATCGTCATGCCGTGCTCGCGGCGCAGATCGGCGATGTGCCGCCGGACGCGCACGGACACGTCGGGATCGAGGCCGAGGGTGGGCTCGTCGAGGAACAGCAGCTCGGGGTCGTTCACGAGCGCCTTGGCCAGCGCCACCCGCTGCTTGAGCCCGGTGGACAGCTCGTTGTACTGCGCCCGCCGGTGCTCGCGCAGCTCGTACTGCTCGATCAGCGCGTCGACCTTGCGCCGGAGGACGGCGCCGGACAGCCCGTACAGGCGCGCGTAGAACGCGATGATCTCGTCCACGCGCAGGCTCCACAGAAACGAGGGGCGGCCGCTGGCCATGTTGATGCGGCGCCGCAGCACGGCGGCGTCGCGGGCCACGTCGAGCCCGAGCACGCGCGCCTCGCCGCCGTCGGGCACGAGCAGCGTGGCCAGGATGGACAGCAGCGTGGTCTTGCCGGCGCCATTGGGACCGAGCAGGCCGAAGATCTCGCCGCGCTCGACGGCGAGCGAGGCGCCGCGCAGCGCCGGCGTCGCGCGCCGCCGCAGCCATCCCGAGCGGAAGGTCTTGACGACGTCGCGGGCTTCGATGGCGAGCGAGGGCTCCGGGGCCGGCCGAACCATGGGCTCGATGGTAACATGCGCGCGTGACGCGCCCCGGCGAGCCCGCCGACGCCGCCGAGCTGGAGGAAGCCAACGCGCGCTTCTACCGCGCGTTCGAAACCCTCGACATCGCCGAGATGGATCGGGTGTGGGCCCACGACGGGCACGTGCGTTGCGTGCACCCGGGCTGGCCCTTGCTGAGCGGATGGACCGCGGTGCGGGAGTCCTGGCAGCGGATCTTCGACAGCACCGAGGAAATGCGCTTCACGCTGTCCGGCGTGACCGTCAACGTGGGTCCCGATCTCGGCTGGGTCACCTGCACGGAGAACATCCTGTCGGAAGTCGGCGGGCGGGTCTCGGTGACCGCCATCCTCGCCACCAACCTCTTCGAGCGTACGCGCGACGGCTGGCGGCTGGTCCACCACCACGCCTCCCACGTCCTGGCGCCGGCCGCCTGAAATTCGAAGGCCGCCGCCAGGGTCTGCCGGCACACGGGCTATCGCCGCGGCGCGGCGGGACGAGGCGGCCACCGCTCCGTCATCAGGGCGGTGAGGGCCACGAAAGCGCACGTGCTTCCGAGCAGGACCGGCCCGGCGCTCATCGCGACCAGCGCAAGGACGTCGGGATCGTCATAGACGATCGACGTCAGTGGCAGCGCGGGAGGAAAGGTCATGACTTGCAGCAACCGGAGCACACGGTGCATGCGCCTGTCCTCCGCGCGACATCACGGATCACCCACGGTATCCCGGGTGACTCGACCGTCCCGCGCACTGTATAGTACCACTGTACACGCCGGAGAACCGGCCGGACCGGGCGCCGTGCGAACCTTCAACCGGGAGTCTCAGCTCCGCGTGACGATCGGCCCCCACGCGCGCGGCCGCCGCCAGCGCCGGCGGGAACGTTCAGGCACGTCAGCGTGAACCGCGCCGGCAGCTGCCCATCAGGCGGCGAGGATGTAGTCGATGCCGCAGCGGTAGCCGCGAGCCTCGAGGCCCGTCTCGATCTGCTCCCGCGCGTCCGAGGCGCCGACGTACGACACCACGAACGCCCGGCCCGGCGGCGGCAGGTCCTCCGGGGCGAGCACGGGGCGGCCGCCGATCCGGCGCCCCACCTTGCGCGGGTCGATGTCGATGAACGCCTCGACGGTGATCCCACGGTCGAGGAGATGCTGGGCCCGCTTGCGGGTGATGCGTCCGGCGCCCCACACGATCACCCGGGGATGATGCGGGTTGGACAGGGACAGCCAGCGGGCCAGGTACCGCGCCTTGAGCCGATAGAAGGCGTCCTTGGCATAGCGGCGGTCGCGGCGCGACAGGCGGGTCGGGCTGTCGTTCCAGATCAGCAGCGGCTCGGCCAGCTTCTCCATGCGGACGCCGGCGTCGAGCCAGCGCAGCCACAACTCGTAGTCCTCCGGGAACTCGCCGTCCTCGTACCGGCCCCAGCGCTCGATCAGCCCCCGGCGAAACATGACGGATGGGTGGGCCAGCGGCGACTCCACGAATCGAGCCAGCGAGATCTGGCGGTGCGTCAGCAGGCGATTCGTCCAATTGACGTCGCGGGCATAGCCGGCGGCCTGGCGGGCATCCCCTCCGAAGCGGACGCGACTGGCCAGCAGTCCGACCCCCGGGCGCGCCTCCAGACAGCGGCGCTGGCGCGCCAGGCGCTCGGGCAGGCAGAGATCGTCGGCATCCAGCCGCGCGATCAGCGAACCCGCCGCGGCGGCCAGCCCCGCATTGAGGGCGGCCACCAGCCCCCGCCGCTCCGCGCGAATCGGCCGGACGCGGCGATCACGCCGGGCCCAGGCCTCGAGGATCGCGCCCGAGGCGTCGGTGGAGCCGTCGTCGACGGCGATCAGCTCCCAGCCGCGCTCGGTCTGTCGGGCGAGGCTCTCCAGGGCGGCGGTGAGCGTCGGCGCCGCGTTGTACACGGGCATGACGACGGAGATCATCGGCCGCCCGGGCGCCGCATCGCCGTCGCCCTTGCCTCGGTTGGCGACACCCGGGTACAGTAACACTGGACAGTGTCGCGAGCGCCACGACACCCCGGCGATCCTGCGTGCCTCCGAACGACACCGACAATCGCGGCTCCGCGGCGTCCCCATCGCGGCTCTATCACGGATGGATCATCCTGGTCGTGGCGATGCTCGCTGTCTTCGCCTCCAGCCCGGGCCAGACGTACGTCGTCTCCGTCTTCGTCGGCCCCATCCAGCTCGAGACGGGATGGTCCCGGACGCTCATCTCGGCCCTGTACACGCTCGGCTCGCTCACCGCCGCGAGCGGGATCCTCATGGTCGGCCGCCTGATGGACCGCTTCGGCGCCCGGGCCACCCTCGCCGGCGCCGGCCTCGGCCTCGCCGCGCTCTGGATGAGCCGCGTGGACGGCCCGTTCGACCTGTACCTGGGCTTCGCGCTGCTCCGCCTCCTCGGGCAAGGCGCGCTGACCGTCGTGCCGACCGCGATGGTCGCCGTGTGGTTCGTCCGCTTGCGGGGCCGGGCGCTGGCCCTCACGTCGCTGGGAGCCATCGCCGGGCAGGCGGTGTTTCCCCCGCTCGTTCACCTCCTCGTCATCCGCACGGACTGGCGAACCGCCTGGGTGGTCCTCGCCGTCGCGGTCTGGGCGTTGCTCCTGCCCGCCACGCTGCTGTTCGTCCGGCGCTCGCCCGAGGCCATGGGCCTGTTCCCCGACGGCGATGCGCCGTGGGACGGACCGGCGGAAGGCCCCGGGCCGGCGCCGGCCCGTCGCGACGAGGAGTGGACGCTCGGCGAAGCTCTTCGCACGCGGGCATTCTGGCTCGTGGTCGTGGCCGTCGCCTCGCAGTCGCTGATCACGACCGCGCTGACCTTTCACCACGTCTCGTTCATGAACACCCTCGGCATCGACTCGGCCACCGCGGCCACCGTCTTCACCGTCATGGCCCCGTCCTCGCTGGTGGGAACGTTCGTCGCGGGGACGCTGCTGGACCGCGTCGCCGGCCACCGTCTGCTGCCCGTCGCGCCGGCCTGCCTGATCGCCGCGATGCTGTGGTCGATGGCGATCGTGGGGCCGTGGCACGCGTTCGCGTATGGCGGCCTTCTGGGCTTCACGAGCGGCTTCGGCGCCATCCTGCAGTCCGTCATCTGGCCGAGCTATTTCGGGAGACGACAGATCGGAAGCATCCGCAGCGCGGGCGCCATCGGCATGATGGCCGCCGCGGCGATCGGTCCGCTGCCGTTCGGCTGGATGTTCGACGTCACAGCATCCGCTCGCACCACGGTCCGGGTCTTCCTGATCGTGCCGATCGTCTCGGCGCTCGCCGGCCTCGTCGCCCACCCGCCACGCCGGTAGTGCCGGCGTCGGCGCTCCTCCGGCCGGCCGGAGCATGACTCACGGCTCGGCACGGTCCGGCCTTCGCCGGACGCGGACACCCGGGGTGGCGAGGATGAGCAGCTCATCGGCCAGGCGCCGCAGCTCGTCAGCACCCTCGACCTTCTCGCGCCACCGCAGCGGGATACCGTCCTCCCCGAGGTAGGCCCCGGCGAGCGCCCCGGCCATCGCGGCGATTGTATCGGTGTCGCCGCCCAGGCCGATGGCGTACGTGACCACGTCAGCGAACGAGTCGGGCCGGCGGAGGAAGGCGTGGAGCGCGGCCGGCACCGCCTCCTCGGCGAACACGCCGTTGCCCAGCGCGCGTCCGGCACCCCGGTCGCCGCTGTAGACCAGGTGCGCGACGAGGTCGAGCTTGTCGAGGTAGTGCGAACCGTGAAGCGGCGCCCGGATCATACCGAGGAAGCGCGGGACATCGAGCGGCGCATCCGAAGGATGCTGGAGGAGGAGCGTGATGGCGCAGGCCTGGAGCACGGCTCCCTCCACACCGAGTGGATGGGCGTGAGTGATGAGCGCAGTCTGCCGCGCGACCCAGGCCGCCAGCGGCAAGCGGGGGCACGCGAACAGCGCGACCGGCGCGACGCGCATCGCCGCGCCGTTGCCCGACGAGCCGCGTCCGCCGAAGAGCCTCGTGGATGCCTTGTCCCAGGGCACGCCATCGCCGAGGAGACGGAAGATCTCGGGGGGGCCGGCGCCGTAACCGCGCCAGGGCTCGGCCGCGAAGTTCCGGGCGAACACGGCCGCCATGTGCGCCCCATCGAACCCCCGGCTCGCGACGAGCGACTGCGCGACCCCGAGGGTCATGTGGGTGTCGTCGGTGTAACGGAGCACAGCCGGCCGTTCCCCGAGCTGCGCCAGCCGGCCCGGAGGAACCTCCGCCCAGCCCTCGAAGGGCGCCCCCAGCGCGTCGCCGACGGCGACGCCGAGGAGCGCGCCCCGGAATCTTGCGCGCGCCGTCGTGAAATCCATGCAAGTTGGCGGGGGCGTCGTGTACAGTGACACTGTACGCGGGTGGGACGGGCGGTGCAACGGGCCAGTGGATTCGACGGAGAGACCGTATGAGGAGAGCGTCGGAGACGGTGAGTCGCCGGCCGGCGGGGCGGACGGAGCAGAATCTGGGGGAGCTGTTGCGTCAGCTTCGCACCGAGCGGACCCTCTCGGTCCGCACGCTCGCGACCCGGGCGGGGTTCTCGCCGAGCTTCGTCTCGCAGGTGGAACTGAACCAGGCCTCCCCCTCCATCGCCTCGCTCGAACGGCTGGCCGCCGCGCTGGGGGTCACCCTCGGGAACTTCTTTCGGGAGCCGGCCGCCACCGGGCCCACCATCACGCGCGCCGGCAAGCGCCAGCCGCTCACCAGCTGGTGGTCACGGGCCCGGATCGAGCCGTTGACGCCCATGGGCGCCGGGCAGCCGTTTGAGGCCATGATGGTCACCATTGCCGCCGGCGGCTCGAGCGGCAAGCGGCCGCACGCGCATCCCGGCCACCAGTTCGCGATCATCTTCGACGGCGAGCTGCACTTGACGCTGGGCGACGAGGTGCAGGCGCTCGCCCGCGGCGACGGCGTCACGTTCGGCACCGACACGCCCCATCGCTGGGAGAACCGGGGCGGGAAACCGGCACGCCTCGTCCTCGTCTCCTCCCCTTCTCCCCGCTGATCGGCGCCCACCGCACCCAGGAGCACTGATGCAGGCTTTCGACCATTCGCCCGCGCCCGACCTCGCCGAACAGGTGGCCCGGCGGCGCACGTTCGCGATCATCTCCCATCCCGACGCCGGGAAGACGACGCTGACCGAGAAGCTCTTGCTCTATGCCGGCGCCGTGCACCTCGCGGGCGCCGTCCGCGCCCGCAAGCGCCAGCGGCATGCCACCTCCGACTGGATGGCGCTCGAGCAGGAGCGCGGCATCTCCATCACGACCACGGCCCTGCAATTCGAGGTCGCGGGCCGGGTCCTGAACCTCCTCGACACCCCCGGGCACCAGGACTTCAGCGAGGACACCTACCGCACGCTCACGGCGGTGGACAGCGCCGTGATGGTCCTGGACAGCGCCAAGGGCATCGAGCCCCAGACGCTCAAGCTCTTCGAGGTCTGCCGCGCGCGCCGGGTGCCGATCCTCACGTTCGTCAACAAGCTGGATCACGTCGGGCGCGAGCCTCTCGACCTCCTCGACGAGCTGGAGCGGGTGCTGGGCATCGGCGCGGTGGCCATGAACTGGCCGATCGGTCAGGGCGTCGACTTCCAGGGCGTGTACGACATCGCCGCCGGCCGGGTGCTGCGCTTCCAGCGGACCGAGCGCAACGAGCGCCGGGCGCCGGTCGTCGCCCTCGAGCTCGGCGATCCCCGGCTGGCGGAGCAGATCGGCCCCGCTCCGGCGCAGGCGCTGCGGGACGACATCGCCCTGCTGGCGACGGCCGGGGCCCGCTTCGACCGCGACGCGTTCCTGGCCGGCAAGGTCACCCCGGTCTTCTTCGGGAGCGCCCTCAACAACTTCGGGGTCGAGGCGTTCCTGACCGCCCTCGTCGACCTCGCCCCGCCGCCCGCCGCCCGCCGCAGCGACCGCGGCCCCATCGAACCCGCCACCGACAGTTTCTCCGGCTTCGTGTTCAAGATCCAGGCGAACATGGATCCCCAGCACCGCGACTGCATGGCGTTCGTCCGCGTCTGCTCGGGGCGCTTCCGCCGCGACATGCTCGTGCACCACGCCCGGCTCGGTCGCACCGTCCGGCTGACCCGGCCGCACCGCCTCTTCGCGCGCGAGCGTGAGACCGTGGCCGAGGCGTTCCCGGGCGACGTCGTCGGTCTGGTCAACCCCGGCGTGTTCGCCATCGGCGACACCCTGAGCGCCGGCGACCCGCTCCGGTTCGACGCGGTGCCGCGGTTCGAACCGGAATGCTTCGCCACCCTGCACAACCGGGCCATGGCCAAGTACAAGCAGTTCCATCGCGGCCTGGCCCAGCTCGAGCAGGAGGGCGCCATCCAGGTGCTCGTCGCGGCCGACGCCGCGCAGCGAGACCTCGTGCTCGCCGCCGTGGGAGAGCTGCAGTTCGACGTCGTGGTCGCGCGGCTGGCCGGGGAGTACGGCGTGCAAACGTCTCTCGAACGGCTCCCCTTCCGGACGGCCCGCTGGGTCGTCGGCGACGCCGGCGATCTCGCCGAGGTGTACTGGCCATTCTCCGGCGTCCTGAGGCTCCGGGACCGTGATGGCCGCCTCGTCGTTCTCTTCCAGTCGGACCGTGATGCGGCCTACTGCGCGGAGAGGAACCCGGCGGTGGAGTTCCGGCCGCTCGGCTGAGCCCGGCCATGGCATGAATGCGCAGGCGCAGGCGCACTACCGGACGATCCTCGAGGGTCTGGCCGGCGACCTCCGGCGGCGGCTGGCGGAGTCAGCCGACTCCTCGGCCCCGGTGTCGCCCGACCGGGCCATCGGCCGCCTCACGCGCCAGGAGGCCCTGCAGGCCCAGCAGATGGCCCTCGCCGTGCGTCGGCGCGCGCAGCAGCAGCTCCAGCGCGTCGAACACGCGCTGGAGCTGCTCGGGCAGGGTCGATATGGCCGCTGCGCCCGGTGTGGCCAGGACATCGGCAAGGAACGGTTGGACGTCGCCCCTGACACCTTTCTCTGCGTCTCCTGTATCGATGGCCTTCGGAGGAGCACGTGATGACCGACACTCCGCCGCAGTTCGCGACCATCACCGAGCTGGCTGCCCGCATCCGGGCCGGCGCGCTGAGCCCGGTCGACCTGACCGAGGCGTGCCTCGAGCGTGTGACGGCGCTCGACAAGCGGCTCCACGCCTTCATCGCCCTGACCCGCGAGCGCGCGCTGGCCGAGGCGCGCGCGGCTGAAACGCTGCTGCGCGGGGGCCACGATCTCGGTCCCCTGCACGGCGTCCCCTACGCGGTGAAGGACCTCTACGACGTCAAGGGCGTGGCGACCACCGCGGGCACCCGCCTCCTGGCCGGGAACGTCGCGGTCGAGGACTGCACGGCGGTGCGCCGCCTGGCGGCCGCCGGCATGGTGCTCATCGGCAAGACGCACACCGTGCAGTTCGCGTTCAGCGGCATCGGCATCAACCACGACCACGGCACGCCACACAATCCGTGGTCCCCGACGCCCATGGCGCCGGGCGGCTCGTCGAGCGGGTCGGGCGTCGCGGTCGGCGCCGGTCTGGTGCCACTGGCGCTCGGCAGCGACACCGGCGGCTCCGTTCGCATCCCGGCGGCGCTGTGCGGCACGGTCGGGCTGAAGACCACCGTTGGGCGGATCAGCCGGAGCGGCGTCTATCCGCTCTCCTGGACGCTCGACACCGTCGGGCCGCTGACGCGCTCCGTCGAGGATGCGGCGCTCGTGTACCAGGCGCTCCACGGCGGTGATCCCGCCGACGAGACCACGCTGGGCGTGCCCCCCGACGACACGCTGGCGAGCCTCCGGGCCGGCGTGAAGGGCCTCCGCCTCGCGTTCGGGGAGACGCTGTTCTTCGACGACGTGGATGCGGAGATCACCGCGGCGGTCCGCGAGGCCGGTCGTGTGCTGCGCGGCCTCGGCGCGTCGGTCGACAGCATCGCGGTCCCGGAAGTTGCCGAGGCGATGGCCGACCCGCGCCGAGCGGCGATGATCGCGGCCGAGGGCCTCGCCGTCAACGGCCGGCTCATCGACGAGCATTTCGACGAGCTCGACCCGGTCGTGGCGCACCGGATGAAGAGCGGCCGCGGTCTGTCCGCCACCGACTATTTCGCGGTGCTCCGCCAGTGGGCCGAGCTGCGCCAGGGCGTGCGGCGGACGCTCGCCGACGTCGACGCCCTGCTGGTGCCGGCCACGATGATCCCGCCCCGGCCGATCGCGGCCATCGACGCGAGCATCGAGAGCTACAACGACGCGAATGCCCGGTATCTTCGCAACACCGCGGTCGGCAACGTCCTCGGGCTGTGCGCGGTCGTCCTTCCCTGCGGCTTCACCCGGGACGGTCTGCCTATCGGCCTCATGGTCTACGCCAAGCCCTTGCACGAGGCGATGGCGCTGCGGGTCGCGTGGGCCTACGAGCAGGCGACGGACTGGCGACGCCGCCACCCCGACCTCGGCTGGGCACGATAGGATCCTTCGCGGCGTGAATCAATCGGGCGCGTTGCTGTAGAGCCAGCGGCCCCCACCACGCGCCAGCAGGTGCACGGGCCCGAGCGCGCGCACCACGCTGTGGGCCGGCTCCACCGTGGAGACGAGAAAACAGCGGACGGGCCCGCCCCAGGCCTCCCGCAGCCGAGCGGGGCTCCAGAAGACGTCGTGCGCCTCGGGGAACGTCGCGCCGAAGGCCAGGTTCGACTGCAGGCCGTGCACGACCTGCACCGGGCGGTCCACGGCCAGCAGCAGCGAACCGGTGTTCTCGAGCGCGCCCTCGTGGATCACCCGGTCGGCCGGCGCCAGCCGGCGGACGAGCGCCTCGGTGATCGGCCGCGCCGACCGGCCGCGCGCGAACTGCGCCATCCCCTCGCCGGCCGTCGGCAGGAAGGCGATCATCGCCGCCAGCGCCACGCCCACGCCCGCCGCCGGCCACCGGCGAGCCACCGCGAAGGTCATCCCCACCGTGGCCACTCCGAAGATGACCGTGCACTTCACCAGCACGGGGACGTAAGCCTCCAGCGGCGAGCCGGCGGCCGTCTGGCCCCGTGCGGCCAGATTGCGCGCGGCGACCTCGACGTTCTGCAGGGCGCTCGGCGGCAACGGCAGCCGATCGACGGCGGCCAGGCCGAAGGCGACGGCGAGGATCGCGAAGAGGGTCAGGACGGGCACCATGAGGGCCCGCGGCGTCGGCGCCCCCGGCAACGCCTCGATGCACTCGTCCCAGGCCCGCGCCGCCAGCAGGGCCAGCGCGGGAAACGCCGGCAGCCCGTAGTGCGGCAGCTTGAACGGCGACACGGTGAAGAACCCGACGACGGCGACCGTCCAGAGGCCGAGCAGGGCCCAGAGCCGGGAGTCGGCGTCGGGCCAGGGCGGGCGCAGCACCCGCGCCAGCGTCCACGGCAGCGCCAGCGTCCACGGCATGAACGCGAGCAGGGTCACGCCGAGGAACTGCAGCGCGCCGAGCGGCACGTCCTCGTCGGGGAACATCCGCTGCCGGGTGAAGGCGAGCAGGTGATTGTCGACGACCGTGTACCAGAGAAAGCCCGGGTTGCGCAGCTCGACCGCCAGGTACCATGGCAGCGCGACAGCGAGCAGGATCGCGATGCCCCACCACGGCGCCCAGGCGCCGTAGGGCCGCTCGCGCGTGAGCCACACGAACAGCGCCACCACCGCCAGCGGCCCGATCGCGCCGAGGACGTCCTTGGCCAGCGTGGCCAGCCCGAGGCCGGCGTAGAACACGGCCAGGCCCCAGCGGCCGCCTCCCCGGTAGGCCACGATGAAGCCGGCGTACGCCAGGACGATGAACAGGATGAACAGCAGATCCGGCTTGGCCTGCCGGGCGAAGACGAAGATCCCCAGGTTGGCGGCGACGAGCAGCCCGCCCAGCAGTCCGACACGGGGGCCGCCGAGGATCAGGCCGATCCGCCCGGTCACCGTGGCCACACCGATCGCGGCCAGCGCCTGCCACACGCGGGCCGCCGCTTCGGTGGGGCCCGCCACCGCGAACGACCCGGACATCAGCCAGTACGGCAGCGGCGGCTTGTCGAAGTAGCGCACGCCGTTCAGGCGCAGCGTGATCCAGTCGCCCGACTGGCGGAGGGTCTCGGCGATGGCCGCGTGGAAGCCCTCGGGCGGGTCCAGGAACGGCGCGGCCCCGAGCCCGAGCAGGTACATCAGACCTACCGCCAGGAGGGCGAGACCGAACGGGACCCGCGGCACCGGGCGCTACCCGAGCCCGGTCAGGTGATCTTCACCACCGCGTCGGACGGCAGGCGCGCCAGGAAGTCGGCGAGCGCCTGCTCGACGTAGCCGCGGTCGCGCGACTCGAGCGTCACCTTCACCTTGTACTCGGGATTCGAGAGCTCCGGATACGAGCCGAGCTGGAGCAGGGGGAAGTCGGCCAGCAGCCGGTTGAGGTACTCGGCCAGCGTCCCCTCCCCGATGCTCACGAAGACGTTCTTGAGGTGGATGGGCTGGTCGCGGAACCGCTCGCGGAGGGCGTCGAACTTGGCCCGGAAGATCTCCGGCACGCCGGGCAGCACGTACACGTTGCGCATGAGGACGGTGGGGAAGCGCACTGTCTCGCCGCCCACCAGCTCGGCGCCTTCGGGGATCTCGGCCATGCGGAGGGCGGCCTCGCTGACCTTGCCGCGGTAGTACCGCTCGAGCAGCTCGACCAGCGTCGGGTGGCGCACGACCGGCACCAGCAGCGCCCGCGCCACGCCCTCGATCGTGACGTCGTCGTGCGTCGGCCCCACCCCGCCCGAGGTGAAGACGACGTCGTACTCCCGGCTGAAGTCCGCCACCGTCTCGGAGATGACCTGCACCTCGTCGGGGATCACGGTGATCCGCCGCACGTCCACGCCGAGGGCGCGCAGCTCGCGGCAGAGGTAGGCGGCGTTCGCGTCCTGGATCTTGCCCGAGAGGATCTCGTTGCCGACGAGGATGATCCCGGCCGTCTTCGGCATGCCTCCCGGATTTTACGATAGATACGTTAGAATTTCCCCCGACGCATGACCGACGCCCCTGCCCCGATCCGTCTCTCCGGCTGCGCCCTCGTGCTCGGCGCCTCGTCCGGCTTCGGCGCCGCCACCGCGCTCGCGCTGGCCGCGGCCGGCCTCGACGTCTTCGGCGTGCACCTCGACCGCCGGGCCACCCAGGGCAACGCCGACCGCGTCGCCGCCGCCATCGAGGCTCGGGGCCGGCGCGCACGGTTCTTCAACATCAACGCCGCCGACGCCGACCGGCGGGCCGAGGTGGTGGCGGCCCTGGAGCGTGCGCTGGCCGAGCGTGGTGAGACCGGGCGGCTGCGCGTGCTGCTGCACTCGCTGGCGTTCGGGACGCTCAAGGTCTTCGTCGCCGACGAGGCCAAGGACGTGGTGACGCCGGCCCAGATGGCGATGACGCTCGACGTGATGGCCCACTCGCTGGTGTACTGGACGCAGGACGTCGTCGGCCGCGGCCTCATGGGCCCCGGCGGCCGCATCTTCGCCATGACGTCGGCCGGCGGCACCCGGGCCCTGCCCCACTACGGGGCCGTGTCGGCGGCCAAGGCCGCCCTGGAGTCGCACGTCCGGCAGCTCGCCGTCGAGCTGGCGCCGCGCGGCATCACCGCCAACGCGATCCGCGCCGGCGTGACGGCCACCCCCGCCGCCCAGAAGATCCCCGGCTACGACTCGCTGGAGGACTGGGCGCGCCGGCGCAATCCCTCCGGACGCATGACCACGCCGGACGACGTGGCCCGGGCCATCGTCGCCCTGTCCCACCCCGACACGGCCTGGATCACCGGCAACGTGATCGGCGTGGACGGCGGCGAGGACGTGGTCGGGTGAGCTATGCCCACGCGGTCGTGCTCGGGCTGGTGCAGGGGCTCACGGAGTTCCTCCCCGTGTCGTCCTCCGGCCACCTCATCCTGGTCCCCTACGCCTTCGGCTGGCACGACCAGGGGCTTGCCGTCGACGCGGCCCTTCACCTGGGCACGCTGGCCGCCCTCGTCGCCTACTTCCGCGGCGAGCTGATCGCGCTCGCCACCGGCGCCCTGTCGCGCCGGCTGATCTTCGTGCTGGGCGTGGCCAGCCTGCCGGCCGGCTTGACCGGCCTCTTCTTCGGCCAGGCGATCGCCACCAGTCTGAGAGCGCCGCTGCTGATCGCGATCACGACGGCATTCTGGGGCGGCGTGATGTGGGCCGCCGACCGCCGCGCCGCACCGCCGGCGGCCGGCGCCGCCGACCCGCTCGAGCGGATCGGCTGGGGTCAGGGCGTGGCGATCGGCCTTGCCCAGGCGATCGCGCTCATCCCCGGCACCTCGCGCTCGGGGATCACCATCACCACGGGACTGCTGGGCGGCCTGGACCGGGCGACCGCCGCGCGCTTCTCGTTTCTGCTCGGCATCCCGGTCACCGCCGGCGCCGGGCTGCTCAAGACGTTGCAGCTCCTGGAAGCCGGAGTGCCGCCTGCCAGCGCCGGGCCGCTGGCGGTGGCGATCCTCACGTCGTTCGTCGGCGGCTGGCTCGCCGTCTGGTTCCTCGTCCACTATCTCAAGCAGGGGTCGCTCCTGCCGTTCGTCCTCTACCGTTTCGTCCTGAGCGCGATTATCCTGTTCGTCGCCCTGTGATGAGCGTCCCGGCCATCGTCCTCGCCGTCGTTGCATGCACGCTGTCGGCCGCCGCGGGCCTGGGCGGCTCGCTGGTCCTCGTTCCCGGCCTCGGCCTGATCTTCGGCGTGAAGGAAGGCATCGCCCTCGCGGCGCTGCTGCTCGGCGGCAACAACCTGGGCAAGCTGGTCGCGTACCGACACTGCCTGCCGGTCCGGGCGACGCTGCCGCTGGTCGGGCTCACGATCGCCGGCAGTTTGCTCGGCGCCCACCTGCTCGTGCTCACCCCGGAAGGCGTCGTGCATGCCGGGGTCGTCCTGGTGATCGGGGCGGTGTTCGTCCTGGAGCGAGCGGGCATGCCGGTCCTGAACGCCCGGCTCGGAGCGGCGCTGGCCCTCGCCGCCGGGATCGTGTCCGGGTTCTCGGGCACGTCGGGGCCGTTGAAAGGTGTCGCCCTCCGCGCGCTCCGCCTGGACCGCCGGCACACGGTCGGCGCCGCCTCGCTGGTCTCGCTGGCCGGCGACGTGACGAAAGCCACGGTGTTCCTCACGAGCCTCCGCCTGTCGGACGAGGGCCTGAGCACCGTGCTCACCGCGCTCGTCCTGATGCCGGGGGCCGTGATCCTGGGCCGGGCCATCAACCACAGCGTCAGCGAGCGCGCCTACGCCAGCCTCTTCTGGCTCGTCCTGACCGGCTACGCCCTGAGACTGGTCGCGCGATAACCTGCCTTCAGTCCGGAGAACGCTCCGAATGACCTCCGTTCGAGCGCCGGCTTTGCCGGCGCAATCCTGTTCTCGGGGGAGGCAGGGAGGAGCACGCCGTCAGGCGTGCGACGACCGTCGGAAGGGGGACGAAGTCCCCCTCCGAGGCTATCTGACGCGGTCCGGAACCGCCTTCGCCAGACCGCTGAGGAGGCGCTCGCGGGTGACGGGCTTGGCGAGCAGCACGTCGACGTGACGGCGGTGGGCGTCTTCCAGCTCCTCGGCCCAGCCGGTGAGCAGCACCACCGGCACCGGCCGGCGGCGCTTGACCTCTTCGGCGAGGGCGAGACCCGTCATGCCCGGCATGCCGAGGTCGGTCACGACGACGTCGATCGGCTCGCGCTCGAAGAGCTCCAGCGCCTCGCGGCCCGACGCCGCGCTCACGACCGTGTGGCCCGTGGCCGCCAGCATCGCGCGGATCACGTCGAGGACCTCGGGCTCGTCCTCCACGGCCAGGATGCGCATCGGCTCCAGGCTGGGGAGGATGGCCGGCGGGCGGGCCGCCTCGACCGTGATCGCCGGGAACGAGAGCGTGAAGGTGGTGCCCACGCCCTCGATGCTCGATACGCTGATGGCGCCGCGGTAGCGGTGCACGATCTCCTGGGCCAGGCTCAGGCCCAGGCCGGAGCCGCCCTCGCTCGACCGCGTGGTGAAGAACGGCTCGAAGGCCAGCCGCTGCACCTCGGGGGTCATGCCGCGGCCGGTGTCGGCGATCGTCACCACCGCCCGCTCGTCCTCGCCGCGCACGTGCAGGGACAGCCGCCCGCCCGACGGCATGGCCGCCAGCGCGTTCTCGAGGATGTTGAGGAGGGCTTCGCGGACCTCGCTGGCCACCGCCAGGACCAGCGGGGCCGGCTCCGCCTTGAGATCGATCTCGTAGCGGATCCCGCGGCGGGCCGCTTCGTTGTCCCACTGCGGGCGGGTCAAGGCCAGCAGCTGCTCGAGCACATCGCGCAGCTGCACGCCCTCGGGCCCGCGCACGCGCGCGGGCCGCGAGTAATCCTGCAGCCGGCGGACGGTCTCCACGCTGTCGGAGGCGCCCTGGTTGATCACCCGCAGCGCGCGCACCAGCTCGTCGCGGTCGATCGCCTCGTCGGCGGCCAGGCGCTCCAGCAGCATCTCGGTCCAGCCGAGCACCGGGGTGAGCCGGTTGTTGATGTTGTGGGCCACGCCGGCGGCCAGCGAGCCGAGCGTGCGGAACTTCTGCTCCCGGATCAGCCGGAAGCGCAGCTCGTGCTCCCGGCTCACGTCGCGGAAGACCCCGATGCGCTGCACCTCGCCGTCGGCGGTGGTGGCCGTGGACAGGGTGACGAGCACCGGCCGCGGGTCGCCGGCCCGGGTGAACAGCAGGACCTCGCCCTGCCAGGCGGCCTGGCGCATCTGGCTGGTGAGGGCCGCGACGTCCTGCGAGGTGGCCAGCAGATCGGTCCACCGGCGCCCGCGAAGCTCCTCACCCTGCACGCCGACCATCTCGCCGAAGGCGCGGTTGGCGAAGACGACGCAGTCCTGCGCGTCGGTGACCAGCACGCCCTCGCCGATCCGCCGCACCACGTCGGCCAGCTCGCCCGACTCCGCCTGCAGGCGGGCGTGCTCCATGGTGACCGCGATGCGATCGGCCACGATGCGCAGCAGGCGCTCCACCCGCGGGTCGAGCGGGCGCGCGCGGCGGGCGACCTCGAGGACGCCGATGGCGGTGCCGGCCACGATCAGGGGGGCGACCATCAGCGAGCGGAAGCCCCCGGCGCGGATCGCCGGGTTGATGACGCGCGGGTCGCCGGCGGCGCCGTCGGGAATGAGCACGGGGGCCTGCGTGCTCAGCGCGATCGCGGCCACCCCGGCGCTGGCCGGCATCGACACGCGGCGCAGATCGCCGCCGAGGCCGGTCGCCGCGCGCCCGCGCAGCTCCTGCCGGGCGTCGTCGAGCAGGAGGATGGCGGCGGCGTCGGCGCCGAAGACGCTGGCCACGATCTCGACCATCTTGCCGAGCAGCACGTCGGGGTTGCTGGCGGTCAGCGCCGCCTCGGCGATCTCCTCCAGCGCCTGGATCTCCGCCGTCCGCCGCCCGAGCAGCCGCCCGGTGACCAGCGTGCGCGTGCGGGCCACCAGTTCCTCGGGCAGGAACGGCTTGGTCATGTAGTCGTCGGCGCCGTCGCGCAGGCCGCGGATGCGGGCCGAGGGGCTCGACAGCGCGCTCAGCACCAGGATCGGGGTGGCGGCCAGCGGCGCCCGTGCCCGCATCCGCTCGATCACGTCGTAGCCGCTCATGCCGGGCAGCATGAGGTCGAGGACGACGAGGTCCACGTCGGGCGTACGGTCGAGGGCCTCCAGCGCGGCCTCGCCGGTCGGCACCAACTCCACCTCGTAGCCCTCGGCCACCAGCAGATCGCGCAGGAGGATGGAGGTGTCGCGGTTGTCCTCCACGACCAGCACGCGGGCGGCCTCGGCGCTCATCGCACGGCCGTCCCGTGGCCCTGCAGCGTCGCGGTGACGAGGCGGGCGAGGTCGTCGGGCGTGAAGGGCTTGGTCAGGTAGGCGTCGCAGCCGGCGTGCAGCGCGGCCTCGCGCTCCTGCGGCCGCGACAGGGCGGACACGGCGATGATCGGCACCGTCGAGGTCCGCGGACTCTGGCGCAGCCGGCGGGCCACTTCCCAGCCGCTCACCCGTGGCAGCATGAGATCGAGCAGAATGAGCGCCGGCGGCCGCTCGGCGGCCTCCCGCATCGCCTGCTCGCCGTCCTCGCAGACGCGCGCCACGCCGCCCAGCAGATCCTCGACCACCAGGCGCATGAGATCCTGCGTCTGCGGTTCGTCCTCGACGATGACCACCGCGCGGCCGTCGAGGAACGGCTCGATCGGCATCGGCTCGGGCGGAGCCGTGCTCTCGGTCAGGGCCGGCTCCACCGCCAGCGGCAGCGTGAACGTGAACCGGCTGCCGCGGTTCTCACCCTCGCTCTCGGCCCGCACGACGCCGCCGTGCAGCTCGACCAGGCGGCGCACGATGGCCAGCCCCAGCCCCGAACCACCATGGCGCCGCTGCATCGGCGTCTCCACCTGATAGAACGGATCCCAGATCCGCACCAGCTCGTCCTTGGGAATGCCGACGCCGCGGTCCTCGACCGAGACCCAGACTTGGTCCCGCTGGCGGCCCGCCGACACGCGCACGAGGCCCCCGGTGGAGCTGAACTTGACGCCGTTGCCCACCAGGTTGACGAGGATCTGCTGCAGGCGCGAGGGGTCGGCGTTCACCAGGGGCAGGTCGGCCGCCACCGCGTTGTCGAGGCGGATCTGCTTGGCCTGGGCCGCCACCGCCACCACGGCGGCCACCTGGTCGACCACCTGGCGCACCCGCGTGGGGCGCGCGCTCAGCTCGACCCGCCCCGCTTCCAGCCGGGAGACGTCGAGCAGATCGTTGATGAGGTCGCTCAAACGCTGGGCGCTGCGAAAGATCGCCTCCTGGTGCTCGATCTGCTTGGCCGACAGCGGGCCGTGGACCTGCCGGCTGAGCAGTCGGCTGTAGCCGATGATCGCGGTCAGCGGCGTGCGCAGCTCGTGACTGACCATGGCCAGGAACTCCGACTTGAGCTGGTCGAGCCGGCGCAGCTCCTCGTTGACCTGGGCCAGCGCGCGGGCCTCGCGGTCCTTCTGCGCGTACCCCGTCTCGTACTCGCGCACCAGCCCGGCGGTCTCGATGAAGACCTTGTAGCGCCGCCGCATGAAGAGGAACGTGAAGGTGGCGGCGGCGGCGAGCCAGTCGACGGCCACCACGGTGGCGGCCACCCCGTCGTCGAACGCCGACGCCCCCGCCCACACCCGCACCGCCGCGCGGACGCCGATCGCCAGGAACACGAGCGCGAAGACGACCCCCAGCGGCTCGACGCGCTGCGAGGCGCGATGCTGGATGGTGCGCACGATCAGCGCGGCGACGCCGAGCGCGGAGGCCGCAAGGACCAAGTTGGCCAGACGGTAGAGCAGCTCGGCAGAGGGGACGGGCATTCAGCCGCTTCCTGACAACTCCTGAGCTCATGATACACACACCCTCGCCGCGGGCGGAAGCCGGCCGTCACGAAAGTTGTGAAAAATTTTCCCCTGACGTTGACGGGCTGACGGCCGCCAGATGGTGGTGACGTTTGAAGAATCGGCAAACGACGGATCTGTGGCATCCGCCGACATTTTCGGACGTCGCGCCCCCGGCACGCGCGTTGCTCCCGGCAGGGCCATGTTCCGTCCACGCTCTGCCTGGCTCCGAGTGCTTCGACTCTACGGGGTCGACCACGATATCCCGTCCACAGGCGTCCTCCTCGACGACGTGCTCTTCGACGCGCCCGTGCACGCCCGCTCCCGATACCGCCACGCCGCCGACCCCAGCCGCTTCGCGCTCTACTCCGTGCACACCGCCGACGGCGGCGCGCTCTTGCCGTTCGGCATGCCAATCGGCGGCCGGCCGAGCGGCCGCCAGGGTGAGCACACCCTGGTCGCCGTCCGGGAGTTCCGCCGGGTCCCCCTCGACGCCTCCTCGCTGGCCCTCACGGTGTTCAGCGCCCGGCCCGGCCGCGCCGTGCCGGTGGTCGCCGCTCTCGCCCACTTCGTCGAGCGGGCGGTCGACCTCTACCAGCCCGGCTACCTGCTGCTGGCCCACTCGCTGGAAGAGCCCCGGATCTCGCTGTTACTGACGGCCGTCCAGGACTCGCTGGCGCTGGGCTCAGCGGCGACCGCCGCCTTCAGGCTGGACGCGCTGCTCTCGGAGGTGGAGCCGCTGCTGGCGGTTCCGCCGGAATGCTACGAGTACTGTCCGGAGGTCGCGCCGGCCCCCGCCGTCGGAGCGGTCTCCCCCTACGCCGTGTAGCCGCCAGCCGCGGACCGCACCCCCGTGCGCACCTCGCCCACGTCGGCCACGCCCGTGGAGCTCTGACTCGGACCACTAGCCCGCGCCGAGCCACCGCCGCAACCAGTCGCGACTGACCGCGACCGCGCGCTGCCGATGATCCGGGTCGGTCAGGCGGTGGTCACCGCCGGGAATCACGAGGAGGTCGCAGGGCTCGGCGGCTTGCTCGTGGAGGGCGATGCCGTGCTCCAGGGCCACGACGTCGTCGGCGTCGCCGTGAACCACGAGGTGCATCGGCACGCCGGCCGGCGCCAGCGCGAGGCGGCCGGTCGCGTACTCCAGCGCGAACGGCACACCGAGCCCCCGGCCTTCCTCGAGGTCGTCGTTGGCCAGCTCGGTGAGGCTGGCCGGCGCGTTCCAGGTCACCACCGGCAGGCCGGGGCGGCGCGCCGCCACGTGCAGCGCCACGAAGCCCCCCAGACTCCCACCGAGCAGCCCGAAGCGGCCGTCGAGCGCCGGATGGGAAGCCAGGAACGCCAGCACCGCCTCGGCGTCCTCGATGCGGGAGGCGATCGTGGCGTCCTCCTCCTCGAGGCCGCTCGACTCGCCGCAGCCGCGGAAGTCGAAACGGGCCAGCGCCAGCGCCGCCGCCGGCAGCGCCTCGCCGAGCACGAGGTACTCGTCGCTGTCCTTGGACGCGTTGAGGCCGTGGCAGGCGACGACGCAGGGGGCCGGACGGCGGTCGGGGAGGTGCAGGACGAGCGCCAGCGCGCCGCCCGCGATGGGGAGGCGGTGGGCCTCGGAGGTCACGCCCAGACGAGATCGAAGAGCCGGCAGGTGTTCGACGACAGCTCGAACATCGTATCCTCGACGGGCAGCCGCTTGAGCTTGGCGACCTCCTCGGCGACGCGGGCGGCCACCCACGGGCCCGACGGCATCCCGGCGAACTCGCCCCCGTACTTCCAGGGCGCGTCGCTCTCGACCACGAGCGAGGCGAGCGGCACGTGCTCGACCAGCTCGCGGTCGCGCTCGCGGTAGACCACCTCCGGGGTGACCGAGACGAAGTAGCCGGCGTCGATGATGGCCTGCGTCACCTCGACCGGGGCCTTGTGCCAGTGGAACACCGCGCGCTCGATCCGACGGCGCTTGAGCGCCTCCAGCGCGCCGAGCGCGGCCCCGTGGGGCGCGTGCAGGGCCACCGGCAGGTCGTAGCGCACGGCGAGGGCCAGCATCCGGTCGAGCCGTGTCCGCCCCCGCGCCATCAGGTCGGCCGCGTCCGGGGCGCCCTCGAGCGAGTACCACGGCAACCCGACCTCGCCGATCGCGACGATGCGCGTGTGGTGCACGCTCACCTGGTGCTCGACGAACTCCAGGTCGGCGTCGGTCAGCTCGGGCCGGTCGGGGTGGAATCCCAGACACGCCCAGACGCCGCGGGGGGCGGCCGTCGTCGCCACCAGCGTGCGGATGTTGGTCTCGGGGTCGCAGCCGACGCCGACGATGCCGTAGACGTCGTGGACCAGCGCCATCCGCAGCGTCTCCCGCACGTCGCCGAACACCGGGTCGTGCAGGTGGCAGTGGCTGTCGATGACCATCAGTCGCCGGCGACGACCATGCGGCCGATCAGCAGGGTCGGCGAGACCGTGCGGTCGCGCAGGACCAAATCGTCACCGACGCCCTCGATCGCGCCGAACATCTCGAGCAGGTTGCCGGCCACCGTGACCTCGTCGACCGGGTAGGCCAGCTGCCCGTTGTCGATCCACTGCCCCACCGCGCCCCGGGAGTAATCGCCGGTGACGCCGTTGACGCCGAATCCGATCAGCTCGGTCACGTACAGCCCGTTCTTGACGGACCGGATCAGCTCCGCCGGCGGCGTCGGGCCCGGCTGCAACACCAGGTTCGTCGTCGAGACGCCCACCCCGGCGCCGTCCCGGGAGGCGTGGTGGGTCGAGCGCAGGCCGAGCTTGCGGGCGCTGTAGCTGTCGAGCAGATACGACTCCAGCACGCCCTCGCCGACGAGGACGGTGCGCCGGGTGGCGAGCCCCTCGCCGTCGAACGGCCGCGAGCCCAGCGCGCGCGGGAGGAGACCGTCGTCCACGATCGTCACCGACGGCGCCGCGATGCGCTTGCCGAGCCGGTCGAGCAGGAACGAGGCGCGGCGGTAGAGGCCGGGGCCGCTGGCGGCGCCCGCGATGGAGCGCACGAGGCTGGCCGCCGTGTCGGGATCGAAGATGACCGGGACCTCGACGGTCTTCACCTTGCGGCCGCCGAGCCGGCGCAGCGCCCGCCGGGCGGCCGTGCGGCCGATGGCGGCGGGGTCCTCCAGCGCGCCGCGGTGGCGGGCGGCCGAGTACCAGGAGTCGCGCTGCATCTCGCCGCCCTCCGACGCGACCGGGGACACCGACAGCCCGAATGACGACGTCGCGTAGCCACGGGCGAAGCCGTGCGACGTCGCGTACACGTACCGCGCGCGCCGGTCCCAGTACTCGGCGCCCTCGGAGTTGGCGATGCGCGGATCGGTCTCGAGCGCCGCGGCCTCGGCCTGCCGGGCCAGCTCGATCTTGACCTCCGGCGCCGGCTCCTCGCCGTCGCGCTCTTCCAGCTCGAGATCCGGCACGCTCTGGATCAGCTCGGCGGGGTCGGGCAGGCCGGCGTGCGGGTCCTCGGCGGTGACGCGGGCCAGCGCCGTCGCCTCGTCGACCACCCGCTCGAGCGAGGCGCGCGACAGGTCGGAGGTCGACGCCGCCGCCGAGGCCTTGCCGGCGAACACCCGCAGGGACAGGCGCTGCTCGCGCGAGTGCTTGACGGTGTCGACCTTCCCCAGCCGCACCGAGGCGCTGAAATGCTGCTCCTCGATCAGGAAGCCATCGGCCTCGGTGGCGCCGCTGGCCCGGGCGCGGCGGAGCACATCGACCAGGAGGTCCGGGCGGGGCCCGTGGCCGCTCACACGCGGGTCCCGCCGACGGTCATGCCGTCGATGCGGATCGTCGGCAGGCCGACGCCGACGGGCACCGACTGCCCGTCCTTGCCGCAGGTGCCCACGCCCTCGTCCAGCGCCAGATCGTGGCCGACCCGGCTGATGCGGGTCAGCGCGTCGGGCCCGTTGCCGATCAGCGTGGCGCCCTTGACCGGCGCCGTGACCCGGCCGTTCTCGATCAGGTAGGCCTCGCTCGCCGAGAACACGAACTTGCCGCTGGTGATATCGACCTGGCCGCCGCCGAAGGTGACGGCATACAGCCCGTTCGGCACGGAGCGGATGATCTCCTCTGGATCGTCGTGGCCGGCCAGCATGAAGGTATTCGTCATGCGGGGCATCGGGGGGTGCGCGTAGGACTCGCGGCGCCCGTTGCCGGTCGGCGACATGCTCATGAGGCGCGCGTTGAGGCGGTCCTGCATGTACGCCGTGAGCACGCCGTGCTCGATGAGCACGGTGCGCCCGGTGGGCGTGCCCTCGTCGTCGACGTTGAGCGAGCCGCGCCGGTTGGGGATGGTGCCGTCGTCGACCACCGTCACCAGCTCGGAGGCCACCTTCTGGCCCAGGCGGCCGGCGAACGCCGACACGCCCTTGCGGTTGAAGTCGCCCTCCAGCCCGTGGCCGATCGCCTCGTGCAGCAGGATGCCCGGCCAGCCGGGCGCGAGCACGACCGTCATGGCGCCGGCCGGCGCCTCGCGGGCGCGCAGCTTGAGAATCGCCTGGCGGGCGGCCTCCGCCGCGAAGCGCTTCCAGCGGTCGGCGTCCAGGAAGAAATCGAACGGCACCCGGCCGCCCCCGCCCCAGGAGCCGATCTCGCGCTTGCCGTTCTCCTCGGCGATGACCGTCACGTTGAGCCGGGTGAGCGGACGCACGTCACCGATCGTCCACCCGGAGGCGGTGGCGATCAGCATGACCACCTCTTCGCTCGCCACGCTGGCGATCACCTGGCTGATCCGCGGGTCGGCCGCGCGGGCCTCGGCGTCGATCTTGCGCAGCAGCTCCAGCTTGCGGGCCAGCGCGGTGACGATCGGCGGCTCGGCCAGCGTGTAGAGATCGTGCCCGGCCCGGCCGGGCACGGCGAGGATCCCGGAGGTGCCGGCGCGGTCGGCGATGGCGCGGGCCTGCCGGGCGGCCTCTTCGAGGTTGCCCAGCGAGATCTCGTCGGTGTGGGCGTACCCGGTGCGTGCCTCGACCTGGGCGCGCACGCCGGCGCCCTGGCTCACGTGGCGCGAGGCCTTCTTGACGACGTTTTCCTCGAGCACCAGCTCCTCGTTGACCCGGTACTCGAGATAGATGTCGGCGTCGTCGACCCGGCCGGCGAGGCTGCCCCCGAGCAGGCGCTCCATCAGGGCGGGCGTGACGTTGAACCGGTCGGAAAAGAAGCGCTCAGGGCTTCTGCGGGCGAGATCGTCCATGAGATTCGGAGGGCTCCAATCCTAACGCGGCGCCGGCCGCGTCCCAAGCTTTTCGCGAACGCTGGCACGTCTCCATTGTAGCCCGGCGTCCAAGCGCTCAGGCGGCCTGAAAGGCCTGGATTATCTCGTGGATTCTCCGCAGGCCATGCATGAGCGAGGGGCCCGGCGACAGGACGTCCTCGCCCTCGATCTCGTGGATCTGGCCGGCCGCCACCGCGCTCACGCGGTCCCAGTTCGGCCGGGCGGCGATCGCCCGCCGGTCGACCGGCTTCCCGCACCAGGACGCCAGGATGATCTGCGGGTCCCGCCGCGCGACCTCGCCGGCGGCAACGATCCGCTCGCGCGCGCCGCCGTGCCCGCGCAGCTCGGCGAACACGTCCTCGCCCCCGGCGATCTCGATCAGGTCCGAGACCCAGCCGATGCCGGCGATCAGCGGGTCCATCCACTCCTCGAAGTACACGCGGGGCCGGTCCGGCCACACCGAGGAATACTCGCGGATCTGCTTGACCTCGTCGCGCATGTCGGCGATCAGCTCGCGGGCGGCCTCCTCCCGGCCCAGCGCGCCCCCGATCAGCAGGATGGCGCGCAGGACGTCGTCGAGCGAGCGCTGGTTGGTGCACAGCACGCTGACGCCGGCCGCGATCAGCTCGCCGACGATCTCGCGCTGGAGGTCGGAGAACGCGAGGATTAGGTCGGGCTGGAGCCCCAGGATCTTGTCGGCGCGAAACGTCGTGAAGCCGCCCACCCGCGCCCGCTCGCGCGCCGCCTCCGGCCGTCGCGCCGTGCCCGGGACGCCGACCACCCGGTCGCCGGCGCCGAGGGCAAAGGCGATCTCGGTGGTCTCGGCGGTGAGGGAGACGATGCGCCGGGGAAAGTCGACCGGCGTCTTGCCGTACACCGGTCAGCCGGCGTGCACCGGGCGCTCGACGTGCGCGAAGTGGCTGAGCAGCAGCCACGCGGGGAACGCCTGGACCAGCGCCCGTGGCCCCTCCACGCGCACGGCCCCCGACCGGAGCGCCTGCGCGAACGTCAGCTGTCCCATCCACACGCGGGCCAGCGCCCCGGCGTCGGCGGAGACGGCGAGGTCGACGTCGAAGCCGGGATCCTTCAGGCAGAGATCCACCTCCGGACGCTGCAGGACGAGCCACCAGGTCCGCATCGCCTTGCAGTGCGCCGCCATCCCGCGGAGGTCGAAGCGCACGACGGTGCGCCCGGGGGGCAGCCGCTCCACGTCGATGCGGCGATGGACGTTCCACATCAGCACGCTGACGTCGAGGTTGTCCGGATCGAACTGGCTGGTCGCCCAGCGCTGGCCCCAGGCGCCGAGGCCGTCCACCACTTCGCGGAACTCCTCGCCCGCCTTCGTCAGGCTGTACTCACGCCCCCGCCCGGCCGCCAGCAGGCGGCTCGAGATCACGCCGCCGGCCTCCAGCTCGCGCAACCGCTGGCTCAGCAGCGAGCGGGAGATGAGCGGCACGCCGCGCCGGATGTCGTTGAAGCGGTGCGCGCCGCAGAACAGCTCGCGCAGGATGAGCGGCGTCCAGCGCTCGGCGAAGATCTCCGCGCCACGAGACACCGGGCAGAACTGACCGTAGTCAGGCACGCGAAGAGTCAACGCCTTGCGTCGACATCCCGCAAGTTCATTTTTTGGTCTTTCGCTGGACCCTCCCGACATCCATCGTTCGCCGAGCATCGGGAGGTGCGAAATGAGACGGCTCACAGTCCTCGTTGTGCTAGCAGGGCTCCTCGTCGCCTATGGCTCGGTCGCGCTGGCAACGCCCCCCTCGGGGGTCACCAGCGTGCCTATCGCCAAGGGGCGCTTTGGGGACATCGATGCCAAGAGCAAGACAGACACCGATTCCGGCACGCGGACCGACTTCTGGCAGGCCACGATCAACACGAAGGGGTCGTCGGATCTCGAGGTGCTGCAGAACACGATCGCGCCCGGCGGGACCTTCGGCTGGCACAGCCACCCCGGCCCCAGTCTCGTCATCGTCAAGTCCGGCACGGCATCGCTCTACATGGCTGACGATCCGACCT
>DASWJN010000355.1:0-4550 GCA_036397135.1 Candidatus Methylomirabilota bacterium
TAATGGGCGGTCTGACGAATTGAGGTTTTTTGCCGCGCGCAGCCGCGGCAAAGAGCGGTGTTGAACTCGATCCGACTTCGGCGACGGGCGCTTGGAGATTCAAGGGCGGGTGGTAGAGGAGCGCGCGCGTCCAGGTGTGGAGCACGGCGACACGGCAGCGGCGATGATACCGGGGGGACGTGAAGCTTCGCGGGAGGGGTCGGCAGTCGGCGACCCGTTCCTTGCTGCCACGACGGCCGGCGGGTCGCGCTCAGCCGGCGTGGCGGGCGAGCAGCACGTCGTCGCGGATGTCCAGCATCGCCTTGCCGATGATCTCCAGGGAGCGGTCGGCGTTGGGCGGCATCAGGGTGGCGGTGCGGACGTCCCGGAAGAGCCGCTCCAGCGGATACCGGCGGTGCGCGCTGCGCCCGCCGACGATCTGCACCGCCCGCGAGGTCGCCATCAGCGCGGCTTCCGTCGCCACGTGCTTGGCCCGCGCGGCGAGCACGGCGCGCCGGACGGCGTCGGCCGCGTCCCAGCGGCAGGCCGACTGGTACAGCACCAGGCGGGCGCCCTCGAGCGCCATGGTCATCTCGGCCACGCGGTGCTGGACGAGCGGGTCGTGGGCGCGGGGGGCCGGGTCCGGCTCGAAACGGTGCGTCTTGCAGAAGTCGAGCGTGAAGTCCAGCGCCCGCTGGGCGGCGCCGACGTAGATCGCCGCGTACCCCAACCCGAACGCCAGCCCCACACCGCTCCGGAGCGATTCACCTGGCATCCCGAGGAGGGCGTCCGCCGGAACGTCGCACGCCGAGAGCGTCACGCTCGGGCTGACGGTGGCGCGCATGCCGAGCGTGTCCCATTCTCCCCGGATCGTGAGCCCGGGGTGGTCGTGGGGCACGAGAGCCAGCTGCAAGTTGTGCGGGCTGGCCACTCCCCGGATCGCACAGTGCACCATGTACCGGTGGGCGGCCCCGGCCATGGTGCAGAAGTGCTTGTCGCCCTCGATGACGTAGCCGCCGTTGCGCGGCGCGATGATCGTCCCGCCGACGCTGGCCCCGCCGCGCCGGTCGGGCTCGCTGCCCCAGCTCCCGAACAGCCGGCCCTCCTCGACGACCTCGGGGTAGTAGCGCGCCTTCTGCGCGGGCGACGCGAGCACCTCGATGTACATCTGGACGACCGAATGCATGTGCAGCGTCATGGTGGTGTTGGCGCAGCCCTGGGCGAGCTGCTCCAGCACCATCACATAGGACGCCATGTCGAGCCCCAGGCCGCCGTACTCCGCCGGCACCGCGGCGGCGAGAAAGCCCTGCCGCCAGAGGTCGCGCCAGCTTTCATGCGGAAAGGTGCCGGTCTGGTCGTAGATCGCCGCGCGCGGCGCCAGCGACTCCCGCGCCGCGGCGGCGGCGGCGTCGATCAGCGCCTGCTGGACCGGGGTGGGGGTGAAATCCATCAGGTTACCGGAGCGGCTCCTGCGCCCAGCCGGTGTTGAGCTCGACGAGGTTCCGCTGCCGCCCGGACCTCCGGCATGACCTCGCGCGCGAACAGCTCCATGGACCGCATCACTTTCTTGTGCTCCAGCCCGCCGATCCGCATCTCGAGGGCGATATGGTTCATGCCCGTCCGGTACAGGTACCGCTTCAGCATTCCGGCCACCCGCTCGGGCGAACCGAAACAGCTCCCGCGCTCCCAGACCTCGTCCTCGCTGACGGCCGACAGGCGCCGCGACGCCTCCGGGTACGCCTCGTAGCTGGCCGGGCTCGGCAGGGTCGGCGCGCCGGGCACGAGCGAGCCGAGCAGGTGGTAGTACCACACCACGTGCTTCGTTTCGGCCCGGGCCTCCTCGTCGGTCGGCGCCACGTATGTCCGGACCAGGAAGGGCTGGTCGAGCGCGTCGGGGTCGTGGCCGTGCGCGCGCATGCTCGCGCGATAGTCCTCGAAGCGCGTGGTGACGGTTTCCAGGTCGGTGAACGTCGGCGAGCGCAGGAGGGAGATCCCGAGACGGGCCGCCAGATCGTACGTGCTCGCGCTGATGGCGGCCAGGTAGAAGGGGGGGTGCGGGTGCTGGATGGGCTTGGGATAGATCTCGACGGGATCGCGGAACGTCCAGAACCTGCCCTGGTGGGCGAACTTCTCCCCGCTCAGGGCCCGCCGGACGATCTCGAACCCTTCGTCGAACATCTCCCGGGAGGCGCTCTGGTCGAGTCCGAACCCGGCGAACTCGGGCGGCTGGTAGCCGCGCCCCAGCCCCAGGAGCAGGCGCCCGTGGCTCAGCGCGTCGACCATGGCCGCGTCCTCGGCCAGCCGCAGCGGATGCTGGAAGGGGACGACCATGATGGCGGTGCCGATCTTCATCCGGCGCGTGCGCTCGGCGACCGACGCCGCAAAGATCATGGGGTTGCCCAGCATGCCGTAGATGGCGAAGTGGTGCTCGGGCAGCCAGACCGACTCGAAGCCGAGCTCCTCGGCGTAAGTGATCTCCTCGAGGACCTCCCCGAGCAGCCGGTCCTGGGCGATGTGGCCGAAGTCGCTGAAGAGATAGAACAGTCCGAATTTCATCGGGGTCTCCTCCCCTCGGCCGGCTTCGCCGGCGGCGCCGGCGGCCGCTCCGGTCCCCAGACGCGCTGGTAGTAAGTGTCGGCGAGCTGGAGCGCAGCCGCCGGGTTGTGGCCCAGGACACGGTCCTTGGCGACGAGGGTCGTCGCCAGTCCCTTCGAGTGCCGGAAGAAGAGACTGTCGTGGCCGACGCAGAGTCCCAGGACGACGTTCAGCTCGCAGCCGGCGCGGTTGAGCAGCTCGGCCTGGGCGATCGGATTGCACATCGACTCGTGGGCACCGGGGCGGATCTTCTGATCGTCGCGCAGGCCGAGCGCCTCCTTGGCGATGCCGCCGTTCTTGCAGGCGACCGAGGCGACCTCGAAGCCGTGGCTCTCGAGGATCCCCGAGAGCGTGCGGGCGAGATCCACGAAGCTGATGCAGGTCGCGATGCCGATCTTGCGGTAACCCAGCGTGCGCGCGAGCTGGCAGATCTCCTCGACGCGCGTCCAGCGACAGTAGCCCTCGCTCTCGACGAGCGCGGAGGCCCGGGCGATCCGGCGCACCTCGGGGTCGGCGTACTGCTCCCAGGCTGCCTCGACGGCCGCCTCGTCCACCTTCGACGGGCAGAAGCCGGGCCCCCGGGCCTCCGATTCGCCCTGGCGGCAGGCGCGCACGATCGGGGGACAGTAGGCGCAGCCGGGGTCGGTGTAGGTCATGGTCGCCTCCGTGGCATCAGGCCGACTCCGGCAGCGGGGGCGGCTCCAGATGCCGGAGATGGGGGAACACCTTGGTGCTCATGAGATCCATCGAGCGCAGCACCTTCCGGTGATCCAGGCCGCCCAGCCGGGTCCAGCACAGCAGGTCGGTGAACCCGTAGGTCTGCTGCGCCGTGGCGAGGGCCTCGACCACCGTGTCGGGATCGCCGCAGATGACCGCCTTGCGGGCGACGAAGTCGTCCCAGGTGCCGGTGGCGGCGACGTCGCGCGTCTTGACGTACATCTCGTAGCCCTTGACGGGCGGCTGGCCGGCCGGCGGCGCCACGTATCGGGCGATCGTCCGGTAGTACCAGACGACGGGCGCGTAGAAATCCGCCCGGGCCTGCTCCAGGCTGTCGGCGACGTAGACCATCATCAGGGCGGCGCGCCGGCGCGGGGCGGGGTCGTGGCCGGCCGCGACGAGCCCGCGGCGGTACGCGGCCTGCAGCTCGCGCGCCTTGTCGGGCGGCAGCCCGAAGGCGGTTCCGAAGAGCAGGTGGAAGCCGTAGCGGCCGGCCAGCTCGAAGGTCTCGGGGCTCAGCGCGGCCATCCAGATCGGCGGGTGCGGCTGCTGCAGCGGGCGGGGCCGGACGGGCACGCCCTCGAAGCGATAGTGGGCGCCGTGGAAGGTCACCGCGTCCTCGGTCCAGGCCCGGCGGATCACCTCGACGGCCTCGTGGAACATCTCGCGCGTCCGCGTCTGGTCGACGCCGTAGCGCGCGAACTCCAGCGGCTGGTAGCCGCGGCCGACGCCGAGGTCGACCCGGCCGTCGGACATGAGGTCGAGCAGGGCGAAGTCCTCGGCCACCCGCAGCGGATGGTTGAGGGGCAGGACGACGACGCCGGTGCCGAGGCGCAGCCGCTTCGTCTCCAGCGCCACCGCCGCCAGCGAGAGCGCCGGCGAGGCGCAGTAGCCGTACTCGCTGAAGTGATGCTCGGCCGGCCACACCGAGTCGAAGCCGTAGGTCTCGGCCGCGCGCATCAGCGTGAGCTGCTCGTGGACGATCTCGTGCTCGGTCCGGCCCGCCGGGTTCTCGAACAGGTGGAGCATCCCGAACTTCATCGGCGCCCTCCTCTCCCGAACGGCCCGGGTCAGCCCTGGTCGGCGAGCGCTGTGCTCACCTGGCGCACGGCGGGACGCTCTCCGGCCGCCCGGAGGCCGGTCCACAGCGCGTCGATGCGCTCGCGCGCGAGACCCTGGCTCTCGGCCAGCCAGCGGAAGTCCTCCCAGCGCCCCGCCTCCGCGAGCTCCGCGTAGACGGCGGCGACCCCCTCCGACCC
>DASWJN010000356.1:0-24847 GCA_036397135.1 Candidatus Methylomirabilota bacterium
GCCTGATGCGCGGGGTCCGACGCCGGCCTCGCGTGCCGGATCAGAGGGTGAGCTTCGTCTTCCCGTCGATGTCGACCAGCATCGAGTCCGTGATGTAACGGGGGCCGGATCTGGGTCGAAAGCGAGCCGGGAAAGGGATCGATCTTCTCCTTCTCGATCCCGCTCCGCTTCGGTGAAGGCGGCACGGCATGAGCGTCAGGACGATCCTCCACGTCGAGGACAACGAGCTGAACCGCAAGATGATCCGCGACCTGCTCCGGCGCACCGCGTACCGCCTCATCGAGGCGCCCGATGGCGAGGCCGGCGTCGCGATCGCCCGGGGGCAGCGACCGGATCTCATCCTCATGGACGTCCAGCTCCCGAAGATCTCCGGCATCGAAGCCACCCGCCGGCTGCGCGCCGAGCCGGCCACGGCTGACATCCCGATCATCGCCATCACGTCCTTTGCGCTGGGCGGGGACGCGCAGCGGGCGAAGGAGGCCGGCGCGTCGGCCTATCTCGCGAAACCGTACAGCCCCTTCACACTCCTCGGCATGATCCGGGAGCTGCTCCCCGAAGAGTAGGCCGCTCGTGCGCGCGGGAGCATTTCGTCGGCGTCCCCGCCCGTTGACTTCACCAGCCTTTGATCCTATTCTCCCGCCACGACTCGAGCCCTCCTTTTCACGATGCCGTAAACGCATCATCCACGGAGGTGCACGGCCATGAAGATCCGGCGCTGGAAGCTGACATGTTGCTGTGGACCCGTCGACGGCGGCGGACGACGGGAGTTTCTCAAGCTGGCGGCGAAGGGCGGCGTCGCGCTGGCCGGGCTTGCCGCCGCGTCCCCCGCCTCCGCGCAGGTCCGGGTCTTTCCGCCCCCACCGCCGTTGACGAGCCCCATCGAAGGCATGATCGACTTCCACGTCCACTCCTCCCCGGACGTGTTCGGGCGCGCCATCGACGACCCGGAGGTGACACGAAAGGCGATCGAGGCGCGGATGGGCGCCCTCGTCCTCAAGAACCACGTCATGGAGACCGGAGCGCGCGCGTACCTGGCCCGGAAACTGACCGAGGGGCGAATTCCGGTCTTCGGCGGCATCGTGCTCAACGGGCCGTACGGCATCAACCCGGAGGCGGTGCAGTGGATGTGGCGCATGGAGGGCGGCTACGGCCGGATCGTATGGCTGCCGACCTTCGATGCCGACAACCACGTGAAGACTTTCAAGGACGCGCCGGAGGGCATCAAGGTCGTCGATGCCCAGGGCAAGGTGCTGCCGGCCGTCATCGAGGTCATGAAGGTCTGCGCCAAGCAGAACCTCGTCCTCTGCACCGGCCACGCGTCGGCCGCCGAATCGCTCGCGCTCGTCAAGCAGGCCAAGGACGTCGGCGTCAAGCACGTGGTGGTGACGCATGCAATGTTCACCGTCGTCAACATGACCCCGGAGCAGATGAAGCAGGCCGCCGCCATGGGCGCGAAGATCGAGCTCGACTTCCTCGGGGCGCTCATGGGGCCCAACGCGCACATGGGGTGGATGGCGCACTGGAAGAACGTCTCGGTGAAGGACAACGCGAGCGCCATCAAAGAGGTGGGAGCCCAGCACTTCGTCATGGGGTCCGACCTCGGACAGACGGGAAACCCGTCCCCGATGGACGGCATGAAGGCGATGGTCGCGGGCCTGAAGGCGAACGGCGTCACCGACACCCAGATCAAGCAGGTCGCCCGCGACAACGTCGCCGCCATGCTCGGACTCTGAGCTGCGCGACGCCGGGCGGCGCCGGCGCCTGATGCCAGCTCGCACGTAGGCCGAACGGTCCAGCGCCGAGACGGCGGCGAGAGGAGCGGTGGGCCCGCCCCTCTCGCCCTGTCGCGTCAGCAGCGGGCCGCACCGGAGAGCGCTGCCGTTCGACCCAACGTGACGCCGCCCGGCATTCCGATGCCCCGGCTCACTGGACAGGAGGCGGCGGAGGCAGGCCTCCTCTCCCGCTCCAGGCCAGCCCGTCTAGGGACACTTCGGCGCTTCCCTCAGATTGGCGTCGATGCGGTCGCCCACCTTGAGGTCCTGGAGCGTCTCCTTCGACGCCTGGAACTCGTGCACGGCGCCCTTCACGTCGCGGACGGTCACTTTGCCCTGCGCCAGGTCCACCTTGACGATCTGCCCCTCGACCTTCTGCGGGGTCATCACCCGTCCCTGCGGGTCGCAGGCGGGCTTCGTCTGCCCGAGCGCGGATCCCGCCCAGAGCATGACCGTCACCGACAATCCCGCCGCCACTGCGGGCCATCTGTGCATTGCCGCCTCCTTACTTCTTCGTGATGTCGTAGATGGCACCGGCCGCCGCACCGACCCCCGTGCCGATGAGCGCGCCCTTGCCCGCGCCATACCCGGTGCCGGCCCCGACCGCGGCACCGGCCCCTGCGCCGACCGCGGCGCCCGTCACCGTGCCGCAGGCCGTGACCGCCACCGTGAGCATCGACACGCCAACCACCGTCGTGATCATCCGCTTCACCATGATGCCCCTCCTCCTCCCTCGACCTACCGCCTTCCTCCCGTCGCAAGTCGCGAACCGCTGCCGGGCCGCGACGACGCTCGTCCGATTAGCCCCTAGCAGACTGGTGCAACGCGATGGCCATGCTGGCGCGGTCCGAGATTTCTCTTTGGCGCCGGGCAGAACCTCGCGACTGGTGCGAAGTCGAACCGAGGCGTGGGGCTCTGGTGCCCCAGAGGTGGGGCGAGCGCGGGACACACGTGGGTGTGGCGCCTCGAGGACATGGCGTATCGTGGTCCCGTCGGCGGCGCGCCGTGCTGGCCAGGGCGACCTGATCGAGACGGCCGACGGACTGCAGCGTTGGTGGGAGCGACCGGTCAGCGGAGCTCGCTGAGGTAGGTCGCCAGCGCCCGGATCTCGGCCGCGGTGAGATCGAGCTTCGGCATACGCGCGGTCGGCTTGTGGGTACGAGGGTCTCGCAGACGTCGCTCGATCTCGTCACGGCTGAGGCGAGCGCCAACCCGCGATAGATCCGGCGCAATGGGGGTCCCGGCGGCGCCCAGCGTGTGACAGCCGTAACACTGGGTGAGGAAGACCTCGCGGCCGGTTGGAACGTCGCTGACGGGCTGAGAGCGGCCAGAACCGCAGGCCGCCATCAACATAGCGCAGACGGTGAGGCCGAAGATACGGAAGCTGAAAACCATGATCACTGGAAACGTGCACACGGAATGCCAGGATCCCTGGGCGCCCGAGCAAGGGCACGAACTCCTCAGCGCACAGGCACGCCCGGCCGGACGGCAGAGCCCCGTTCCAGGCTCAGGCGGCCTGGCGGACGGCGGCGATGAGGTCGAGCACGGCCTGCTTGCCGTCGGCGAAGTACATGAGCGTGTTGTCGGCGGCGAAGAGGGGGTTGGGGATGCCGGCGAAGCCGGGGCTCAGGCTGCGCTTGATGACGACCACGGTGCGCGCCTTGTCGACGTCCAGGATGGGCATGCCCGCGATGGGCGACGCCGGATCGGTGCGGGCGAGCGGGTTCACCACGTCGTTGGCGCCGATGACGATGGCGACGTCGGTCTGGGCGAAGGACGGGTTGATGGCGTCCATCTCCCTGACCTTCTCGTAGGGGATGTCGGCCTCGGCGAGCAGGACGTTCATGTGCCCGGGCATGCGTCCGGCCACCGGGTGGATCCCGAACTCGACCTCCACGCCGCGCGCCTCGAGCAGCTGGGCGAGCTCGTGAACGGCGTGCTGCGCCTGCGCGACCGCCAGCCCGTACCCCGGCACGATGACCACGCGGCGCGCCGCCTCCAGCAGCATGGCGATCTCCTCGGCGCTGGCCGCCTTGACCTTGCCGGCGTAGACGTCGTCGGCGGCGGCCCCCGTCACGACCTCGGCGCCGACGCCCCCGAACAGGACGTTGGTGATCGGCCGGTTCATGGCCCGGCACATGATCTGGGTGAGGATGATGCCCGAGGCGCCCACGAGCGAGCCGGCCACGATCAGCATGTTGTTGTCGAGGACGAACCCGGTGGCGCACGCGGCGAGCCCCGAGTACGAGTTGAGCAGCGTGATCACGACGGGCATGTCGGCGCCGCCGATGGGCAGCACGCCGGTGACGCCGAGCACCGCGCCGGCCGCGACGAGGACCCAGTAGATCCAGGGCGCCTCCGGCGTGGCGACCAGCCAGCCGCCGAACCCCAGCGCCCCGAGCAGCAGCGCCCCGTTGAGCGCCCGCTGCCCCGGGAAGGTCACCGGCCGGCCGCCGATCAGCTCCTCGAGCTTGGCGAATGCGACCAGGCTGCCGAAGAACGTGACCGCTCCGATGATCCCCGCCGCCGCCGTGGCGACCGTGAACTCCGCGGACGGGAGCCGGCCCCGCGCCAGCGCCTCGTACAGCGCGGCGCCGGCCACGAGCACGGAGGCGGCCCCGCCGAAGCCGTTCAGCAACGCCACCATCTGCGGCATCGCGGTCATGCGGATCTTCAGCGCGAGCAGGGCGCCGACCGCCGCGCCCACCGCCATGCCGGCGAGGATCACGCCGTACCCGGCCGCCCCCTCGCCGCCCAGCAGCAGCAACGTGGCCACCACGGCGACGAGCATGCCGATCGAGCCCAGGAGGTTGGCCCGCACCGCCGTCCGCGGGTGGCTCAGCCCCTTGAAGGTCAGGATGAACAGGACGGAGCCGGCCAGGTAGCCGAGGTTGACGAGGACCAGGCGCACCGCTACTTCCTCTTGAACATCCGCAGCATCCGGTGCGTGACGAGGAAGCCGCCGACCACGTTGACGGTGGCGAACACCACGGCCAGGAAGCCGAGCACCATCGTCAGCGTGGTGAGCTGCAGGCCGGCCGACAGGATGGCGCCCACGATCGTGATGCCCGACACCGCGTTCGCCCCCGAGGTCAGCGGGGTGTGCAGCGTCGGCGGCACCTTCGTGATGACCTCGAAGCCGACGAACATGGCGAGCACGAAGATGAAGAGCGTCGTCGCGAGGGCTTCCATCAGGCCTCCGTCCCGGCGCGAGGGTGGACGACCTCGCCGCCGCGTGTCACGAGCGTCTCCCGCGTGATCTCGTCCCCGGGATCGAGGGCGATGACACCGTCCCTGAGCAGGTGCAGGAAGAACGCGACGAGGGTGCGGGCGTACAGCTGGCTGGCGTGGTAGGGCACCGTGCCGGCGAGGTTGACGGCGCCGACGATCGTCACGCCGTGGGCCACCACCGTCTCGCCGGCCCGGGTGAGCTCGCAGTTGCCGCCCCGCTCGGCGGCGAGGTCGATGATGACCGAGCCGGGCGCCATCGCCGCCACCATGTCGGCGGTCACCAGCACGGGCGCCCGGCGCCCCGGCACCACGGCCGTCGTGATGACGACGTCGCTGGCCCCCACCACGCGCGCCATCAGCTCGCGCTGCCGCCGGTAGAACGCCTCGTCGCGCGGCCGGGCGTAGCCGCGGGCGTCCTCGGCGTCGGTCGTCTCGAGCGGCAGCTCCACGAACCGGCCGCCGACGCTCTCCACCTGCTCGCGAACCGCCGGCCGCACGTCGTAGGCCGATACCACGGCGCCCAGGCGCCGGGCGGTGGCGATGGCCTGGAGGCCGGCCACGCCGGCGCCGACGACGAGCACCTTGGCCGGCACGACCGTGCCGGCCGCCGTCATCAGCATCGGGAACATGCGGGGCAGCAGGGCGGCCGCCCGCACCACCGCGCTGTAGCCGGCGACGGTGGACATCGCCGACAGCGCGTCCATCGGCTGGGCCCGGGTGATCCGCGGCATCAGCTCGACGGCGAAGGCGGTGGCGCCGGTGGCGGCGATCTCCCGCACCGTCTCCGCGGAGCCGAGGGGCCGCAGGAACCCGATCAGGACCTGGTCGCGACGGAGCAGCGCCAGGTCGGCGCGGCCCGTCCGGTCGTTGGCGCCGTGGCCCAGCACCTGGAAGACGGCGTCGGCGGCCCCGAAGACCGCCGCGCGCTCGGGCTCGACGCGCGCGCCGGCCTCCGCGTACGTGGCGTCGGGATACCCGGCGGCCTCGCCGGCGCCGACCTCGACGACGACCTCGACCCCCGACTTCGTGAGCAGGGGCAGGACGGCCGGCACGAGCGCGACGCGCCGCTCCCCCGGGAAGGTCTCGCGGGGAACCCCGACGATCGTCACGGCCGCACCGCGGGGGCCTCGAGCGTCATCTCGCGCGCTCGCCACATCAGGTACAGCTCGAGGTCGACCAGCTCGGGGGCGCCGAAGTCGGGCACCTCCGCGCGGATCCCGACCAGGCAGTTGCGCAGCCGCCGCTGCAGCGAGCCGAGGCTCTGCCACTCCAACCGGTAGAGCGGGTAGCCCGTCGGGTGCGCCTGCGGCACGACGTTGCCCGCGAGCCGCCGGCCCCAGTTGTCGTCATGACACTGGCTGCAGGCGAGATTGAGCTGGCCCTGGCGGCGATGGAAGGCGGCGCGGCCGGCCGCGAGAAACGGCTGCGTCCGCGCGTCGATCGCCGGCTCGATCGGCAGGCCGCGCGACTGGCGGGCGACGTAAGCGGTCAGGGCCAGCAGGTCGCGGCTCTCCCAGCCCAGCGGGGGCGCCTGCTGCCGGTCGGTCCGGCAGAACCGGATCCGCTGCTCGAGGCTCACCGGCCGTCCCCGCGCGGCGTCGAACGACGGATGGCGCGCGGCCACGCCCTTCATGCCGGCGCGGGCGTCGCCGTGGCAATCGGCGCAGGCGCGGCCGGCCGCGCCGATCCTTCGGCCCCACAGCGCCTCGCCCTCGAGCACCCACAACAGGCCGGGATTGGCGGTGTCGTCGTCCTGCATCGCGCGCGTCTCCCGGCTCATGAACTCGTAGCCGGAGCGGCGCTCGGCGCGCGGGATCTCGGCCGCGAACGCCGACGACGCCAGCAGGAGCGCGCCCATCGCGGCGCCGAGCCGCCGCACTACGGGCCGAATCGCGCCGTCGAGGAGGGCCACGAGGCGCGACGAGCGCCGGGGATGTCGGGGGCCATCCCGGGGGCCCCTACTCCACGACGATCGTGGCCGACTCCGTCACCGAGAAGCCGTTGTCGCCGGTCCACTGCAGCGCGAGGGTGCCGCTCTCGGTGGCGACCGTCGAGAAGACGAGGAACGGGTTGGCGGCGATGGCCGGGTGCAGCTCGGCCCGGAAGATCTCGGCGCCGTTGTAGGTGCACACGAACAGCCGGATGATGTCGCGCGGGATGGCGGCGCCGTCCTGGGTGCGCCGATGCCCGGTCTCCATCACGTGCGAGATCAGCGCCTTGACCTCGATGATCTCGCCGCGCCGGGCCCGGGCCGGCACGTTGACCAGGGCGCGGGCCACGGCTACGCCTCCTCCAGGCACGCCGCCAGGGTCACCACGACGGCGGCGCTGTCGGACCAGAACGAGCCATCGCTCAGCTCGCCGATGGCGACCACGGTCTGGGTGTGGGCGAGCCGGATGCGGGTGGCCACGCGCGCCCGCCCGGCGCGCGGGCCGAGGCGGACGCTGAGGACGTCGGGCTGGGGGTTGCGCTCCGTGAAGACGTGAATGGCCCGCACGTGATCGGCCTCGGTCATCGGGCTCTCCACGCTGACCGCGAGCGGCACGACGTTGCCGTTCTCCACGAGCGGCGGCAGCTCGAGCTTCACCCGCCCCGGGGTGACCCGGGCTGGGCCCACCACCTTGCGGATGGCCTCCTGCATCGCCTCGGGCGTCGCGCGCGCGGGCCGGACCCCCGCCAGCGACGCGAGCCCAAGCCCGGCGGCGGCGCCGCCGGCGGCCCGCAGGAAGTCCCGTCGGGATGCGTGTCGTTGCATTCAGCTCAGTCCTTCAACGTCGTCAAGAAGGCCACCACGTCCTCGATCTGCTCGGCGGTCAACACCGGCTTGCCCCGGTGGGCCGGCGCCACCCGCACGAGCCCCTCGGTCCGATGATACGCCGGCATGATCGAGGCCGGGTTGATCCGGCCGGAATCGACGATCCGCAGGCGCAGCTGGCCCTCCGTCCAGCGCCGCCCGGCGCCCCGCAGGTCGGGCGCGAGGTCGCCCTGGAACCGTTCCTCCGGGAACGGCCCGCTGTGGCAGAGCAGGCACAGGCCGACCTGGCGGTTGGCCACGATCGCCCGGCCGCGGGCAGGATCGCCCGGCGTGCCGGTGAGCGAGTCCGGCAGCGCCTCGTGCGCCTGCGCGGGACCGGCCACGATGCAGGCGGCCACGAGCGCCGCCGCCAGCCTCACCCGAACACCTCGGCGGTGATGGTGCGGAACCAGCCCTCGGCCAGCGCCGCCTCGAGCGCGCGGCTGGCGCGCGGCGCCCCGGCGGGGCTGACGCCGCCGGAGCCGGGAACCTCGGCCAGCTGCCCGCCCGACGGGTGGTAGACCCCCGCCACCGAGATGCCGTAGTCGGGGGCGACGAGGCTGTAGCAGGTGTTGATCAGCTTCGGCACCGACGGCGTGCCGCCGGCAAGGAGGCGGGCCACGGCCGCCGCGCACGTCTTGGCCTGCGCGTTCGCCGCGAACGCCGACTTCGGCATCGCGCCGGCGATGGCGGCGTCGCCGATGACGTGGATGCCGGCCTGCAGCTTCGACTCGAACGTCACCGGATCGATCGGGCACCAGCCGCTGCGGTCGGCGACGCCCGCGACCTCCGCGATGCGGCCGGCCTTCTGGGGCGGGATGACGTTGGCCACCGCCGCCTGGTGCCGGCCGAAGTCGGTGACCAGCGTGCGAGTGGCGGCCTCCACCGAGGTGACCTGGCCGCCCTTGGACAGCGGCACCCACTCCAGCAGGCCCGGGTACAGCTCGCTCCAGGCGTTGAGGAACAGCCGCTGCTTGGAGAACGCGTCCTTGGCGTCGAGGACGATCAGCTTGGAGCGGGGCTTCTTCGTCTTGAGATAGTGCGCGATCAGGCTGGCGCGCTCGTAGGGCCCGGGCGGGCAGCGGAACGGGTTGGCCGGGGCCGCGATGACGACGAGCCCGCCGTCGGGCATCGCCTCGAGCTGGCGGCGCAGCAGCAGCGTCTGCTCGCCGGCGCGCCAGGCGTGCGGCATGTGCCCGGCGGCCGCCTCGTCGTAGCCGGGCAGCGCCCCCCAGCGGATGTCGATGCCGGGCGCCAGCACCAGCCGGTCGTACGGCAGGCGCGAGCCGTCGGCGAGCGTGACCGACCGCGCCGGGGCGTCGACGGCGGTCGCGCTCGTGCGCGCGACGGCGATGCCGCCGGCGGCGACCCGCCCGTAGGTGAACTGCTGGGCGCTCAGCTCGCGCAGGCCGCCGATCACGACGTTGCTGAACGGGCAGGCCGTGAACGTCGCGTTCGTCTCGACGAGCGTGACGGCGATGCGCGGGTCGGCGGTCCGCAGGGCGCGGGCGCAGCTCGCGCCGGCGAACCCCCCGCCGACGACCACCACGCGCGGGGCGGCGCCCTGCGCGAAGGCGGGCACCGGGAGCAGCGCGGCCGAGGCGGTGGCCGCCACCGCGGACTTGAGGAACTCCCGGCGGCCCGCGTTCACCGCTGGGCCGCGTACCAGGCGGCGATGGCCTGGATCTCCGCGTCGGTGAAGCCCCGGGCGATCCGGTCCATGACGGTGCCGGCCCGCGCCCCCGAGCGGAACTCCTGCATGGCCCGGACGATCTCGGCGCGGTCGCGCCCGGCCAGCCGCGGCACCGGCGTCGTCACCTGCGGCGAGGCGGCGTGACAGCCCGAGCAGGCCGCGGCGCCGGCGGGGGGCTCGGCCCCCGCCACGGCCGCCGCGGCGATCGAGGCGCACCCGATCGCCGCGGTGAAAGCCCTGCGCATCGCCTACACCAGCGTGATGCCGTGGTTCTTGAGCGGGAACGAGCGGATGCGCCGGCCGGTCGCGTTGAAGAACGCGTTCAGGACCGCCGGCGCCGCCACGCAGATCGTCGGCTCGCCGACCCCGCCCCAGAATCCGCCGGAGGGCATGATGATCGACTCGACCTTCGGCATCTGCGCGATGCGCATCGAGTCGTAGGTGTTGAAGTTCGTCTGCTCGATGTGGCCGTCCTTGACCGTGCACTCCTCCATGAACAGCGCCGACAGCCCGTAGACGAACGAGCCGGCGATCTGCCGCTCGATCTGCGCCGGGTTGACGGCGTGGCCGGGATCGGTGGCGCAGACGATGCGGTGGACCTTGACCTTGTTGCCGCCGCTGACGGAGATCTCGGCGGCCGCGGCCACGTAGCTGGCGAAGCACCGGAAGTGCGCGAGGCCGCGATGCACGCCCGCGGGCGCCGGCGTGCCCCAGCCCACCCGGTCGGCCACGGCGTTCAGCACGGCGAGGGACTTCGGATGCTTCGCCATGAACTTGCGCCGGAACTCGAGGGCGTCCTGGCCGGCGGCATGGGCGAGCTCGTCCATGAAGCACTCGAGGAAGATCGCGTTCTGGTTGATGTTGACGCCGCGCCAGAATCCCGGCGGCACGTGCGTGTTGCGCATGGCGTGGTCGATCAGCAGGCTGGGGAAGGTGTACTCCAGCGAGTGCTCGCCGGTCGGCCAGAATCCCTGGAAGGCGAGGGCGTCCTTGCCGTTCTGCAACATCTGCGGGAACACGGCGGTGATGATCGACTGGCCCGACAGCCGGATGTGCAGCCCGGTCAGGTTGCCGGCCGCGTCCAGCCCGCCCGTCAGCTTCGCCTGCATGACCGGGTGATACCGGCCGTGCAGCATGTCCTCCTCGCGCGACCACAGAAGCTTCACCGGCGTGCCCGGGATCTGCTTGGCGATCAGGACGGCCTGGGTCACGTAGTCGTGGAAGGCCCCCCGCCGGCCGAAGCCGCCCCCGAGGTTGATCTTGTAGACCTCGCACTTGTCGGCCGGCAGCCCGGACGCCGCCAGGGTGGCCGCAAACGCGGCCTCGCCGTTCTGCGTCGGCACCCAGACCTCGCAGCGGTCCGGGGTGTACTTCGCCGTCGCGTTCATCGGCTCCATCGGCGCGTGGTTCTGGAAGGGATAGGCGTAGACCGCCTCGATCTTCTTCGCCGCGCCGCCGATGGCGGCCTTTGCGTCCCCGCTCTGGTTGTGGACGAACACTTGGTCGGCGTCGAGCCCGGCCTTCAGCTGCTCGGCGATCGTGGCACTCGACACCGTGGCGTTCGGGCCCTCGTCCCAGGCGATGGGCAGCGCGTCGAGGGCGGTCTTGGCCTCCCAGTACGTGTCGGCGACGACCGCCACCGCCGAATCCCCCACCGGCACCACGTGGCGGACGCCCGGCATGCCCTTGACCTTGGCGGCCTCGAAGCTCTTCACCTTGCCGCCGAAGACCGGGCAGTCCTTGATCGTCGCGGTGAGCATCCCGGGCAGCTTCAGGTCGAAGCCGTACACCTGGGCGCCCGTCACCTTCGGCAGCGTGTCCAGGCGCTTCACCGACTTGCCGATGAGCTTCCAGTCCTTGGGATCCTTCAGCGCCACCTTGGCCGGCGGCGTGAGCCGGGCGGCGGCCTCCGCCACCTTGCCGTACGTGGTCGTGCGGCCGGAGGGCCGGTGCGTGATCACGCTGTTGGCGGCGCTGCACTCGGAGGCCGGAACCTTCCAGGCGTCGGCGGCGGCCTGGACCAGCATCGTGCGCGCCGTGGCGCCGCCCTGGCGGACGTACTCGTGCGACATGCGGATGCCGCGGCTGCCGCCCGTGGAGAAGTCGCCCCACACGCGCTTGCGCTTGACGCTCTGGCCGGGCGTCGGATACTCGGTCGTCACCTTCGACCAGTCGCACTCCAGCTCCTCGGCCACCATCTGGGCGAGACCGGTGAGCGTGCCCTGGCCCATCTCGGACCGGGCGATGCGGATCACGACCGTGTCGTCCGGGCGGACGACCACCCAGGCGGTGATCTCGGGCGAGCCGTCCTGCGCGCGGACGACGTCGGCGCCGAACGGGATCTTCAGGCCGACAGCGAGCCCGCCGCCGACCGCGGCGGTGCCGATGACGAAGGAGCGCCGGCTGATCTTCGGAGTGCTGGTGAGCATGGCGTCCACCCCTTATGCCCGGGCCGCAGCGTGAATGGCCTGCCGCACCTGCTGGAACGTGCCGCAGCGGCAGATGTTGGTGATTCCCGCGTCGATGTCGGCGTCGGTGGGCTTGGGCTTGTCCTTCAGCAGGGCCGCCACCGCCATGATCATGCCGGCCTGGCAGTAGCCGCACTGCGGCACCTCGTGCTCGACCCAGGCCTGCTGCACCTTGTGCAGGACCCCGCCGGCGGCGAGGCCCTCGATGGTGGTGACCTGCTTGCCGACCGCCGCGCTGACGGGGATCACGCAGGAGCGCACGGCGGCGCCGTCGATGTGCACGGTACACGAGCCGCACTGCGCGATGCCGCAACCGTACTTGGTGCCGGTGAGGCCGACCTGCTCGCGGATGGCCCACAGCAGCGGCGTGCCCGGGTTGACGTCGACCTCCATAGATCTGCCATTGATCGTCAAGCGTGCCATGGCGGTTCCTCCCCAGAGTGCGGTACCGGGACTATCCATCCTCCCGACCCCAAAGGCAAGGGGGGCTGAAGCGGCGTTCCGGCTACGGCGCCGTCTGGCGGGTGTTCCTGCCCGAGCCGGCGGCGACCGCGCCGTCGGCGCCCGAACCGGCACGGGATTGTCACCCGGCGGACGAGGCGCCGTGGGACCGCGGCGACCTCCGCGACGTGGTCTTCGCCTCGGGATCGTCGTATCCGGTCTCCCCGGCGCACTCGGACGTGGTCTTCGGCCGCGAGCGTGAGGCCATCATGCGTCCGGATCGCCGCCGGGAAGACCTGGCCCATGGCCGGCTCGATCATAAGCCCGCCTCGCCTGGACGGGCCCGGCCGCGATCCCTGCCTACCGGAACAATTCCCGGCGGCGGCCCCCCGTCTCGACGCGGTCGTAGGAGAAGACGCGGACGCGGTAGGCGGCCGCCGGCCCCATGGGCGCCTCGAAGTAGGTCCGTCCCCAGCTCGCCAGGAGCCCGGGCGCCCACACCACCCGCTGGCTGACGATCTGCCCATCGGGGCCGAGCGCCTCGACCAGCAGGCGGACGCGGTCGAAGGTGTACGGCGACTGGTTGCTCACGTAGCCCCGGACGGCGGTCGGCTGGTCGCTCCAGTCCGGCTCCCACTCGAGCGTCAGATGCTGCTCGGCGCCCACCACCAGCGGCTGGAGCGGGCCGCCCGGGCCGGCCGGCGCGCACCCGGCCGAGACGGCCGCGAGCGCCAGCAGCGCGGCGCTCAAAGTCCGTGAACGAATCGCGTAATCGAGGACCGTCACGGCTTTGCCGGGGCGGTCCGAGCGCTTGGGGGGTGTGGGGGGCCATGTCGGGGCCCCCCGCTCAGACGACGTCGAGCCATTCGAACCACACCGGGTGATTGGCCTTGTACCACTCGAGCACCGTCCGGATGGCCGCCTGCTTGTCCCGCGGCAGCACCATCTCGTTGATCCGGTCGAAGTGCACCCGGATGCGCTCGCCGTCGTGCTCCAGCGCCTGCGGCAGCATCGTCTGCAGCTCGTTGCGAATGCGGCCCGAGTCGGAGATCTTGACCGGCCGCGTGGCGTGATCGACGCCCGAGAGAAACCGCACGAGGAGCGGGCTGAAGACCTGCCGCGTCGTCCCGAAAGGCTCCATGAGGCGCAGGGTGAAGGTGATCCGGCTCGACGCCTTGCGCGTCGCCAGCCGCGTGGTGACCCGGTAGACGCCGTCGGCCACCTGCGTGACGCCGGGGGTGCCCGAGTACGGGTCGTCGCACATGTACCCCACGCTCGCCAGCACGTGCCAGTCCTTGTCCGGCAGGAAGTCGTCGGCGTGCAGCACCTGCTTGCCCAGGGGCATGTTGGAGGCCGCCGCGTCGCGGATCGCCTCCGCATACGTCTGGATTTTGCCCGCCTCGACCTGCCGGCCGCCGATCAGCTCGGCCAGCCGGCGGGCGAAATCGGGGGCCGACGGGTCGAGCTGCATCAGCCGCGCCTCGACGTCGCACGGCTGATCGAAGGAGGGCGAGAACATCGCCATGGTGGAATGGACGTCGAGGACGTCGGACAGGCTGGCCGCCTGCACGGCCTCGGCGGTCGCCGCGTAGCCGTCGCAGAGGAAGACGTGGGTGGCCTCCGCCGCGTCCTGCCAGCTCCCGACGAGGAAGGTGGGCGCATACGTGCCCGAGTCGGTGAACACGGGCAGCCCCGAAGGCGCCTTCCAGCCGTCCTCCACCAGGTGGACGCCGAGCTTCTCCCACTCCTCCCACAACCGGCCCAGGCGATGCACGCGGCTCTTGCCGCGCAGGGTCCACACGTGGACGTGCTCGCGGCGGATCCCCGGATAGGCCGCCTCGATCGCCTCGGTGACCAGCTTGCGCGGCGTGCGGTAGTCGAGGAGGACCGAGGCGCGCTCGGCCGCCTCGGCCACGCGCGCCGGCACGGTCAGGCACCCCATGTACGACTCGTACGGGCGCGACAGCCGGAGCGGCGAGTCGAAGAGATGGAAGACCGCCATCGGCCCGGTGGGCTTGCCCTCGGCGAAGCGCGAGGTGTTCTCGAGCGTGTCGACGGCGGCGCCCCAGAGCGTGATGCCCCGGGTCTGGAGCCAGCCGTGGAACTGCTCGAAGGTGTGCCCGGGCTCGTTGAGCAGCCGCCGCACGCGGCGGTCGACGGTCCGGGCCAGCTCGGGCCGCGCGTAGACTCGGCCGAAGCCGAGCATCGGGTTGGCGCCCATCTCCGGGGTCTCGCCGGCCTTGGGCATCAGGCCCTCGCCCAGGCAGACCATCAACGCGTGGTTCTCGGGCAGCGTCCGGGTGAGGTGCCAGAGCCCCTCGCTCATGACGTAGGCGCTGACCGCGTCCGCCGACTTCTTGACCTGGTTGTAGGCCGCCTTGTCCCGGCCCGCGGCCGCCCCAAACTCGCCGAACAGCCGGGTGCCGAGGGCGGTGGCGGCCGAGGTCATGGCCAGGCAGCGGGCGATGCCGCGGGGGGCGAACGTGTAGGCGGACACGGGCTCGGCCTGCGCGCGCTCGACCTCGACGTCCTCCAGCCACAGGTGGAAGCGCAGCAGCACGGGACGCGTGTCGAACGCCCACTGCGCGACGAGATTGCGCTTGTCGGTGTCGGCCATCGGCCCCCCGGGAGTCGCTGAGGTTCGGGCTGCTGGCGCCATTCTAGGGCCGTTCCGGCAGGCGCCGCCTCCCCCTGGAGGATCTCACGTTCCGAACGAGGCCATCCACCCCCGGGCTTCCTCGATGAGCGTGCGCGGCCGCACGATACGCACGCCCTCGCCCGAGCGGAAATGCCTGACGTTGTGCGTGACGAGGAGGCGCGCGCCGGCGCCGATCGCGGCGGCACGGTGGATCTCGACCGGAACCGCGCGGAGGAACTCCTCGAACAGCGGGGCCGCCTCGGGGAGCTTGGCGGCCAGGTTCCGTCGAACCTCGGCCACGGCGGCCTCCGGGAGGACCAGCCGGAGGAGACCGACCTCGCCGAGCACCAGAACGGCGTGGCTGGCGCCGGTGCGTGACAGCAGACCGGCGATCAAGACATCAGCGTCGACGCAGACCGATAACGGCTCAGTCTTCTCGGGCGGGGCCACCCAGATCCTTCAGGGACAGCTTTCGGGCCCGGCGCAAGCGTTCCATTTCCGCCGCCAGCCGGGGCACCACGAGCACCCGAGGGCTGAGGAGCACCGCTCCATCGAGGTCCACGACCGTCAAGGGGTCGCCGTCGTTGAGCCGATACTTCTCGCGCAGAGACGCCGGGAGGGTCAGGGTGCCGCGCCCGCGGACCTGGATCGTCGTGGTCGTCATACGGAAAATCAGTATATTAGAATTCCCGACGCCGGCTCCACCGCCCGGGCCCGTCCGGGACTGCCGCCGTCGTGTAGAGTGGAGAGGACGCCGGAATCCGCGAGGGGTTGTCGCTTGACAGAACAGCGCCCGGCCTCCTACAAGTCTCCCAGGCAGGAACGACATGACCGGTGACCGTCCGCTGAGCTATCAGTCCGCCGGGGTCCTCGACAACACCCAGCTCGGCTTGCAGGCCCTCGTGAAACGCGTGAGCCAGACCGCCGCGTTCCGGCCGACGGGCCCCGGCCGGCGGGTCGTCGACATCGGCTTCTTCGCCAGCGTCGTCGCGATCACGGACACGCTCGGGCTGGCGCTGTGCACGGACGGGGTCGGCAGCAAGGTGCTGGTGGCCGAGATGCTCCGGCGCTACGACACCATCGGGATCGACTGCGTCGCCATGAACGTCAACGACGCGATCTGTGTCGGCGCCGAGCCGGTCTCCTTCCTGGACTACATCGCGATGGAGCGCGCCACGCCCGAGCTGCTCGAGCAGATCGCCGAGGGGCTGTACGCCGGAGCCGAGCTGGCCGGGGTCAGCATCGTGGGCGGGGAGATCTCGCAGATCCCCGACATCATCAAGGGCCACGAGCCCGGCCGCGGCCTGGACCTCGTCGGGATGTGCGCGGCGATCGTGCCGCTCGACCGGATCATCGTGGGGGAGCACGTGGCGCCCGGCGACGTCGTCGTCGGCGTGCGCAGCAGCGGCGTGCACAGCAACGGGTTGACCCTCGCGCGCAAGGCCCTCTTCGACGCGGGCCGGCTCCGGGCCGACGAGCACGTGCCCGAGCTGGGCGGCACCGTGGGCGAGGAGCTGCTGCGCCCCACCGACATCTACGTGCGTCCGGTCATGGACCTGCTCAACACGCAGCGTCTCCCCATCCGGGCGCTGGCCCACATCACCGGGGACGGGTTGCTGAACCTGACGCGGATCAAGGCCGCCGTCGGATTCACGCTCGACACCCTGCCCGAACCCCAGCCGATCTTCGGCCTCATCCGCCACCTCGGCAACGTTCCCGCGCCCGAGATGTACCGGGTGTTCAACATGGGCATCGGCTTCTGCCTCATCGTGCCCGACGACCGGGCCGTCCTCCGCGCGGTCGCCCAGACCTTCGCGGCCTACCCCTCCGCGACGGGATCACCGTTCGAGACGCGCGAGATCGGCAAGGTCGTCGAGGACGCGGGACGGCGGGTCGTCCTGCCCAAGCAAGGCCTCGTCGGCCAGGGTGAGGCATTCAGGCCGGCGTAGCGACGTCCCCACCGGTGACGTCCCCTCCACGGCCGGTTCCGACGGAAGGAGACAGTATGGAGCCCCGCGATTCCCACCCGTGTCCGATGTGCGGCTCGCTCATGGGCGCCGAGGCGCAGCCGGCCGCCATGAAGAAGCGCGCCGAGATCCTCGATCAGCTCGACAAGCTCGAACGCCGCCTTCGTGACGCCGAGGCCGGCGCCTGGCGGCTGACCGCCGTCGAGGTGGTCTGCGGGCCGTGCCGCGAGACGCTCGTGGGCGTGGACATCGAGCGCGGCGACGCGCTGCTGGCTCCGCTGCGGGCCCGCGTCCAGGCGCTCAGGGACGCCCACGCCGCCGCGCTGCAGCGCCCGGCGTAGGGCTGAACCCGCAGCCGCGGGGCGCCACCCCTAACCACCGGCCATCGCCCCCACCACGAGAAACGGCTCGGCGCCGGTCGCGACGGCGGCGGGCAGCGGGGTGTCCGGCGGTTCGTGGGACAGGTCCTGCCCGCAGGCGAAGAACCTCACGAAGGCCCGGCGCTGGTGGCTGACCTGGTCGCGGATCGTCCCGCGCAGCATCGGATAGCCGGCCTCGAGCGCGTCGAGGACCGCGCGGGGCGTGGGCAGGCCCTCGACGTGGAGCTTCACCTCGCCGTCGACGCGGGCGAGCGTCCTCAGGTGGGCCGGGAGCACCACCCGGATCATGGCAGCGTCTGCGCTTCGACGGACACCACGGCCGGAAGATGCTGGACGATCGGCGCCCAGTGGTCGCCGCCGTCGGCCGACGCGTACACCTGCCCGCCGGTGGTGCCGAAGTACACCCCGCCCGGATCGAGCGAGTCGACGGCCATCGCATCGCGCAACACGTTGACGTAGCAGTCGCGTTGCGGCAGCCCGCTGGTGAGCGCCTGCCACTCGTTGCCGCCCGTCCGGCTGCGGTACACGCGCAGCTTGCCGTCCGGTGGATAGTGCTCTGAGTCGCTCTTGATCGGGACGACGTAGATGGTCTCCGGCTCGTGGGCGTGCACGTCGATCGGAAATCCAAAGTCGGTCGGCAGGTTGCCGCTCACCTCGCGCCACGACTCGCCGGCGTCGTCGCTGCGCATGACGTCCCAGTGCTTCTGCATGAACAGCACGCCCGGCCGCGACCGGTGCATGGCGATGCGGTGCACGCAGTGGCCGACCTCGGCCGCCGGGTCGGGGATGCCGTCGGATTTCAGGCCGCGGTTCGCCGGCCGCCACGTCAGGCCGGCGTCGTCGGTCCGGAACACGCCCGCCGCCGAGATGGCGATGAAGATTCGCCCGGGGTGGCTCGGATCGAGCAGGATCGTGTGCAGGCACATTCCCCCGGCGCCCGGCTGCCAGGAGGATCCCGAGGGGTGGGTGCGCAGCCCGGGCAGCTCCTGCCAGGTCTGTCCGCCGTCGGTCGAGCGGAACAGGGCGGCGTCCTCGACGCCGGCGTAGACCGTGTCGGGATCGGCCGGCGACGGCTCGAGATGCCAGACGCGCGCGAACTCCCAGGGGTGGGGCGTGCCGTCGTACCACTGGTGAGTGCCGGTGACGCCGTCGTACACGAACTTGTTCCCCACCGCCTCCCACGTCTTGCCCCCGTCGCTGGAGCGCTGGATGACCTGCCCGAACCAGCCGCTGGACTGCGACGCATACAGGCGATCCGGGTCGGCGGGCGAGGCCTTGACGTGGTAGATCTCCCAGCCCCCGAAGTGGGGGCCGCTGACGTCCCACCGGTCGCGCCGCCCGTCCGACGTGAGCACGAAGGCGCCCTTGCGTGTCCCGACCAGCACCCGCACCTGACTCATCTGGCTTGTCCTTTCATCACGTGTCGCACGTGCGCCTCGAGGCGTTCCAGGCTCTCGTCATCAGACCTGCGGCGGCACCGCCGACGGCGGTGCGTGACGCCCTTGCCGCGGGGCGGGGATCGGCCCGGACGGAGCCAGCCGCCACCGGCCGTAGGCGACGAACGCCGCCAGGAGTCCCACCACCGGCGAGATCAGGGCCGCCGCGACATCCCCGCCCGCCAGCGTGATCGCCGTCGCGCCGATCATGATGACCACCAGCCCCGCGGCGGCCAGCGGGGTCAGGGCCGGCCGGATGCCCAGGAGCCCGGGAAGGATCAACCCGAGCGCGCCGAGCACCTCGGCCACCCCGATGAATCGCACGAACCAGCCCGGCAGCGGGATCGACCCCGCCAGCTGCTCGAGCGGCAGGACCAGCTTGATCCCGCCGGCCCACAGGAACAGCAGGGCGAGCAGCCCCTGAACGATCCACAGCGCACGGGTCATCCGTGCTCTCCTCCGATCCACGGCGTTGCCGGCCGGCATTCCGTCCTCCGTCATGACGTCGACGCCTGCGGCGTGAGCACCGGCGCCCCCAGCGCCCGGGGCGGGCGGAACGTGAACGCGATCGCCACGGCCCCGAGGCCGATCGCCGACGAGCCGGCGAACATCCACGCGTAGCTGCCGAACCCGTCGTAGAGCCAGCCGCCGAGCCAGGGCCCGAGCGCCATGCCGAGGGTGGCGGCGAGGGAGACCGCGCCGAAGGCGGCGCCCATGACCCGCTCGCCGAAGTACTCGCGCACGAGGATGGCGTAGAGCGGCATGACACCACCGTAGGCGAAGCCGAACACCAGCGCGAGCGCGTAGAAACTCGCGAGCCCACCGGTGAACAGGTAGAGGCTGATCGCGACCGCCTGCAGCGCGAGGCCGGCCACCAGCGTCCGCTTGGCGCCGACGCGGTCGGCGAAGATCCCGCAGCCGATCTTGCCGCTCAGCGAGGCCAGGCCGGCCGCGCTCAGCACGGTGGCGGCGGCCATGGCGGGCACGCCACGGTCGATCGCGTGCGTGACCATGTGGAAGATCGGCCCCGAGTGGGCCGCGCAGCACGCGAAGTGCGTGAGCGCGATGGCGGCGAACTGCGGCGTGCGCACCACCTGCCCGATGGTGAGGGCCGGCCCGCCGGCGGCGGCCACCGGCCCGGCGGCCGCCGCCGGCGCCGGCGGCTCGCGCACGAGGAACGCGGCCGGAATGATCACGAGCCAGACGAGATCGCCGATGACGAGCATGGCGGTGCGCCAGTCGTAGGTGGTGATCATCCAGCGCGCCAGCGGCGCCATCACCGTCGCGCCGACGCTCAGCCCCGCCGAGACGAGCGCGACGGCCAGACTGCGATTGTGCGTGAACCATTTCGTGGTCGTCGCGGTCAGCGGCGCGTAGAAGCTTCCCGACGCCACCCCGACGAGCGCGCCGAACAGGAGCTGGAATTGCAGAAGGGTGCCGGCCCGGCTGGCCAGGACCATCCCGAGCCCCAGAAGGACGCCGCCGCCCAGGACGACGGCGCGAGTGCCATACCGGTCGGAGAGCGCGCCCCACAGGAACGCGCCGACGCCCATGCAGAGGAAGTTGAGCATCGCCGCCGTGGCGATGCCGGTGCGCGACCAGCCCATCGCCTCGGCCATGGGCTGGAGGAAGATGCTGAGCGAGAGCATCGCGCCGAACCCGACGCAGGTGACGACGATGCCCACGCCCACGATGACCCAGCCGTAGAAGAGCCTCATGAGCCGGCACCGGCCCCGGGCCCGGCCGACGTCGGCGGGCCCTCCCGCACCGGCCGGACCTCGACGATCCCCACGCGCGCCACCGGACCCCGGGCGGCGACGGCGATCGCCTCGTCCAGATCCTCGACGTCGATGAGCATGTAGCCGCCGAGGTGCTCGCGTGTCTCCGCGAACGGGCCGTCGGTCAGGAGCCGCTTGCCGTCGCGCACCCGGACGCTGGTCGCCGTCGACGGCGGGTGCAGCGGGGCGCCGGCCAGATACTGCCCGCTGGACGTGAGCTGGTCGGAGAGCTGCATCTGGCCCCAGTAGATCTCCTGCCGCTCGGCCAGACCCAGCTTCTCCCAGGCCTCGTCGAAGTAGATCAGCAACATGTATTTCACGTGGGCCTCCATCAGCAGATCGATCGGCGGGCGCCCGGATCGACACCCGGCGTAAATTATCTCTCGTGATGCACGCCCGGGAGGCCAGCGCGGCGGTCGACGCGGTGTATCGCGCCGACTGGGGCCGCATCGTCGCCAGCCTGATCCGGCTCGTCCGTGACTTCGACGTCGCGGAAGACGCGGCGCAAGAGGCCTTTGCCGCGGCGGTGGACCAGTGGCCGGTCTCCGGCGTTCCCGACGTCCCGCGCGCCTGGATCATCCAGACGGCCCGGCACAAGGCCATCGACCGCATCCGGCGCCAGGCCCGGTTCCACGAGAAACTGGAGGCGTACACCGCGACCGGCCCGGACCGGACCGCCGAGGCCCCGGAATACGACCCGAACGAGATCCCCGACGACCGCCTTCGCCTCATCTTCACCTGCTGTCACCCGGCCCTGGCCCTCGAAGCCCAGGTCGCCCTCACGCTGCGCACCCTGGGCGGCCTCGACACGGACGAGATCGCGCGCGCGTTCCTGGTGCCGGTCGCCACGATGGCCCAGCGGCTCGTCCGCGCGAAGGCCAAGATTCGCGACGCCCGCATCCCCTACACGGTGCCCGACACGAAGGACATACCCGGCCGCCTCGACGCGGTGCTGGCGGTGATCTATCTCGTCTTCACCGAGGGCTACGCGGCCACCCGGGGCGAGGTGCTCGTGCGGACCGATCTCTGCGCCGAGGCCATCCGCCTCGGGCGCCTGGTGAGGGCGTTGATGGGGTCCCCGCCGCCAGCGGAAGCGACCGCGCTCCTGGCGCTCATGCTGCTGCACGATTCGCGGCGGGAGGCCCGCCTCGACGAGGCCGGCGATCTCGTGCTGCTCGAGGAGCAGGATCGCCGCCGCTGGAATCACGCCCAGATCGCCGAGGCGCTGCCGCTCGTCGAGGAGGCGCTGCGCGGCGGCCCCGGTCCGTACGCCCTGCAGGCGGCGATCGCGGCCTTGCACTGTCAGGCGGCGCGGGCCGAGGCCACGGACTGGCCCCAGATCGTCCGGCTGTACGACCTGCTCGAGCGCCTGCAACCCTCGCCGATCGTGTCCCTGAACCGCGCGGCGGCGGTCGCGATGGTGGACGGCCCCCGGCCGGCGCTGGCGCTCATCGACGCGCTGGCCGCCGACGGCCAGCTCGACCGTTACCACCTCCTGCACTCGGCCCGCGCCGACCTGCTCCGGCGTCTGGGGTCCCGGGCGGAGGCGGCGGAGGGCTACCAGCGCGCGCTCGCGCTGGTCACGAACGACGCCGAGCGCCGGTTCCTCGAGCGGCGGTTGCGTGAAGTGCGGGGAATGACCGATGGCTGAGACGGTCGAGTCCAGGACCATCACGGTTCGCATCGCCCGGCCCTGGCGCGACGTCTATGACTTCGCCTCGGTCCCCGAGAACTTCCCGCGCTGGGCGTCCGGGCTCGGCCGGTCGCTGAAGAAGGTCGGCGGCGGGTGGATCGCCCACACCGCCGAGGGGCCGGTCACCGTCCGCTTCACCGAGCGCAACGACTTCGGCGTCCTCGACCACCACGTCGACCTCCGCCCTGGCGTCGAGATCCACGTCCCGATGCGCGTGATCGCCAACGGCACCGGCAGCGAGGTGATCTTCACGCTGTTCCGCTTGCCCGAGATGACCGCCGAGGATTTCGCCCGGGACGCCGAGTGGGTGGAGCGAGACCTGAGAGCGCTGAAAGCGCTCCTGGAGAGCTGAGCCCTCACGGGCCGCGCCGCTCCTCCAGCACGAGCCCCTGGAGCACGCGGCCGACCGTGCCGCGCGGATCGCAGATCCGGGTGTCGGCCAGCCCGATGCCGCTCGGCTCGTAGGTCGAGATCGAGTCGAGGCCGACCCACTCCCCCTCCAGCGGCCGGGACAGGGCGACCGTGAGGTCGGCATTGATCGCGCTCTGCAGGCGGTGATCGATGGCGGCACTGACGCCGCTGCCGGAGTCGGCGGCAATGAGCACGCGCTCCAGCGGCGACGGCGGCGCGTCCGGCAGGAGCGGCACGCGCTGCCGCATCCATGCCGCCACCCGGCCGCTGCCCCACTCGCCGCGCGCCAGGCGTGTCTCCATCGCGGTGTGGTAGCCGTCCGCCTCGCGAAAGAAGGAAAACTGGAAGGGCCGCGACGCCTCCGGCGGCGGGAGGGCCGGCGGGTCGGCCAGCGCCTTCACCGTCACCGCCTCCCGCCGGATGAGCGTGATCACGGCGTGCGCGACCACCGTCTCGGCGTGGAGGAGGAGGCCGATCCACCGCTGCACCTTCGCCCCCTCGCGGAGGGGATCGAGGCGGACGCGCAGCCGGTCGATCGGCACCGGGCGCAGGAAGTCGACGGTGAGACGGGTGACCGAGAACTCCGGCGCGGCGGCTTCCACGACGTGGCCGATGAGCGCCGCGGGCGGGCCGCCGTGCTGGTGCGTGCGGCTCCACGGCCCCCGGGTGTGCGAGGTCGCGACCCATGCGTCGCCGTCGGGGACGAAGAACGCGTCGGTCATGCGTCCATGCTAGCGCAACCGGCCCCGGCGCTCATCGGTCGGGGCCGGACGTACACTGCACGACATGGAATTCGCATTCCTGCTGATCGCCCTGGTCGCGGAGATCATCGGCACCATGGCCGGCTTCGGCTCGTCCACCGTCGCGCTGCCGCTCAGCCTGTTCCTCTTCGATTTCCCGACCGCGCTCGTCCTGGTCGCCTTTCTGCACATCTCCGGGAATATCGCCCGCGGATCACGTTCTTCCGGCACGGCCTGGACACGGGCATCCTCCTGACGTTCGGTCTGCCGAGCGTCCTGTTCACGCTGGGAGGAGCCCTGCTCGTCGGGCGCACTTCACCGGATCTCCTCGAGATGATCCTGGGGGTGTTCCTGGTCGCCTACACGCTGCTGTCCTGGTCGGGACGATTCAGCCTGAGCCGGTCCACGCTCACCGCCGTGGTGGGCGGCGCCGTCTCCGGCTTCCTCGCCGGTCTCATCGGCACCGGCGGCGCCCTGCGCGGAGCATTCCTGAACGCGTTTGGGTTGCCCAAGGAGCGATACATCGCGACGGCCGCCGCGATCGCCCTGGCGGTGGATGTCACACGATTGCCGGTCTACCTCGAGCAGGGGTTGCTGGCCCCGCGGTTCTACCCGCTGCTTCCCCTGATCTTTGCCGTCGCGCTCCTGGGGTCCTTCATCGGCAAGCAGGTGGTCGGACGGATCTCGCAGCCGGTGTTCCGGCGCGTGGTGCTGGGGGCCATCGGTCTCATCGGTCTCAAGTTCATCCACGATTGGGCCACCTGAATGCCGGGCTTGTCCGTTCTCACATCCCTTCCCGGTCAGTGCCCCTCCGCGGCAGGCGACCTCGTGGGCTAGCGTGAAGACCCGGCCGAGCCGCTGCCGATCGCCCAGCCGCTCGGCGAGGATCCTGGCCTCTCCTCGAGCCACCCGGTGGCGACCATCGAGGTCCGCAGGCTGAGCCGGGGTGTGACGTGAAAGCCCCCGAGCACAGTCACTGCCAACCGCGGCACGACGGCCTCCCCACTGTGGCTCGACCGGCCGACCTGCCGGTCGACGTTTTGACGATTTTTTGGCGCTTCCCATGGCGCAGCCGTGACGCCCACACCGATACACCGACACCATGCCGACATCATCCGCGCCCGTCCGCGGCTCGAGGGCGGTGCTGATGGCCACCCTCGTGGGTCTGCTCCAGACCGCCCTTCTCCCGGCGACGATCGCTCACGAGGTGAAGGACCGCAGGGAGAGCCCCGTCGTCACGACCCGCACGGTCCTGAACGAGGCGCCGGTCGACGCCGCGATCCGCACGATGCTCTGTTCGGAGGCCCGCGACGCTGTCAACAAGGGGCAACTCGGCCGGCAGGGACAGCAATGGATCCTGATCAATGGACACCGCTGTCGGGATGAACGGCTGCTCTTCGACGCT
>DASWJN010000357.1:0-8621 GCA_036397135.1 Candidatus Methylomirabilota bacterium
GCGCGACGAGCGTCGGGGGGATTGGGGGCCATGTCGGGGCCCCCATCCAAGATGGAGAGGCTGCCATGCGGTTGATCATCAGCGGCCGCGGGCTCGTGCTGACCACCGCGTTCAAGGATGCCGTCACCGCCCGGGTCGCCAAGCTCGGTCCGCTGCTGCCGGCCCTGATCGAGGCCCGGGCCACCTTCACCGCCGAGAAGTTCCGGCGCACCGTCCGGCTCACGCTGACCAGCCGGCGTCGCGTCTTTTCGAGCGCGGCCACCGCCGGTGACCTCGGGGCTGCCGTCGACGAGGCCGTCGACACCCTGGCCCGCCAGGTGCGCCGGGCCAAGGACCGCCGCCGCCTCGGCGCGCGGCGGCTCAGCCGCGCCGCCCAGCGCCGGCCCGTCGGCGAAGTGGCCTGAGGCATGGCCGGCCCCATCACGTTCGTGGTGATCACGGGCCTGAGCGGAGCCGGCAAGAGCTACGCGATCAAGTGCTTCGAGGACATGGGCTTCTTCTGCGTGGACAACCTGCCCACCACGCTCATCCCGACCTTCGCGGACCTGATCGCCCGCTCCAGCGACACCATCACGCGCGTGGCCCTCGGCGTCGACGTGCGGGAGGGTGAGTACCTCACGCACCTGCTCGACACGCTCGGTGAGCTCCGCAAGCGCGGGCACGGTGTCGAGGTGCTGTTCCTGGAGGCGGGGGAAGAGGCGCTGGTGCGCCGCTACCGGGAGACGCGGCGCCGCCACCCGCTGGCCCCGGACGGCAACGTCGTGGACGGCATCCGGGCCGAGCGCAAGGCCCTGTCGACCATGCGGGAGGTCGCCGACCGCCTCGTCGACACGTCGGCCCTCACCGTGCACCAGCTCAAGGATCTCCTGATCGAGATGTACGTGGCCCCCGGCCAGCGGCCGGGCCTGGCCGTCTCGCTGGTCTCCTTCGGCTTCAAGCACGGCGTGCCCTTCGACGCCGACCTCGTGTTCGACGTCCGCTTCCTGCCCAACCCGCATTTCGTCGAAGGGCTGCGGCCCCTCGACGGCCGTGATGCGCGGGTGCGGGAGTTCATCCTCGCGCACGCGGACAGCCGGGAGCTGCTCCGCCGCCTGGAGGACTTCCTCGGCTTCGTCCTGCCGGCCTACCAGCGGGAGGGCAAGGCCTACTTGACGGTGGCGGTGGGTTGCACGGGTGGGCGCCACCGCTCGGTGGCGCTGGTCGAGGAGCTGAAGGGATTTCTCCAGGCGCGGCTGGGCCTCGCGGCCAGCGTGGTCCACCGGGACATGGATCGTGAGTAGACGGTGAGCGACGCACCTCTGGCCTTCTGCTTCGGCGTCCACAACCACCAGCCGATCGGCAACTTCGAGGGCGTCCTGCGGGAGACGACCGCGCGCGCGTACCGGCCGTTCTTCGAGCGCCTGGCCGCGCGGCCCGAGCTGCGCCTCACCGTGCACTGCACGGGCAGCCTGCTGAGCTGGCTGCGCGAGCACGAGCGGAGCACCTTCGACCTGCTCGGCACCGTGGTCGACGCCGGGCGCGTGGAGCTGCTGACCGGGGGCTTCTACGAGCCGATCCTGGCCATCCTGCCCGACGTCGACAAGCGCGGCCAGATCGAGCGCCTCAGCGCATTCTTGAAGGCCGAGTTCGGCGTGCGTCCGCGCGGCATGTGGCTGGCCGAGCGCGTCTGGGAGCCGCATCTGCCCCGGGCGCTGCGGGAGGCCGGCGTCGAGTACGTGCTGGTGGACGACCGCCACTTCGCGCTGGCCGGGCTGGAACCCGAGGACCTGGGCGGTTACTACCTCACCGAGGAGCAGGGCGCGACGCTGGGCGTGTTCCCGATCAACCAGCGTCTGCGCCACCTCATCCCGTTCGCGGACGTGGACAAGTCGATCGAGTACCTGGGCGAGCGGCGCGGGCGCGTGCCGGCGGTGACCGTCGTCGACGACGGCGAGAAGTTCGGTGCCTGGCCGGGGACCTACCGCCACGTCTACGAGGAGGGCTGGCTCGACACCTTCTTCGACCGTGTGCTCGCCACGCCGTGGCTGCGCCTGTCGACGTTCGCCGACGTCGTGGACGCCGTGCCCGCCGCCGGCCGGATCTACCTGCCGACCGCGTCCTATCAGGAGATGGGGGAGTGGGCGTTGCCGCCGGAGTCCGGGCGCATCCTGGAAGAGGCCAAGCGCGATCTGGGCCAGCTCGAGGGCGGCGCGCGCCTGATCGGCCTGCTGCGCGCCGGCTTCTGGCGCAACTTCCTCGTCAAGTACCCGGAGGTCGCCGAGTTCTACTGGAAGATGCAGCGGCTGTCGGCCGCCGTCGAGCGCCGGTGGCGGGAGCGTCCCGACGAGCCCGGCCTCGTCGAGGCGCGGGAGGCGCTCTGGCGCGGCCAGGCCAACGACGCCTACTGGCACGGCGTGTTCGGCGGCTGCTATCTGCCCCACCTGCGCCGGGCCGTGAAGAGCGCATTGCTCGACGCCGAGGCCCGGCTCGCCGCCGGCGGCGAACCGCTGACGGTCACGCGGGGCGACCTCAACGGCGACGGCCGCGAAGAGATCGCCGTGCGCACGCCGGCGCTGGCGGTGACGCTCAACCCCGCGCGAGGAGGCACGCTGACCGAGATCGGCATGCTGGACCGCCGGCACGACCTCGCCGACGTGCTGACCCGACGACCGGAGAGCTACCACGCCCGCATCGGTGTCGCGTCCGAGGCCGGAGGCCTCCGCTCGATTCACGACGCGCCCGGCCAGACGCAGCCCGACCTGCAGCGCCTGCTGGTTTACGACCGCTTCCGGCGCGCCTCGCTCCTGGATGGCTGGTTCGAGGCCGACGGGACGCTGGACGCGGTCGAGCCCTGGCCCGCCGGTCGGGTGGCGCTCGGCGACGCGGTGTTCGCGCCCGCGGTGGCGCGGGCCGACGGCGCGGTCGAGGTCGCCATGCGTCATCGAGTCGAGGCGCCGGGGCCGCTGGATGTCGACAAGCGCCTGCGCCTGAGCGGCGCGACGGTCGCCGCCCGCTACCGGCTGGCCGGAGCGCCGGGCACCCCGCTCGACGGACGCTGGGGGGTGCAGTGGAACCTGGCGCTCAGCGCCGGGGAGGCGCCCGGCCGCTACCTGGCGCTGCCCGGGCGTCCCTCGCTCGCCAGCAGCGGCCGTGTCGGCGGCAGCAGCGAGGTGACACTCGTCGACGAGTGGCTCGGTCTCGAGGCGCACCTGGCCTGGAGTCCGGACGCCGAGCTGGCGTGGGGGCCCGTGGAGACGGTGTCCGTGTCCGAGGCGGGCTTCGAGCGGATCTATCAGGGCCTGGCGCTGCTCGTCGTCTGGCCGCTCGGCGGCGATCACTGCGAACTGTCCATCGAATTGCGCCTGGGGGTCCGATGATGCTCGACGACGGCCGCTTTCTCGCGCGGGTGGATCGACACGATACCCGGCGGGTCCTCGCGGAGTTCCCCCAGCAGTGTGTCCGGGCCCGTGCCCTGCGTGCTGAGCCGCCGCCGGGCTCCGCCCGCCCACGCGTCGTGGTCATGGCCGGCATGGGCGGTTCCGCCGCGGGCGGCGACCTGCTGGCCGCCTGCGCGGCCGAGACCGTGGAGATCCCGATCCTGGTCCACCGCGGCTACGGGCTCCCGGCCGCGGCCGGCCCTGACGCGCTGGTCATCGCCTCGTCGTACTCGGGGGAGACGGTGGAGGTGCTCTCGGCCGTGGACGCCGCCCTCCGCCGGCGGGTGCCGGTCGTGGCGATCACCTCCGGCGGCGCGCTGGCCGCGCTCGCGGCCGGCGCGCACCTGCCGCGCGTGCTGCTGCCGGACGGTCTGATGCCACGCATGGCGCTCGGCTTCCTGGTGTTTTCGGCGCTGGGGGTGCTGGCGGCCGGCGGCGTGCCGGTGGCGGCCGAGCACGAGGTGGACGAGGCCCTCGAGGTCGTCGCCGCCCAGGCCGCCGACCTCGTCCCCGAGACCGTCACCGACAAGAACGACGCCAAGCGCCTGGCGCTGGCGATCGGCCGGCGGCTGCCCGCAGTCTACGGCGGCCCGCTCACGGGCGCCGCCGCCTACCGCTGGAAGACGGACCTGGAAGAGAACGCCAAGGTGCTGGCGGTGGCCGGCGCGGTGCCCGAGATGAACCACAACGAGATCGAGATCTGGGGCGGGCCCGGCGCCGGCGGCCTGCACGCCGTGCTGCTGCGCGAGGACGGTGAGCCGGCCGAGATCACGCGGCGCTTCACGCTGCTGCGCGAGCTGCTCGACCCGGCGGCGGGCGGCGTCAGCGAGGCGTGGGCCCGCGGCCGCGGGCGGCTGGCGCGCCTGCTCTCCCTCGTGCAGCTCGGGCAATGGGTGAGCTACTACCTCGCGATGCTGCACGAGACCGATCCGTGGCCGGTGCCGATGCTGACCGAGCTGAAGCGGCGTCTGGAAACGGGATCGGGCGACCGCGGGCGGCCGTCGCCTTGAGAGGCCGCGAGCCGTCGTGCTACAGTGGCGCGATCTCACAGGCGGAGGAGACCCGAATGGCGCGAGATGAGTACCTGTTCACCTCGGAGTCGGTGACCGAGGGACATCCCGACAAGATCGCCGACCAGATCTCCGACGCGGTGCTCGACGCGATCCTCACCCAGGATCCCAAGGGACGCGTCGCCTGCGAGACGTTGCTGACGACGGGGCTCGTCGTCGTGGCCGGCGAGATCACGACCAACTGCTACGTCGACGTGTCCGAGCTGGTGCGGCGGACGATCAAGGACATCGGGTACGTCAGCTCCGACCACGGGTTCGACTGCCACACCTGCGGCGTGATCACCGCCATCGACAAGCAGTCGCCGGACATCGCGCTGGGCGTGGACAAGGAGGGGGCCGGCGACCAGGGCCTCATGTTCGGCTTCGCCTGCCGCGAGACCGAGGAGCTGATGCCGCTGCCGATCATGCTCTGCCATCGGCTCGTCGAGCAGCTGAGCCAGGTCCGGCGCCGGGGGACGCTCGACTACCTCCGCCCGGACGGCAAGAGCCAGGTGAGCGTGCGCTATCGCGACGGCCAGCCGGTGGCGGTCGAGACGATCGTCATCTCGACCCAGCACTCCGAGAGCGTCGGCCAGGACCGGATCCGCAACGACATCATCCAGCACGTCATCCAGCCCGTGGTGCCGCCGGCGCTCCTCGATCCCAACAAGGTCGTCTACCACATCAACCCGACCGGGCGGTTCGTCACCGGCGGCCCGATGGGAGACACCGGGGTCACCGGGCGGAAGATCATCGTCGATACCTACGGAGGCTCATGCCCCCACGGGGGCGGCGCGTTCTCGGGGAAGGATCCGACGAAGGTCGACCGCTCGGGCGCCTACATGGCGCGGCACGTCGCCAAGAACGTCGTCGCCGCCGGCCTGGCCGGACGCGCCCAGGTGCAGGTGGCGTACGCGATCGGGATCCCCGAGCCGGTCTCCATCATGGTGAAGACCGACGGCACCGGGACGATCCCGGAGTCGCGGCTCGAGGAGATCGTGCGCCGGCAGTTCGACTTCCGCCCGCGCGCCATCATCGAGTACCTCAACCTCCGGCGCCCGATCTTCCAGAAGACCGCGGCCTTCGGCCATTTCGGACGCTCCGATCCGGACTTCACGTGGGAGCGGACCGATCGCGTGAAGGACTTGCAGAACGACGTCTGAGCCCCCGGAGGGGGACTTCGTCCCCCTTCCGGCGGTCGTCGCGCGCCTGACGGCGCGCTCCTCCCTGCCTGCCCCTCGGAAGGCGGGCGGCGGCTTCGCCGCCGCCCGAACGCGGAAAGGACGACAAGGCGCAGCTCGATGAGACGGCCGCAGCCGATCGTTCTGCTGGTGAGCGCGGTCGTGGTCCTGGGTGTCGTCGCCCAGGTGGTGCCGTTCTACACCGACTGGCTGTGGTTCGGCGAAGTCGGCTACACGGACGTCTTCTGGAGCATCCTGTCCCTCCGGGGCGGTCTGTTCACCGCCGTCGCCGTCGCGGTCCTGGTGTTCCTGTGGGCGAACCTGACGTTCGCCGCCCGGACGGCGGCCCCCGACGTGCTGTGGGAGCTGGAGGATCAGCTCGGATTGCCCGGACGGGTGGTGATCGAGCCGCTGATCCGGCGCTTCCTGCCGGTCGTGCTGACCCTCGTGGCGGTGGTCGCGGGGCTGCGGGCCAGCGTCAACTGGGAGACGGTGTTCGGCTACCTCAACGCGCAGCCGTTTCGCGCCACCGATCCGGTCTTCGGAACCGATCTCGGCTTCTACGTCTTCACGCTGCCGTTCTGGCGGTTGGTCCACGGCTGGGCGATGGCGCTGGCCGCCGGCACCATGCTGCTGACGCTGGTGCTCTACGTGCTGCAGCGCAGCCTGGTGCTCACGACGCGGGGACCGCGCCTGGCGGCCGGCGCCCGCACGCACCTGCTGCTGCTGGGCGCCGTGCTGCTCGCGCTCAAGGCGGTGGGCTTCTGGCTCGATCGCTTCGAGATCGTCTTCTCGGTGCGCGGCGTGGTCTTCGGGGCCAACTACACGGACGTCAACGCCACCCTGCCGGTGCTCGGCGCCCTGGCGGTGCTCGGGGGCGTGGCCGCCGCCGCCTGCGCGGCCCAGGTGGCCCGGCCCGGGCTGCGCGTGCTCGGCGCCGCCCTCGCGGTGCTGGGGCTGGTGTGGATCGTCGGCCTCGGCGTCTACCCGGCGCTGCTGCAGACCTACCGGGTGAAGCCCAACGAGCTGGTGTTCGAGCGCCCGTACATCGAGCACAACATCCGGATGACCCGGGCGGCCTTCGGCCTGGACCGTATCGAGGAGAAGGAGTTCCCCGCCGACGAGACGCTCGACGCCCGGGCGCTGGCGCGCAACGAGGCGACGATCAAGAACATCCGGCTGTGGGACTACCGGCCGCTGCTCCGCACGTTCGGCCAGCTGCAGGAGATCCGCACCTACTACAAGTTCGTGGACGTCGACAACGACCGCTACCTCATCGACGGCGAGTACCGCCAGCTCATGCTCTCGCCGCGCGAGCTGTCCTACCAGCACCTGCCGGGCGGGCGCAACTGGATCAACGAGCACCTGACCTTCACCCACGGCTACGGGGTCGTGGTGGGACCGGTGTCCCGCATCACCGCCGAGGGCCTGCCCGAGTTCTTCGTCAAGGACATCCCGCCCCAGTCGTCGGACGGCTTCCGCCCCGTCACCCGGCCCGAGATCTACTACGGCGAGCTCGCCAACGAGTACGTGCTCGTGCGCACCCGCTCCCAGGAGCTCGACTATCCCCGCGGCGACCAGAACGTCTACAGCCGCTACCAGGGCCAGGGCGGCATCCCCATCACCTCGTGGCTGCGGCGGCTGGCGTTCGCGGCGCGCTTCGGGGAGCTGAAGATCGTCCTCTCCGACGACCTCACGCCGGAGAGCCGCATCCTGATGTACCGCACCGTGGCCAACCGCATCCAGCGAATCGCCCCGTTCTTCCGGTGGGACCGCGACCCGTACCTGGTCGTCGCGGAGGACGGCCGGCTGGTCTGGATGCTCGACGGCTACACCACGAGCGACCGCTACCCGTACTCCGACCCCGTGGGCGGCATCGGCAACTACATCCGGAACTCGGTGAAGGTCACGGTCGACGCGTACCACGGCGCGGTGACCTTCTACCTCGCCGACGCCGGCGACCCGATCGTGCAGGCGTATGCCGCCGGCTTCCCGGGGCTGCTGAAGCCCCTCAGCCAGTTGCCGGCCGACCTGCAGCGGCACATCCGCTACCCGGAGGATTTCTTCGGCATCCAGGCCCGCAAGTTCGCGGTCTACCACATGCTCGACCCCCAGGTGTTCTACAACCGGGAGGACATGTGGGCGATCCCGCGGCGGACGATCGAGGGGCGGGACCGCGAGATGGAACCCTACTACACGATCATGCGCCTGCCCGGCGAGACGAAGGAGGAGTTCATCCTGCTCACGCTGTTCAACCCGAGCCGCCGCGACAACATGATCGGCTGGCTGGCCGCGCGCTCGGACCCCCCGAACTACGGGCGCCTGATCGCCTACAACTTCCCCAAGCAGAAGCTCGTCTACGGCCCGCGCCAGATCGACGCGCGCATCGACCAGGACCCCGTCATCTCCCAGCAGCTGGCGCTGTGGAACCAGCGCGGGTCCACGGTCATCCGGGGCTCGCTGCTGGCCATTCCGATCGACCAGTCGCTCATCTACGTGCAGCCCCTCTACCTGGCCGCTTCCGAGCAGGGCGCGCTCCCCGAGCTGCGCCGCGTGATCGTCGCCCACGGCAACCAGATCGCGATGGAGCCGGCGCTCGAGCAGTCGCTCGCGCGGATCTTCGGCGAGCGGGTGGCGCCGGCGACTGCCGCCGCCGCCCCCACCCCGGCCGGCGCCCCGTCGCCTGCGCCGGTGGGCGAGCGCGCGCTGGCCCAGCGCGCGCTCGACATCCACCAGCGGGCCCAGGACGCGCTCCGGCGTGGCGACTGGGCGGCGTATGGCGTCGAGCAGCGGCGTCTCGAAGAGGCGTTGCGGGCGCTGTCCGGCGGGCGGTAACTCGCCGGGCGCGGCGGGGTCGTGGGGCGGGGGCCGGCGACCACGCGGTTTTCGGCGTAGAGGCTGAGGCGTGATGCCTTCGGGCCGCCCGGCGCGGGAGTCGGCGAGGGAAACGGGTCGGCGGCCCCCGCCCCACGACC
>DASWJN010000358.1:0-9196 GCA_036397135.1 Candidatus Methylomirabilota bacterium
GGCGTGGTGTCGGTCTCGGTGTTCGCCGGCTTCCCGCTGGCCGACATCCACGACGCCGGGCTGTCGATCTACGTCGTCACCGACGGCGACCAGGCGCTCGCCGACGCGCTGGCCGACGAGCTGGCGGCGGCGGCGTGGGCGCGGCGCCGCGAGTTCCTCCACTCCGCGCTGCCCGTGAAGGACGCGGTGGCGCGGGCGCTGGCGCTCGACGGCCGGCCGGTGGTGCTGGCCGACATCGCCGACAACCCCGGCGGCGGCGCCGCCGGCGACACCACCGAGATCCTCCGCGAGCTGCTCCGCGCCGGCGCCCGCCCGGCCACCGTCGCGTGCCTGTGGGACCCGGCGGCAGTGCGGGCGTGCGTGGAGGCGGGCGCCGGCGCCACCGTCAGCCTGGCCGTCGGCGGCAAGGTCGATCCCGGCCACGGGGCGCCCGTCGCCGTCACCGGGCGCGTGCGCACGCTGTCCGACGGCCGTTTCGTCTACAGGGGCCCGATGCTGCGCGGGGTCGAGGGCCGGCTGGGCCCGACGGCGGTGCTCGAGGTCAACGACGTGAAGATCATCCTGGTCTCGCACCGCCGGCAGGCGCTCGATCCCGAGATGATCCGCTTCGTCGGCATCGATCCGCTCGCCGAGAAGATTCTCGCCGTGAAGTCCTCGATCCACTACCGGGCCGCCTTCGAGCCCGTCGCCCGCGCGATCCTGGAGGTCGACGCGCCGGGGCTGTCGTCGTCGAACCTCGGGCGCTTCCCGTTCACGCGGGTGCGGCGGCCGATCTTTCCACTCGACGATCTCTAGACGCCGAGCGAGGAGGAGTCTCATGCCCGCTGCCGCCTTCAACAGCGCCGACTTCAAGGTGTTCGACGTGAAGGGCTTCCGTCCCCGGATGGACGTGATCCGCCGTCGGATCCGCCCCAAGCTGGAGGCGATGGGGCACACTCTCCTGCCGGCGGTGAGCCGGGCCACCGGCGGCCCGGCGTTCGCCCACGTGGCCAGGCACGCGCGGCGCAGCGTCAACCCGCCCGACGACACCTGGGTGGCGTTCGGCCCCGACACGCGCGGCTACAAGAAGCATGGCCACTTCAAGGTGGCGGTGTCGCGCCACTGCGTGCGCTTCCTCTTCGAGATCGGCCCCGAGCACGCCGACAAGAAGCGGTGGGTGGGCGCCTGGAAGCGGAGCGCCGGCAAGCTGGGGCCGGTGCTGCGGCGGGTGCGGGGCCTGGCGTGGTTCAAGAACGAGCACGACGAGGCGCCGGCCACCCCGCTCGGCGACCTCACGCCCGACCACCTGGCCGAGCTGGCCGACGAGCTGACGCGCACGCGCGACGGCCAGTTCGTGCTCGGGCGCGCGGTGCCGGCCGAGGAGGCCGCGCGCTGGACGGAGGCGCAATACCGTACGGCCGCGCTCGAGACCTTCCGGATGCTGGCGCCACTGTATCGCCTGCGCTCGTGACGGGGGCCGGCGCCGGCGCCCGCGGGGTCGTCTTCGACATGGACGGCGTCCTGATCGACTCCGGCGCCCACCACCGCGACGCCTGGCGGTTGCTGCTGGCCGAGCTCGGCGTGTCGCCGGCGCCCGAGTTCTGGCGGCTGTCCATCGGCCGGCCGGCCGAGGAGGCGGTGCCGCTGCTGCTCGGCCGCCCGGTCGGCGCCGCCGAGGCGGCGGCGCTGGCCCGCCGCAAGCGCGCGCACTACGCGCGCCTGGCCGCCCGCGGCATGCTGCCGATCCCCGGCGCGCCGGCCTTCGTGGCCGCGCTGGCCCGGCAGGGCGTGCCGCGCGCCGTGGCCACCTCGGCCACCCGTCACGACGTCGAGGAGCTGCTGGCCGAGGTCGGCGTGCGCCGCCACTTCGACGTGATCGTCACCGCCGAGGACGTGCGCCGGGGGAAGCCGGACCCGGAGGTGTACGTGCGGGCCGCCGAGGGGCTGGGCCTGCCGCCGGGCGGCTGCGTCGTGTTCGAGGACTCCGTGGTGGGCGTGCGCGCCGCGCGCACGGCCGGCATGCGCGTCATCGGCGTCACCAGCGCCCACAGCGGCAGCGAGCTGGAGGCGGCCGGCGCCGAGCGCGCGATCGCGGACTTCGAGGGAGTGGCATGGCCCGTGTGAGCGCGCCCGACTTCTGGGAGGAGCTGTACGCCACCGGCGGCGACGGCTGGGAGCTGGGGCAGCCGGCGCCGCCGCTCGTCGACTTCGTGGAGCGGACGCCGCCGCCCCGCGGGCGGGTCGCCGTGCTCGGCTGCGGCCGCGGCCACGACGCGCGCTTCCTGGCCGCCCGCGGCTACGACGTCGTCGGCTACGACTTCTCGCCGGCCGCGGTGACGGCGGCCCGGGCGCTGGCGCGGAAGGACGGCGTACGCGTCGCCTTCGAGCAGCGCGACATCTTCGCGCTCGGGCGCGACGAGGCCCGCGGCTTCGACGGCGTGTGGGAGTACACGTGCTTCTGCGCCATCGACCCCGCCCGCCGCGACGAGTACGTGCGCACGGTGGCGGCCATCGTCCGGCCCGGCGGCTGGCTGCTCGCCTGCTTCTTCCCGCTGCGCGCGGTCACGGCCGGACCGCCGTTCAAGGTCTCGCGCGCCGAGGTGCGCCGCCGCTTCGCCCCGCCGTTCCGCATCGAGCGCGCCCAGCCGCCGCTGCGCTCGGCCCGGGGGCGCCAGGGCCGCGAGTGGCTCGTCTTCGCGCGGCACACCGGCTAGCGGTAGCCGCTCCTCCCTTTGTAACTGGCCCACGACCCGAGGCCAGCTCGATTGACCGGATCACCCCCGGCGCTGTAGCCTCTCCTCATCTTGCGTCGAGTGACCGCACTGTCGCTGTACCGTCTCTCCCTCGTCGTCGTGGTGCTCGTCGGGCTGGTCTCGTGCGAGACCGCGGCCGCGCTCGCTGCCGAGCTCGGACGAGGACACGGCGGGCGTGGACCCGCCGGCGCCCGCCGGCCCGGCGGAGAGGTCGGAGGCCCGGGTCGAGAACTCCCGCCCGCCTCGAGCCCGGAGGCCGCCGGGGTGCGCGCGGTGATCCAGCGAGTGCAGGCGCATCGCAAGCGCGCCGAGCTCCGTGACGCGCTCGCCGCCGCCCGCGAGGCGGTGGCGCTCGCCGAGCGGGACGTGCCCGGTTCCCCCGAGCTGGCCGCGAGCCTCCGCCTCCAGGGAAACCTGGCACGCGTCACCGGCGACTACGCCGACTCGCGCACGGCCCTGGAGCGCGCCGCGGCGATCTACGAGCAGATCTACGGTCCGAACGACGACCGGGTGGCCTCCGCGCTCGGCGGCCTCGGCTCCACCTATCGGTTGCTCGGCGACCATCGGCGGGCGCGCGACGTTCTCGCCCGGTCCCTGGCCATCCACGAGCGCAATCATCCCCGGTTCCACCCCCGCGTCGGGCATAGCGCGCGGGACCTGGCCAGCGTGCTGACGCTCCAGGGCGATCACGCCGGTGCCGCCAGACTCCTGGACCGGGCCATCGCGATCGGCGAGTTCCTGCACGCCCGCGGCCGCGCGCCGCGCCTGCTGCCGGAGGCCTTGCGGCTCAAGGCCGAGAGCCTGCGGCGTGCGGGGCGTCCGCCCGCGGAGTGGCTGCCCACCGCCCGCCGCGGGCTCGCCCTCATCGAGACCGAGATGCAGGGGCGGTTCGTGAACCACTCCGTCCACCTGCTCGGCGTGGCGCTGGGCGAGGAGCGCGCGGGGGACGTCGCAGCCGCCCAGCGCCTGGCCTTCCGCGCCGCCGAGGTGGCGAGGACGCAGGGCCGTCCGGAGGTGCGGTGGCGGGCTGCCCTCACCCTGGGCCGTCTCGCCGAGCGCGCGGGCCGGCTCGAGGACGCGGCCGCCGCCTATCGCGAGGCGGTCAGCGCCCTGGAGACGGTGGCGGCGCGCGTCGGCGACCGCGGCGCCCGCGATGTCTACCTCCAGGCGGAGAATCGCCTCCGGGTCTACGACGCGCTGGCGCGCGTGCTCCTGCGGCTCAACGAGCGCGATCCGACGAAGGGGTACGACCGGGAAGCGTGGGCCACGATCCAGGCGAAGAAGGCCCGGATCGTGGCCGAGGCGCTGACCGCGGCGAAGCCGCTCATCACCGACCCCGAGGCGCGGAGGCAGGCGGCCGAGATCCAGGCCGCGGTGGCGCAGGCCGCGGCCATCGAGCGGGCGCTGGGCGAGGCCGACGCCCAGGGGGACGGGGAGAGCGGTCAGCCGTCCGAGGACCGCGACCGGGTGCGTGAGCTCACCACGCGACTGGCACGGACGAAGGCGGGGTATCTCGGCCAGGTCCAGGCGTTCCTCGCGCGGTACCCGAAGTACAAGGCCCAGTTCGTGGACCAGCAGACGGTGGACCCCAAGGCGCTGGCCAAGTTCGCCGGCCGGCTGCCGCCCGGCGCGCTGGCCGTGCAGTACCTCGCCACCGACGACGCCCTCTACATCTACGTGGTCGCCGCCGGCGGGCGCTTCGAGGTCAAGCGGCGCGAGGTGGGCCAGAAGGCGCTCTACGAGCTCGTCCGGGAATACCGCACCCTCGTCGAGCAGGGCACGGCCGCGCTCTTGCCGTGGGCCGACGACGGCTCGGCGCTGTACCGCCAGCACGTGGCGCCGCTCAAGACGGTCGGCCGCGAGCTGGCCGGGCACCTGCTCGGGCCCATCGAGGCCGAGCTGGCGCAGCATCGCGACCTGATCCTGATCCCGAACGACCTCCTGCTCTACCTGCCGCTGCACGCGCTCGAGCGGACGACGCCGGACGGCCCCCGGTTCCTCGCCGAGACGCACGTCGTGAGCTACCTCACCGAGCTCGAGCTGGTCGACCTGCTGAGCCCGGTGAAGGCCGGGGGCACGCCGCCGATGCTGGCGCTCGGCAACCCCGACGGCAGCCTGCCCGCCGCCGGTCGCGAGGTGCAGGCAATCGAGCGCGTGCGGCCGGCGGTGACGGTGCTCGTCGGTGAAGAGGCCACCAAGCGCCGCTTCCTCCAGCTCGTGCCGTCGATGTCGGACATCCACCTGGCGACCCACGGGACCCTCGACGCCGAGCACCCCGAGCGCTCGTTCCTCCTCGTCGCCGGGCGCGACGAGCCGAGCCAGCACCTGAGCATCGGCGACATCGCCGGGCTCACCCTGCGACCGGGCGGGCTGGCCGTGCTCTCGGCGTGCGAGACCGCGCTCGGCGAGCAGGTGCCCGGCTCCGCCCTCATCACGTTCGCGGCGGCGTTCAGCCAGGCGGGCTCGCAGTCCATCGTCGCCTCGCTGTGGAAGGTGAACGACACCTCGACCCGTGACCTGATGGTCGCCTTCCACCGGTCGCTCGCGAGCGTGGGCCGTGCCGAGGCCCTCCGTCAGGCCCAGCTCGCCCTGCTCCGGGAGCCGGCGACGGCGCATCCCTTCTACTGGGCGGCGTTCATCCTCATCGGCGCGCGCTGAGCCTGCGGCGCGTCAGGCCCTCCGGAACCTGTAGCGGCTCAGCTCGAGCCTTTGCCCGGATCGAAAGCCATGCGGCGCACGCCGTGGGTGCCCACGGCACCCACGGTGGCGCGGAGACCGGCCGGGGTGGGGAACGGGGCGAGCGGGCGGGCGGATGTCGTCACGCCGCCGATTCCAAACGAGCTGAATCAGGGCCAGCAATCCCTCGCGAGGGCCGCCTTACGCGCCCGTCGCTGTCGGCCCGATGGCCCGGGGATGCAAGACGTCGATCGCCCAGCCCACGTCCAGGCGCTCGCCCAACCACCCCGGCATCGCGGTCCGCGGGTGCAGGGCAAGATCCTGCGCGTCGTGCTGCGCCCGGATGACGCCCACGGCGTCGCCCGGCACCGGAGACGGCGGCGGGACGTCGGGGAACACCCGCCCGTCCGGCCGCCGGAAGCACAGCCCGCCGTCCGGCTGTCGCTGGACCTGGAACCCCTCCTCGTGGACCGCGACGTGATGACGCCTGCAGAGCGTGGCCCTGGCCGACGCGGACGCCGCAGCCCGGGAAGCGGCAGCCCCGGTCGCGGTGATGGAGCGCCCGCCGTAACGCGGGCGGGATCGTCCGCGTGCGGGCGCCGACCTCCAGCAGGCGGCCGTCGGCGTCGTGGCGCATGACGACGCGGCTGGCGTCGCAGGCCAGGCGCCGATGCACGAGATGCCGGCGGCCCGGATCGCCATGCTCGCGCGCGGGGCGGAAGTCATGGCGCTGGTGCTGCCCGATCGGAACGTTCGTGTCGACCGCGTGCCGCGGGACGGGGCGCTGGCGCCGAGCGGAATCGCCCGGTGCGTGGACCTCGGGACGGGCCGCGTCGCGCGGGCATCCTGGCGCGCCGCCGTAGGTTCCGCGCCTACCTCGGCATCCCCTTCATGTCCACGGTGTCGTAATACCTCCGCTCCCCGAGCGCGTCGACCTTCGCCCAGAAGTCCGACTGCGAAGCGAGCCCGTGCTCGGTGACGCCCGCCCGCTGGCGCCAGATGCACCAGGAATCGGGATGGAGCCGGCTCGCCTCCCCCAGCCAACGGTCCCCCTCCTCGGCTTGCCCGCAGCGGATCAGGTGCTGCCCGAGCCTGAACGCCGCGTGCGCCCGCGCGACGCCCTCCGTCGGCGCCGGAACGTGCGCCCGGGCGCGCTCGGCGTCGAAGACGTGCTCGCTCGCCGCGCCGTTCAGCACCCAGTCGCGGATGGCGTTCACGTAGGTGGCCTTCGCCTCGGCGGTCATTCGCGCCGCCTCCGCCGGCATCTCGCGGGTCACGCGATCCATCTTGCGAAACCCCTCGTACGCGCCGGCGGGCTCCGCCGGCCGCACCATCCGGCCGAGCTCGTCGATCCACACCGCCTGCGGCACGTTGACCATGTTGTAAAGCTCGGCGAGGCGATGATCCCGGTCGATCAGACAAGGGTAGGTCGGCTTCGCCGCCTCGATCCACGGGAGCGGATCGCCCTCGCGGCTGTCCAGCGCGACGGCGATCACCATGAAGTTCCGATCCTTCAGCTCCTCGTACAGCCCCTGCCACACGGGCAGGTCGCGGCGGCATCCTCACCAGGAGGCCCAGGAGACGAGCAGCACCTTCTTGCCGTGATGGTCGGAAAGCGAATGCGTGCGCCCGGCGGGATCGGGCAGCGTGAAATCCGGCGCCTCCAGCGACCGCAGCGCCGCCGCGCGCTCCCCCGCCGCTTCGCCGAGCACCCAGGCGCTGCCGTCCGCTGTGTGGACGATCGGCTTGCCCAGGTGCCGCCACACCGCGGCCACGTCCACGTGGCCGTCGCGCAGGAAGTCGCGCTCGCGACCCGGCGGAATCGGCACGCAGACACCGTCCCGGCACAGTCCTTCCGGTTCCGACGACCACCCCGTGGCGTCCTCGAGCTCCGCGGGGGACAGCCAGAGCCGCTCGCCTTCGGCCCTGGCGTCGGGGAGCACCATCTCCTTGATCTCGGTCAGCAGCGTCACCATTGGTAGACCACTGGCGCGGTGCCCGTTACCGGGCCCGTCTCCAGCACCCCCCTTTCAAACCGTGCGTTTTCTGAGCACACGGCTTACCGATGATCTCTCGACGTCAGGCATGCGCTGCACCGGGATACCGTACGGTGCCAAACAACGGATGGAGCCCAAGCGCCCGAGCCGTTGCCGCACGTAGTGACCGGTCTGATTCAACCGTGCGATCATCAGCTCTCGAATGCGGACTCGTACTCGCTTCATGCCCCTCGGGGACGGCCACTCCACCCCGCGGCGTCCCCACCGTCGTGGCCTCTCGATGCCCCCTCGCTTGGCCATGGCGGAAGTATGCCATGCAGGCGGTCATCTGGAGCCGGCCGCACAGCCGCTTTTGCCCTCGAGCTGAGACGCTCCCCGGCCAGCTTGGCCCTGTTGCCGTCCTCCGCGCCGTGCTACCTTAGCGGCCACTCTTGCCCAGGAGGTTACCTCCCATGACACGCGCACGCCTCGTCCCGGCGCTGCTGCTCGTGGCTCTCCTCGCCTTCACCCTGGCGCCGCCGCCGGCGGCCGACGCGCAGGGCCAGACGATCAAGATCGGCGTTCTCTTCGACCACTCGGGGCCCTTCTCCGCCGCCGGCTCGCTGAACTGCTGGCGGGGGGCGAAGATGATGATCGATCTCATCAACGAGCGGGGCGGCGTGCTCGGCAAGTACAAGATCGTCCAGGTGGACGGCGACAGCCAGTCGAAGGCCGAGGTCGCCATCAACGAGGCCGAGCGGCTGCTCAACGTCGAGAAGGTCGACATCCTGGCCGGCATCTACTCCAGCGCCCACGCCGTCCCGCTCGCCGAGAAGGTCGACCGGCAGAAGAAGTTCCTGTGGATCACCACCGCCATCGCCGACAACGTGCTCAAGGACCGCAACCTCCAGTACACCTTCCGCCCGCAGCCCAACGGCGGCCTGTTCGGCGCCTCCTCGGTGCAGTACATCGCCGCCTACTCGCAGGAGCGCTTCAAGAAGGCCCCCAAGGATCTGCGGGTGGCGATCATCTACGAGGACGGGCCCTACGGCGCCGGCGTGGCCGCCGCCAACGAGGCGGAGGCCAAGAAGCTCGGCATGCAGGTCGTCCTCAAGGAAGGCTTCTCGATCCAGTCGCCCGACCTCTCCTCGCTGGTGACCAAGCTGCGCTCCCAGCGGCCCGACGTGCTGTTCCACACCGGCTACGCCCCCGACATCGCGCTGTTCCTGCGACAGGCCAAGGAGCAGGGCTTCCGCCTGCGGGCCTACCTCGGGCACGGCGCCGGCCACAGCCAGATCGACAAGCTCAAGGAGGGCTTCGGGAACGAGATCGAGGGCTTCCACACCGTCGATCCGATCGCCTCCCAGCTGCTCGACGCCAAGAAGCTGAAGCCGGGCGTCGGCGCGCTGACCCAGGAGATGGTGAAGCGCTACAAGCAGTTCGAGAAGGACATCCCGCCGCAGGCGATCGCGCCGCACGTCTCGATGGGCTTCAACAACATGTGGATCCTCCTCAACGACGTGCTGCCGCGCGCCATCCAGAAACACGGCGGCTGGTCGCCGGAGGCGCTCGCCAAGGCCGCGCGCGAGACGGACATCCCCGAGGGCGGCACCATGCAGGGCTACGGCGTGAAGTTCTACCCGCCCGGGCACGCGATGGCCGGTCAGAACGAGCGGGCTTTCCCGGCCGTCTTCCAGATCGTCGAGGGCAAGTTCGAGATCGTCTTCCCCAGGACCGTGCAGACGGCGAACCCCATCCTGCCGCTGGCGGCGTCCTCGCCGTTTGCGGCACGGTAATACTCGGAGGGGGGCT
>DASWJN010000359.1:0-20586 GCA_036397135.1 Candidatus Methylomirabilota bacterium
CAGCCCATCGAGAACTACGGCATCATCGGCGACCTCCACACGGTGGCCCTGGTCGGCATGAACGGGTCGATCGACTGGCTCTGCTTCCCGCGCTTCGACTCCGCGAGCGTGTTCGCCGCCCTCCTCGACGACGCCAGGGGCGGCCGCTTCCGGATCGCCCCCGTGGACGGGGACGCCCGGCCCAAGCAGCTCTACTGGCCCGACACCAACGTCCTGATCACGCGCTTCCTCTCGCCGGCCGGCGTCGCGCAGGTCACCGACTACATGCCGGTGGGCCGGGCGGCCGGCGGGGACGGCCTGCATCGAGTCGTGCGGCAGGTGACCGCGGTCAAGGGCCACGTCGCATTCCGGATGCAATGCCACCCCGCGTTCAACTACGCGCGCGACGTCCACCGCACGGACCTGACGCCCGGCGGCGCCGTGTTCCGCTCGACCAGCCTGAGTCTCGGCCTCGCCACCCGGCTGCCGTTGAAGCTCGACGGCACGGGGGTGAGCGCGGACTTCATCCTCAACGAGACCGAGAGCGCCACCTTCGTGCTCCAGCAGGTCCCGGATGGAGCCGGCGCCGGATTCAGCCCCTCGGAGCCCGAATCGGAGGCGCTCTTCCAGGCGACCGTGGAGTACTGGCGGCAGTGGCTCGCCAAGTGCAGCTACACCGGGCGCTGGCGCGAGATGGTGCACCGCTCGGCCCTGGCCCTGAAGCTGCTCACGTACGAGCCGACCGGCGCCATCGTGGCCGCCGCCACCTGCAGCCTGCCCGAAGGCGTGGGGGGCCAGCGGAACTGGGACTACCGCTACACCTGGATCCGCGACGCCGCCTTCACCATCTATGCGCTGCTCCGCCTCGGCTTCACCGACGAGGCGGCGCGTTTCATGGAGTGGATCGAGGCCCGCTGTGGCGAGCTGGAGCCCGACGGCTCGCTGCACATCATGTACGGGATCGACGGACGCCACACGCTGACCGAGCAGACCCTCGACCACCTCGAGGGGTACCGCGGCTCCCGGCCCGTGCGCATCGGCAACGGCGCCTACAACCAGCTCCAGCTCGACATCTACGGCGAGCTGATGGACGCGGTCTACCTCTACAACAAGTACCGCAGTCCCATCTCGTACGACTTCTGGGTGCACCTGCGCCGGCTCACCAACTGGGTGTGCGACAACTGGCAGCGCCAGGACGAGGGCGTCTGGGAAGTCCGGGGCGGCCGCCAGCACTTCGTCTACTCCAAGCTCATGTGCTGGGTGGCGGTCGACCGGGCGCTGCGCCTGGCCGACAAGCGCTCGTTCCCGGCCGACCGGGCACGGTGGGTGACGGTGCGCGACGCGATCTACGAGGAGATCATGCGCAAGGGGTGGAGCACGCGGCGCCAGGCCTTCGTGCAGCACTACGGCAGCGAGTGCCTGGACGCCGCCAACTTGATGATGCCCCTGGTGTTCTTTCTCTCGCCGACCGACGGGCGCATGCTCAAGACCCTGGAGGCGACTCGCCAGCCCCCCGAGCGCGGCGGCCACGTCTCCAACAGCCTCGACTATCGCTACAACGTGACCGAGGCGGCCGATGGACTGGCCGGCGAGGAAGGCACCTTCAACATCTGCACCTTCTGGCTCGTCGAAGCCCTGGCGCGCGCCGGGCGACACGATCGCGCGCGCCTGGACCAGGCGCGGCTCATGTTCGAGCAGATGCTGGGGTACGCCAATCACCTGGGGCTCTACGCGGAGGAGACCGGCCCTACCGGCGAGGCGCTGGGCAACTTTCCGCAGGCGTTCACCCATCTGGCGCTGATCAGCGCGGCCTACAACCTGGACCGCGAGCTGGGCCGGCGCCGATAGGTCGAGGTGGTGGTGGAGGCGGTGGGAATCGAACCCACGTCCGGAAACCCTCAGCCGCAGGCGTCTACGTCGATATCCGGTTTATCTTACGGCTCTCTCGCCCTTCGGTCCTCCATCCGGCAGGAGGGCCGCGGGGCCAGCCTCATTTATCTCGCCCTTCCCCTGAGGCGAAGTTCGGGGCCAGCCACCAGAATATGATGCCGGTTCCCAGGCCCTGATGGCTCGACCTGGCCGACACCGGCGGTTGTTAGGCCGCCAGAGCTAGCTGGTTGTTGGCAGCTAGAAGTTCTCACTTATTAACGAGGGGTGAGAAACCTCGAGACGCAGCCTGGACCTCGTTGATCCCCGTCGAAGCCTGTCGCCCCCATTCGTGAGAGGTTCACCAGCGGCCGGTCCGGCCAGCCCGGGCGGCCTTGTCCATCTCGCGGCGGGTCTCCCGCTCGCGAAGCGCCGCGCGCTTGTCGTGCAGCTTCTTGCCGCGCGCGAGGCCGATCTCCAGTTTAGCGCGTCCCTGCTTGAAGTACAGCTTGAGCGGGACGACCGTCAGGCCCTTCTCGGCGACCTTGCCGGCCAGGCGTGCGATCTCCCGGCCGTGCAGCAGGAGCTTGCGGTCGCGCTCGGGGTCGTGGTTGGCGTCGGTGCCGTGGCTGTAGGGGCTGATGTGGCAGCCGACCAGCCAGACCTCGGCGTCGCGCACGGTGGCGTACGAGTCCTTGAAGTTCACCTGGCCCGTGCGCAGAGACTTGACCTCGGTGCCGCGCAACACCAGCCCGGCCTCGAGCGTCTCGAGGATCTCGTACTCGTGCCGCGCGCGGCGATTGGTGGCGACGACTCGGTCCTCGGCCATCCTGCTCTCTTGACTTGCCCGGCTCGGGCGGTATCATGAGCCCTCGCCCGTGCCGAAGTGGCGGAATTGGCAGACGCGCTAGATTCAGGGTCTAGTGCCCGCAAGGGTGTCGGGGTTCGAGTCCCCGCTTCGGCACCAACCACTATAACAGTGTAGCGACCAGCCCTGTGCTGCTCGCCGCGGTATCGACGGGATCGCTGCACCAGATCCTCCAGTGGCACCACATGGTGACGAGGGCCGGGTACCCGCCCGACAGCGTCCGCAACCTCACGATCACTACGCTGTTCGATGGGCTCTTCCACGCCGCGACGTGGATCGCGACGGTGGGCCTGTCCGCCTGGTCGGGCGACCGCCTTTTGGGCGGGCTGGGGGACGGGGCTTCCTCGCCCTCGGCGCGGTGCTCGTGATCGTGGGCGTGTCACTCTCGCGCAGCGCGCTCCGGCGCGACGAGCTCGCGAGGGCCGTCCGCCGGGCCGCCTGAGCGCGCCCCCGGCGCCGCGGTCCCGTCGATCACGGCGCGCAACGTCACGGCGTGGCCGCGCTCACGGTGATCGGCGTCGCCAGCACCAGGATGTTGTTGGCGCCGCCGGTGGGATCGTTCTCCTGGATCGGGCTCACCGCATTGGCCGCCGCGATGATGTAGTACGTGCCCGCCGGCGTCTCCGGCGGGATCGGCACGCTCCTCGTCACACTCACCGCCGCCCCGCCGGCCAGCGCCGGAATGGGGACGTCCAGCAGCATCTCGTCCGCGCCGTCCAGGTCGACATCCGTCGACAGATACAATCGCGACATCGTGGCGGCTGCCTTGCCCGCCGGCACGGCCAGGTTCTTCACGGTCTGCTTCACCGACACGGTCATCCCGGCCTCGATCGCGCTCGGGGTCGCCGTCAGCTTGATCGTCGCCAGGTCCGGCGGCACGACCTTCACCACCACCGTCGCCCGCTCGTTGTTCGTCTCGTCCGCCTCGGCCACCTCGCCGCCCGCGTCGGCGCGCACCAGCAGGAAATAGTCGCCGGCCGGCTGGTCGGCGGGTATCGTCGCCACGATCGATTTCGTGAATTTCGCTCCCGCCGCCAGCGAGTTCACCCGCCGCGTCCCCAGCGGCACGTCCACCCCCGCCTCGAACGTGGCGTTCGTCGACAGGTAGACCGTGATGTCGAAGGCGCCCGCCGGCTGCCCGCCCCGGTTCTTCACCGTCGTCGCCACGCTCACGTTCATCCCGGGCGCCCTCTTGCGCGGCGTCGGCGTCGCCGCCGTCGGCGTCAGGTCGGGGCCCACGATGATCGGCGTGCTGGTGCCGCCGACGTTGTTGCCGAGGTCTGCTTCGACGATCGTGTCCCCGGCGTTGACCCTGACGAACACCCAGTACAGGCCCGGCGGTGTCCCCGGCGGCGTCTGCACCCGACGCACGACCGTCGTCGCCCCGGCGGCCGCGATGGGCGGCACCGCCACGGTCCGGAGCGATACGTCGCCGCCGTCCAGCAGGTCGTCGCCGGAGAGAAACAGTTCGGCGATCGAGGCGGGGGCCTTGTTCGGGGCCGGGGCGATGTTCCTGATGACCTGTGTCACGCTGAAGCTCGAGCCCGGCGCCGCGACGCCGGCGCTGGTGGTCACCGATTTCACCGCATAGTCGGGCCGGACGACCACGACGGCCGCCGACACGCGCGTGTTGTTGGAGTCGTCGTCCTCATCGACCGCGCCGTCGACGTTGGCGATCGCCCCGAAGAAATACGTTCCCGTGGACGTATTCGTGGGGATCTGAACGACCAGCGAGCCGGTCGCGGTGGCGTTGGGCGCGAGGGCCGGCACCACGACCGCCCCCAGGGCAACGTCGTCCGTCGTGATCGTCGTATCGGGCGAGAGGAACAGTCCGAGGAGCGAGGCGTCCGCCGGGCGGCCCCCGATGTTCCGCACGGCGTACTCGAGCGTGTAGCTGGCACCCGCGGCGATCTTGATCGGTCCCGTGAGCAGGGTCACCCGGAGGTCGAGCGTCTCGAGCAGCTGCGCGGCCGCGTTGACCTTGATCCGCCGGAGCGTCGTCGTCCCGGGGGCGCCGGGGCGGGTGTCGGTCACCGGCACGCCCGTCGAGCGCAGGGCCTTCAGCTTGGTGGTGACGTCGACATCCGGCATGACCTGCTTGAGGACCGCGAAGGCGCCGGCAACGTGGGGCGTCGACATCGACGTTCCCGAGATCGTCTGGTAGAGAGGGGGAGTCGACCTCGGGAAGGACGAGGTGATCCACTTTCCCGGAGCCAGGAGCGAGACGAACGGCGCGATGTTGGAGTAGTCTGACACCCGGTCGACGGTCGTGCCGAGCGAGCCGTCATCGGTGGAGCCCACGCTCACCGCGGTGGAGATGCAGGCCGGGAAGCTGATGGCGTTGGGGGAGAAATCGTTCCCCGACGCCACGACCGTGGCAATCCCGGCCGCCCGCAAATTGTCGATCACCATCTTGAACGGCGCCACGCCAACGGCGCCGTCGCACGTCGAGGTGAAGATGCCGCCGCCCAGGCTCATGTTGACGGCGCCGAAGTTGTGCGTGTTGCGGAGCGCATAGACTCGCTCGAGGCCCGCGAGGACGTCGGATCCAGACGCGGTGGCGGCTCCGCCTCCGCCATTCGCGAACACCTGAACCGACATGATGTCCGCCCCCCGACCGATGCCGGAAAAGGCGATCGATGTCGGGGGGCCGCCCAGGCCGGCCGCGATCCCGGCCACGTGCGTCCCGTGGACACACTCGGTCGCGTTGAACGTGCACGGGACACCCGACCCCGGACCGAGTTGCGTGTCCTGGCCGTTGGGACAGTTGCCGCCAGCCGCGAAGCACGCCTCTTCGACGACCTTGCCCGCCAGGAACTCGTGGCCCTTGTCGACGCCGGTGTCGAGGATGGCGATGACCGTCCCGCTCCCGTCCCGGCCGGCCTCCCACGCCGGCGGTGCCTGCACGACCGCGGCGCTCTGGCCCAGCGCCGATCGGAGGACGAAGTCTTCGTTCACGGCGGTGACGACGCCACGCAGCGACTCCACCATCCGGAGCGCATCGGGGCTGGCGTCGATCGCCAGGTACGGAATCGTCTGATACTGCCGCAGGATTCCATGGCTCGTTCCGCGCAGGCTCCGCCGAACGGTGTCCTGTGCCGAGGCGATGCGCTGGCGCTGGCTCGCGACCGCGCTGGCGCTGGACAGGGCGGCTTCGGGCACGGCCCCGATGCCGCCCAGGTGCACGATCACGCGGACGCTCCCCTCGGCGGCAGCCGCCTGGAGGAGCCGAGGGGGCACCACCGGCGGCTCCGCCGAGCCGCCGCGGGTGACAAGCGCGAGGGTGACACAGAGGGCGGCGAGCAGGCCCGCCGAGGCCAGTCGGGTCTTCACGTGGTCACGTTCTTTGTTTGGCCGGCCCGACTCATCGCGTCGGGGACGTGGGCGGCGCGGAGGGTCGAAGCACCGTGTCCTCGGCGACGCTGGCGACGTGAGGCGATCCGGCGAGCACGCGGAGCGCCTGCTCCGAGACCGCCAGGGCGATGAACGGGATCGTGGTGTACCGCCGGGCCACGCGATGAGGCGCGGCGCCGAGCTCCGCGAGCACCGCATCCTGGGCCGCGATGATCTCCGCCTCCCCAGCGCTCTGGGGGACGCGGACCTGGACGATGACCGACACCAGACCCTGCTGGCGTGCCTTCGCGAGCAGCGAGGGCGTGACCCCGGGCACGGTCGGCCCGGCCGCGACCCAGCCGGCCGCCATCACGAGCACCGTCGCACACGCGACGCCCCAGTGACGAACGACCACCTCACGACGCAGGCCGCCCGCGTCAGGGACGCCGAACGGTGGGCGCCGCGAGGGTTGAGATCGCCCCGGAGATCGAGGGGCGCGCCGAGCAAGCCTGGTGGGCGTGAATCCTTCGGTCACGGTCGGCAATGTTGTCGATTCTACCGGGGCTGGCATCGGCGCGGAAAAGTTTGCAATACCGGAGCCAGCCGGGCGGTCCGGACGAGGTCTGCTACCTACCCGGAAAGAAAGCGCGTTTCCGGGTGGGGGCCCCGCGCCTTCCACACACTTTGGTCAGGTTGCGACCAGGCGGGCGCAGTCAGGTCCGCGTGGTCGGGCACGAGGCCCGGACCGCCGTTTCAGCGAATCTCGGCGATCGTCACGGCGCGGGACAGGCGGGCGGCGCGGGCGGCAGCCTCGACGATCTCCAGGGCGTGCACGCCGGCCTCGGCGGAAACCGGGCTGGCCGCGCGGCTCCGGCAGGCGGCGAGGAACGCGGCCAGCTCGAGTCGGAGCGGCTCCTCGCCGCGCGCGGGCAACTCTTCCTTGCCGGCATCGACCGCGTCCCAGCCGCCGTTACGCCGGCGGTGCTGCCCCGCGTGCAGGAAGACGGTGGACGAGCCATAGTCCGCGACGAGCGCGCCGTGCTCGCCGACGATGACGCACTCGCGGTGCGTGCCCGGCACGAAGTAGTTGGCCTCGACGCTGACGGGCACCTCGCCGTACAGCACCGTGGTCAGCGACATGTCGTCCATCCCGCGGCCGAGGTAGTCGCGCTGGAGCGCCGTCACGCTCGTCGCGTCGCGCCCGAGCAGGTGGGCGAAGAGGTCGAAGTAGTGGATCGCGTCGGTGTGGGTGACGCCGACGTCGGTGCGCGGGCGCTTGAAGCCCGCGAAGCGGCCGGTCGCGTAGCGCACGGCCCCCACCCGGCCGGAGCCGAGCGCGGCGCGCAGCGTCGCCGTGACCGGGTGAAAGCGGAAGATGTGGCCCACCTGCACCACGCGACCAGCCGCCCGGGCGGCCGCCGCCACCGCGCGCCCGTCGGCGGCGGAGACCGTGAGCGGCTTCTCCACGAAGCAATGACGGCCGGAGCCCAGGCACGCCTCGGCGACCGCGCGGTGACTGTCGGCCGGCGTGACGACGTCGACCGCGTCGACGTGCGGCAGCGCCTCGCGGAAGTCGGCGACCACCCGGGTCCGGTCGACCCCCTGCCCGATCGCCCACTCGCGGCGGGCCGCGTCGACGTCGGCCACCCACACGGTGGCGCCGAGCTGGGTGAGGACGCGCAGGTGATTGGCGCCCCAGCGGCCGAGGCCGACGAGCAGGACCCGCATGCGGCCGCTACTCGTCGATCAGCTCGCCGCCCAGGTTCTCCGCCACCTCGTAGCGGAGCAACCGGTTCTTCATCCACCGCACCACCAGCACGTCGGCGGTGGCGACGAACACGCGGTTGAGCACGCCGTACTTGGACCGGCCGAAGCGTCGCGGCCGGTTGCGCACCGGCACCTCGAGGACGCGATAGCCGCGCATCCGCAGCAGCGTGGGGATGAAGCGGTGGAAGCCCCGATAGAGGACGAGCCCGCGCAGGCACTCCCGGCGGAACGCGCGGAACGTGCAGCCGCTGTCCTGGATCGACTCGTCGCTCAGCCAGTTGCGCACGCGGTTGGCGACCCGCGACGCCGCGCGGCGGAGCACGCCGTCGCCCTCGCCGCGATTGGTCCGCCAGCCGGTGACGGCGTCCCAGTGGGCGAGGTGGGCGAGCAGGGCCGGGATGTCGTGGGGATCGTTCTGCAGGTCGGCGTCCATCGTGATGACGAGCCGCCCCCGCGCCGCCTTGAACCCGGCGTCGGTGGCCGCCGTCTCGCCGGCGTTGGCCTTGAGCCGGACGAGCCGCACCCGCGGGTCGGCGTCGCGGAAGCCGCGGATGATCTCGGGGCTGCGGTCGCGGCTGCCATCGTCCACGAACACCACCTCGAACGTCAGCTCGCGCGGCTCCAGGACGCCGCGCAGCTCGGGCCACAGGTGCGGGAGGTTCTCCTCCTCGTTGTAGACCGGGACGACGACGGAGAGGTCAAGCACCGGCGGGCCTGGTGGCGCGAGGATGCGTGCCCTGCCACTCGCCCACCAGCGTCTGCGGCAACGCGAGCCGGTCGAGCACGCGCGCGACGGTGTGGTTGATGATGTCGTCCAGCGCCTTGGGGCGGTTGTAGAAGGCCGGCATCGGCGGGAGGATCACGGCGCCCATCTCGGCCAGCGACGTCAGCACGCGCAGGTGGCCGAGGTGCAGCGGCGTCTCCCGCACCAGCAGGATCAGCGGACGCCCTTCCTTGAGCGTCACGTCGGCCGCGCGCGCGATCAGCCCGTCCGCGTAGCAGGCCGCCACGGCGGCGGCGGTCTTGATCGAGCAGGGGGCGATCACCATGCCGGCGGTCCGGAAGGAGCCGGACGCGAGCGTGGCGCCGATGTCCTTGATGTCGTAGCGGTGATGGGCGAGCGCCTCGACGTCGGTGACGCTGTAGTCGGTCTCCTCGACCAGCGTACGCTTGCCGGCGGCGGAGATGACCAGGTGCAGCTCGATGTCGGTGGTGGTGCGCAGGATCTCGAGGAGGCGGATGCCGTAGATGGAGCCGCTGGCGCCGGTGATCCCGACGGCCAGCCGGGTCACAGCCGGAACCGGCGCTTGTAAACTTCCTCGCGCGTCTTCTGGTAGAGCACCTCCCACTCGCGGCTGCCCTCCGGCATCGGGCGCGAATAGGAGCCCAGCGTCTTGCGGACCTCGGTGTCGATCGACTCCTCGAGCTTCGACTCCTCGGTGAGTGCGCGGATGATCTCGGGCCGGACGTCGTCGGGCGCCTTGACGTGCACGCCCTCGGCCGCCCCCAGCTCCTTCTGGATGAGGTCGGCCAGGTGGAAGATGCGCTCGCGGCTCATCCGCATCAGAGGATGAATCCCCGCTCCCGCGCGAGCTTCTCCTTGACCTTGCCGAGCAGCTGCCGGTAGTCGGCAGCGGAGTCCTTGATCATCTTGGCGTGCTCGAGCAGCAGCTTGCGGGCGTCGGCGTCGAGCGCCTCCTCGGCGGCGATGTTGTCGGCCACGACGTGGCGGATGGCCTTGCGCAGGTGGCTCTCGTCGCCGCGCACCTCCACGACCTTGCGCATGGTGAGCCGCTTCACGACGGCGTCGGCCATGCGCTGGGCGATCTCCTCGCGGCGGGACATACGCCCGAAGACTACACGCGCGCGGCGAGGAGTGTCAAGGAAGGGCCGGGAAAATCAGCGTCATCCGGGTGCCGTGCGGCGTCACGTTGTCGGCCTGAATGGTGCCGCCGTGCGCGTCGACCAGCGACTTCACCACCGCCAGCCCGAGCCCGGCGCCGGCGGCGGTGCGCGCGCCGGCGGCCGTGCGGTAGTAGGGCTCGAAGATGCGTGGAAGGTCGGCCTCGGCGATGCCGGGGCCCTCGTCCTCGACGGTGATCTCCACGGCGGACGGCGCCTCCCGCGCCCGCGCCGCCACCCGCACGCGGCCACCCGGCGGCGAGTACTTCACGGCGTTGGACACGAGGTTCTTCACCACGCGGTCGAGGGCATCGGGGTCGGCGTCGAGGGGTGGGAGGTCGGCGGCGCAGTCGACCTCGAGCTGGTGCGTGGGGCGCGCGCGCTGCAACACCTCGACCGCGTCGGCCACCAGCGTGCCGGCGTCGACGCGGGCGCGGCGCAGCGGGGGCGCCAGCCCGCGCTCGAGCCGGGCGAGGTCGAGGAAATCGTTCACGATGCGGCCGAGGCGCTCGGCCTCGGCGCTCATGATGGCGCCCAGCCGGGCGATCTCCGACGGCGCGAACCGCCGCATGGCCAGCAGCTCGCTGAAGCCCTGCAGCGCGGTGAGCGGCGTCCGCAGCTCGTGCGAGGCGATGGCGACGAACTCCGACTTCATGCGGTCCATCTCCACCACCTGGCGGGTGGCGGCGCTCACCTTCTCGGCCAGCTCGTCGGCGAACCGCCGCTGGCGGGCGGCCAGCCGGGCGTTCTCCAGCGCGAGCCCGACGTGGACGGCCAGCGCCAGGAGCGAGCGCCGCTCGTCGGCGGTGATGTCGCCGGCCCGCTCGATGGCCAGCGCGCCGGCGACGCCGCCGCCCAGCGGGGCCACGAAGCACCGGCGGCGCGCGCCGCGGGGATGCAGGTCGGGGACGAAAAGCGGCTCGCCGCCGGCGAGCACGCGGGCGCCGGCCGAGCCCCGCACGACCGTCGCCGCGCCGGCCAGCGCGAGCCGCGCGCCGTCGCGGATGACGAGGCCGACCGTGGCGCCCAGGCGGGCTTGCAAGCCGGCACGCAGCCGGGCGAGCGCCAGATCGAGCGGCGGGTCGCCCTCGAGCGCCCGCTGGACGGCGGTGAGCGTCTCGGACCGCGCGCGCTGGCGCCGGGCGCCGCTCGCCAGGGTGGCGCTCAGCACGCCGACGCCGAGCACCAGGGCGAGCGTCAGCAGCCCTTCCAGCACGGCCGGCGTCGGCCCCGCCCGCTCGAGCGCCGGCAGGACGAACGGCGCGTAGAGCAGCCCGGCCGCCAGCGCCGCGACCACGCCGCCGCCGCCGTAGCGCAACGCGGCCAGCACGACGGGGCCGTGGTAGGCGTGCCGCCAGAGCGAAGCCGGGCCGGCGCTGGATTCGGCGATGGCGAGCGTGATCGCGGCCAGGGCCAGCGCGATCGACCCGGCCACGCCCGGCTCACCGCGCCAGGAGCCGGTAGGCACCGAAGAAGACGGACGCGGCGGCCAGCGGCGGGGCCAGGCTGCCGGTGCGGGCCACGAGCCAGCAATTGCCGGCGCCGAGCAGGACCAGATAGAACCCGGCGCCCGCAAGGATCTCCGGCGAGTGCGGCAGCAGCGGATCGACGAGGTACCGCGCCACCGACGCCGTCGTGGACAGCGCGGCCGCCGCCGCGAACGACCAGCGGCGGTAGGCGCGGTCGAACAGCGCGCCTCGGAAGAACGCCTCGGCGGCGAGCACGTTGGCACCGACGTCGTATGCCCACCACCCGATCAGCTCCGCCCACGCGCCGGTGTGCACGCGATACCCCAGGGTCAGCGAAGCGTTCACGAGCAGATGCGCGCCGAGCAGCAGGCCGAAGATCGCGCCGCCGGCCGCCGCCGCGCCGGGCCGCTCCACGAACCCCGCCAGCCAGGTCGGCCGGCGCCAGGCCAGCCACGCCGGCATCGCGGTGTAGGCCAGCGCGCCCCCCGGCAGCAGGAGCGCGGCCGAGGCGGCGCCGCCGAGCAGCAACGCGGCCTCCAGCGGCGCCCAGCGATCACGCCGGGGGCGCACGGACGTCCAGGCCAGCGCGGTGCCCACCAGCGCCCCGTGGGCGGCGGCGAGTCCGATCACGCGAGCCGCCGCCGCCGGCAGCGCCGCAACCGCCACGACCCACGCGGCGGCGAGCACCGCCAGCGCGGCGAGCGGCGTGTGGTGGAAGAAGCCGGGCCGATCACGCGGGAGCGGCGCCTCGAGGGCCAGCATCGGCCGCCGCGTCAGGCCTTCTCGTCGAGCCGGAGCAGGCCCAGGAAGGCGGCGACGACGTCGGCGTCGAGCGTCCGCCCGGCTTCCCGGGCCAGGTAGGCCAGCGAGGTGTCGCGCGCGAGGGCCGGCCGGTAGGGTCGGTCGGATGTCAGCGCGTCGTACACGTCGGCCACCGCGACGATGCGCGCGCCGAGCGGGATGGCGCGGCCGCTCAGCCCGTCCGGATAGCCGCTCCCGTCCCAGCGCTCGTGGTGATGCCGGACGACCAGCGCGCCGGCCGCGAAGAACTCGAAGGGCGCCACGATCTGAGCGCCCACGATCGGATGGTTGCGCATGAGCGCCCACTCGTCGTGATCGAGCGGGCCGCGCTTGCGCAGCACTGTCTCCGGCACGCCGATCTTGCCGATGTCGTGCAGGAGGCCGGCCTGGGTGACCGTGTCGACCTCGCAGGCAGGCAGCCCGAGCGCCGTCGCGAGCCGGCCGCTCCAGGCGCCGACCCGCTCGGAATGGCCACGCGTGTACGGGTCCTTGGCCTCGAGCGCGTTGGCCAGCCCGAGCAGCGACTGGCAGATCGCGCGCTGCAGCTGCTGGTAGAGACGCCGGACGTCCTCGGCGTAGCGCAGCGTCTGCAGCTCGGTCGCGCCCGGCGGCCGCGCGGCCGCCCCCGTCCCCGGCGTCACTCGGGTAGCCATGCCGCGCGCGGCAGCAGCCCCTCGACCAGCGACAGCAGCCGCACCGGCGAGAAAGGCTTGGTGAGGTAGTGACTGGCGCCCGCGGCGAGGCCGCGGACGACGTCGTCCTGCTGGGCGGCGGCGGTGAGCATGACGATGCGCGCTCCGGCCAGGCGCGGGTCGCGGCGCAGGCGGCGGCACACCTCGAGCCCGCTGAGATCGGGAAGGTTGACGTCGAGGAAGATCAGCTCCGGCTCGAACTCGGCCGCGGCCGCGAGCGCGGTGGCGCCGTCGGCGGCGTGCAGCAGGCGCACCCGGTCGTCCTCCAGCGTGACCCTGACCAGCTCGACCACGTGGGCTTCGTCGTCGGCGATGAGAATCGTCAGCATGCCCCACGGGGAGAGCAAGGCCGAGGCCACGGCCGGGATCGGCGGAACGCGCGCTTCGCAGGGACGGGGCGGCGAACGTGCCCCGTGGAGCGGGCGGGCTGCCCGCTCCGCAGGGCAGCGGGCTACTTCACCTCGATGGAGCCCTTCATGGTCGGGTGCAGACCGCAGATGTACTCGTAGGTGCCAGCCGTGTTGAAGCCCATGGCGTGACTCTGGCCCTGGAGGAGGATCGGCGAGCGCTCCTTGGTGCTGACGATCGTGATCTGATGCGGCGAGGCATCCTCGTTGACCCAGGTGACCGGCTGGCCCACCGTGCCCGTGTGCTTGTTCGGCCCGAAGACGAAGCCGGCGATCTTGACATCCGCCTTGGGCGCGGTGGTCGGGCCGGCGGTGCCGCGCAGGGCGGCCAGCGAGATGACGTAGTCGGCCTTCTCGTGCGGCTTGTGGCACTGGAAGCACGCCTTGTAGTTCGCCTTCTCGTTCAGCGCGCCCGCCGCATTGAACGCCGCGTACTCCCACTCACCGTTGCGCCACTCGTCCGGGTATTCCGTCCCCCACCCCTTGCGCTTTTCCATGACGGTGTGGGCGATCAGATCCCCCTTGACGAAGCGACCCTTCGCGTCCTTGACCGGGTTGCCGGCCGCATCGACCTGAGCCTTGTACTGGATGAGGGTCAGCACCGTGCCGTCCGGCAGCGGCCGGCCGGCCCTCATGGCGTCCACGGCGGCCTGCGTGCTCGCGTACAGCTCCCGGTGCTGCTTGATGTCGTAGCGGTCGACGGTCGTGTAGAGAACATGGTCCTTCCAATTGGCTGGAAACCTGATCTTGTCGGGGCCGGCGGCGCCGGGCACCGCCAGGGCCGCCAGGGTGACGGCAACGACCGGGACGAGCGTCAGCAATCGGCGCGGGAACCTCATGCTTGCCTCCTTGCGTGGATGGGTCGCGCGATGTGGCGGCCGGGCACCGGGCCAACGCGCCGCCGTATTCTAGGGTTCCCGCCCGCTCATGAATGTGACGGCGCGGTGAACTCTCACCGGTCCCGGCCGGCCACCTGGAGCCGGGTGAGGGCGCGGGCCAGGGCACAGGCCGCCCGGGTGTAGTCGATCTCCTCCTGGCCGGCGCGGCCTGCCAGCCGCAACTCCGCCCGCTCCCGCGCCCGCTCGGCGCGCTCGCGGTCGATGTCGGCCGGCGGCTCGGCGACGTCGGCGAGGACGATGACCTTGTCGTTGCGGACCTCGGCGAAGCCGCCGGAGACGGCCACGTGGTACTCCTCCCGCCCCACGCGGTAGGTCAGCTCGCCGATGCCGAGCGTGGCCAGCAGCGGCGCGTGACCGGGCAGCACGCCGAAGTACCCGAGGCTGCCGGGCACGACCACCTCGTCGACCTCCGCCGTCACCACCAGCCGGGTCGGGGTGGCCAGCTCGAGCGTGAGCCGCTCGGCCACTCAGGCCGCCTCGCGGAGCTTCCGCGCCTTCTCGATCGCCTCGCCGATGTCGCCCACCATGTAGAACGCCTGCTCCGGCAACTCGTCGTGCTGGCCCCCCACGATCTCCTTGAACGACTTCACGGTGTCGGCGATCTTCACGTAGCGGCCGGGCGAGCCGGTGAACTGCTCCGCCACGAAGAACGGCTGGGAGAGGAAGCGCTGGATCTTGCGCGCCCGCCCGACCACGACCTTGTCCTCGTCCGACAGCTCCTCCATGCCCAGGATCGCGATGATGTCCTGCAGGTCGCGATACCGCTGCAGGATCGACTGCACCGCGCGGGCGGTCTGGTAGTGCTCCTCGCCGATGACGTTGGGGTCGAGGATCCGCGAGGTGGACGACAGCGGATCGACGGCCGGGTAGATCCCCAGCTCGGCGATCTGGCGCGAGAGCACGGTGGTCGCGTCGAGGTGGGCGAAGGCGGTGGCCGGGGCGGGGTCGGTGATGTCGTCGGCGGGGACGTAGATCGCCTGCACGGAGGTGATCGAGCCCTTCTTGGTGGAGGTGATGCGCTCCTGGAGCTGGCCCATCTCGGTGCCGAGCGTCGGCTGATAGCCGACCGCCGAGGGCATGCGGCCGAGCAGCGCGGACACCTCGGAGCCCGCCTGCGTGAACCGGAAGATATTGTCGATGAAGAGCAGGACGTCCTGCCCTTCGTCGTCGCGGAAGTACTCCGCCGCGGTGAGCGCGGTGAGCGCGACCCGCAGGCGCGAGCCGGGCGGCTCGGTCATCTGGCCGAAGATGAGCGCGGTCTTCTCGAGGACGCCCGATTCCTTCATCTCGTGGTAGAGGTCGTTGCCCTCGCGGGTGCGCTCCCCCACCCCGGCAAAGACCGAGATGCCGCCGTGCTGCTTGGCGATGTTGTTGATCAGCTCCTGGATCAGCACCGTCTTGCCGACGCCGGCGCCTCCGAACAGCCCGGTCTTCCCGCCCTTGGTATAGGGTTCGAGCAGGTCGACGACCTTGATGCCGGTCTCGAACATCTCGACCTTGGTCGACTGGTCCTCGAAGGCCGGGGCGGGCCGGTGGATCGGGTAGGTCTTGGTGGTCTTGATGGCCGGGCCCTTGTCGACCGGCTCGCCCACGATGTTGAGGATGCGGCCGAGCGTCTCGTTGCCCACCGGGATGGAGATCGGCGCGCCGGTGTCCAGCACCCTCATGCCGCGCGTGAGGCCGTCGGTCGACGCCATGGCGATCGTGCGCACCTGGCTCTCGCCCACGTGCTGGGCGACCTCCAGCGTCAGCCTGGACGAGTAGGAGAAGATGTCCTTCTGCTCGATCCCCTGCACCAGCAGCGCGTTGTAGATGGCGGGCAGCCCGCCCGGCTCGAACTCGACGTCGACGACCGGCCCGATGACCTGCACGATCTTCCCGGTGCTCATGCCTCCGCTCCTTCGCTCGCGGGCTCGCCTCGGCCGCGGCCGGCCTCAGCTCGCACTGCCTTCGTTTGCGGGCTCGCCTCGGCCGCGATCGGCCTCAGCTGGCACGGCCTTGTTTGAGCGCCTCGGCGCCGCCCACGATGTCGAGCAGCTCCTTGGTGATCTTCTCCTGGCGGGCCTTGTTGTACTGGATCGTCAGGAGGTCGATCATCTCCTTGGCGTTCTTGGTGGCGGCTTCCATCGCGGTCATGCGGGCGCCGTACTCGCCGGCCAGCGACTCCATCAGCGCACGGTAGACCTGCATGCGCACGTGGCGCGGGAGCAAATCGCCCAGGATGACCTCGGGGCCGGGCTCGTAGATGTAGTCGACGAACGCGGCCGCCTCGCCCCCGGCCTCGGCGGCGCTCGGGATGGGCAGCAGTTGCCGGCGCACCGGCCGCTGGACGGCGACCGATCGGAACTCGTTGTACAGCAGGTGGACCTCGTCCACCTCGCCCTCCAGGTACTGCTGCATGAAGTAGTCGGCCAGCTCGGCGGCGTGCGAGTAGGCCAGCCGGTCCCAGAAGCCCACCATGTCGCGCTTGATCGTGTACGGGCGCCGGCGGAAGAAGTCGCGCGCCTTGCGCCCCACCACCACCAGCGTCAGCGCGGCGGTGTTCGACTCGCGGACGAACTCGATCGCGCGGCGAAGGATGTTCGAGTTGAAGGCGCCGGCCAGGCCGCGGTCGGCGGTGACCACGACGATCTGCCGCCGCGGCCCCTCGCGCTGCTCGAGCAGCGGGTGACCGGCGCCGGCGGCGCCACTGACGAGGTGGGCCAGCAGCTCGCCCATCTTGTCGGCGTAGGGCCGGGCGGACAGGATGCGCTCCTGGGCCCGCCGCAGCTTGGCGGCCGCCACCAGCTTCATGGCGCGCGTGATCTTCTGGGTCGACTGGACCGAGCGGATCCGCCGCCGGATGTCGCGCAGCGTGGCCATGGTCAGTCTAAATGGGGGGCCACGAGATGGCCCCCCATGCCCCCCCGCCGCTCGGGGCGCCCCGGCGGAGCCGTGACGCCCCTCGACGACCCGCGTGGGCCTCGAGGTGGCCCCGTGCCCTCCCGACGCTCTCCGGCAGGTTCCATCTCAGGCGGCCTTGATCCCTTTGGCGGCGGTGAACTCGGTCTTGGCCTCGGTGACGGCCTGGGTGAGCTGCTCGCGCAGCGTCTCGCTCAGCTCCCGCTTGTCGCGGATTTCGGCCAGGATCTGCGGCTGCCGGCGCTCCAGCCAGCCGTAGAAGAACTCCTCGAACGCCTGGACCGCGTCCGCCGGCAGGTCGTCGAGCAACCCCTGGGCGCCGGCGAAGATGATGGCCACCTGCTTCTCGACCGGCAGCGGCGAGTACTGCCCCTGCTTGAGCAGCTCGACCATCCGCTGGCCGCGCGCCAGCTGCATCTGGGTGGCGCGGTCGAGGTCGGAGCCGAACTGGGCGAAGGCCGCCAGCTCGCGATACTGCGCGAGGTCGAGGCGGAGCTTGCCGGCCACCTGCCGCATGGCCTTGATCTGGGCGGAGCCGCCGACGCGCGAGACCGACAGGCCGACGTTCACGGCGGGCCGGATGCCGCCGTAGAAGAGGTCGGCCTCCAGGTAGATCTGCCCGTCGGTGATGGAGATGACGTTGGTCGGGATGTAGGCTGACACGTCGCCGAGCTGGGTCTCGATGATCGGCAGCGCGGTGAGCGAGCCGCCTCCGAGCTGGTCGTTGAGCTTGGCCGCGCGCTCGAGCAGGCGCGAGTGCAGGTAGAAGACGTCACCGGGGTACGCCTCGCGGCCCGGCGGGCGGCGGAGCAGCAGCGAGAGCTGCCGGTAGGCGGTGGCGTGCTTGCTGAGGTCGTCGTAGACGCACAGCGCGTGGCGCTGGCTGTCGCGGAAGTACTCCCCCATCGTCACGCCGGCGTACGGGGCGATGTACTGCAGCGGGGCCGGCTCCGAGGCCGAGGCCACCACCACCGTGGTGAACGCCATGGCGCCGGCGTCCTCCAGCACCTTGACGACCTGGGCGACGGTCGAGCGCTTCTGCCCGATGGCGACGTAGAAGCAGAAGACGTCCTGGCCTCTCTGGTTGATGATCGTGTCGACGCCGATGGCGGTCTTGCCGGTGCCGCGGTCGCCGATGATCAGCTCGCGCTGGCCACGCCCGATCGGGATCATGGAGTCGACGGCCTTGAGGCCCGTCTGCAGCGGCTCCTTGACCGAGGTGCGGTCGACGACGCCGGGCGCGTAGCGCTCGATCGGCCGGAACTCCGTGGTCGCGATGGGCCCCTTGCCGTCGATCGGCAGACCGAGCGCGTCGACGACGCGGCCGACCAGCGCCTCGCCGACCGGCACCTGGGCGATGCGATTGGTGCGCTTGACGGTGTCGCCCTCCTTGATGGCCCGGTCGTCGCCGAGGAGCACCGCGCCCACCTGGTCCTGTTCGAGGTTGAGCACCATGCCGACGACGTCCTGGGGGAACTGCAGCAGCTCGCCGGCCATCGCCTTGTCGAGCCCGTACACGCGGGCGATGCCGTCGCCGACCTCGATGACGCGGCCGACCTCCTGCAGGTCGACCTCCGCCTCGTAGCCCGCCAGCTGCCGCTTGATGATCTCGCTGATCTCTCCCGCCTTGATCATGCTGTCCCCTAGCCGCGCGCCAGCCGCTCTCGCAAGCGCGCCAGTTGACCGAGAGGCTGCCGTCCACGATGAGGCTGCCGACCTCGGCGACGAAGCCGCCGAGCAGGTGCTTGTCCACGGTTTCGTCGATCACGATCTGCTTGCCGAGCGCGCGGCCGAGCCGGCCGGCGAGCGCCGCCCGGTCGGTGTCGGTGAGCGCGACGGCGGCGCGCACATGGGCCCGGACGCGCCCGCGCTCGGCGTCGAGCAACGCGCGGTAGGCCTCGGCGATGGCGCCGAGGTGGTCGGCCCGGCCCCGGGCCGCCACCAGCGCCAGGAAGTCCCGGCCGAGCGGCGACAGTTCCAGCCGCTGGCCGAGCTCGGCGGCGATCCGTCGCCGGGCGGCCGGCGTGATCCAGGGCCGGCTCAGCACGGCGGCCAGCTCGCCGTCCCCGGCCACGAGCGCGGCGATGCGCTGGAGCTCGGCCTCGATCGGGTCGGCCTGGTTGCGCTCGCGGGCGAGCTCGAAGATCGCCTTGGCGTACGACTTGGCGACGGCGGGCGAGGTCCTCACGAGGTCTTCATCGCGGCGATGGCCTCGGCCACGATGCGCTGGTGGTCCTCCTCGCGCAGCGTGCGGCGGACGAGCTTCTCGGCCGCCATGATGGCGAGGTCGCTCACCTCGCGGCGCAGCTCATCACGGGCCCGGCGGATCTCGGCGTCGAGCTGGGCCTTGGTGTCGTCCACCAGCTTGCGCGCCTGGGCCTGGGCCGCCCCGACGTGCTTGCGCGACTCCTCGGCCGCCTCGCGGAGCGCCTGCTCGCGGATGGCCGCCGCCTCCACATACGCCGCGCGCAGCCGCGCCTCGTTCTCCTCCAGTCCGCGGGCCGCCTCGGCCCGGGCCGCCTGGGCCTGCTCGAGCGCCGTCTTGATCGCGCTCGTGCGCTCCGCCATCTTCGCCAGGAAGGGCTTGTAGAGCAGCCGCTGGAGGATGAAGAGCAGGATGAGGAAGTTGACGATCTGCACGATCAGCGACTTGTCGACGTTGATCAGCCCCCCGCCGCCCTCGGCGGCCAGCGCCACGGCCGGGATGGCCAGCAGCAGCGAGACGAGCGCGCCCACGAGCCAGCCCGGTCGCCCGGATCCACGTCGAAGCATGAGGCAGATTCCCCCGGTCACGTGATGCCGCTGAAGGTTTGTGAAAACTATCACTCGACCGCGCCGCGTGTCAATCGCCGGGCCCGGCCCTCAGCTCGCACGGCTTTCGGATCCACGGGCTCGCCTCGGCCGGCGGCCGGCCTCAGCTCGCACGGCCCTCGGATCCACAGGCTCGCCTCGGCCGGCGGCCGGCCTCAGCTCGCACGGCCATCACGCTCGATCACGCCGCCACCGATGACCTCGTCGTCGAGGTACCAGACGCAGGACTGCCCGGGCGTGACCGCTCGCTGGGGAGACTCGAACACGACCTCGGCGCGGCCGGCGCCGAGCGCCCGGATGGTGGCCGGGGCTGGAAGCTGGTTGTGGCGGATCTTCGCGGTCACCCGCAACGGGCCGGCCGGCGCCGCGCCCGCGATGAAGTTGGCGCGGCTGACCACGAGCCGATCGCGCTCGAGGTCGGCGGGGCCGCCCACCGTCACGCGATCCGTCGATGGATCGAGATCCACCACGTAGAGGGCGCGCGCCGACGTCAGCCCGAGCCCCCGGCGCTGGCCGATCGTGAAGCCCGCCACGCCCGCATGGCGGCCCAGCTCGCGGCCGGCGCGGTCGACGATGGGGCCGGGACGGAACGCCATCGGGTCGCGCCGGCGCAGGAAGCCGCGGTAGTCGTCGTCGGGGACGAAGCAGATCTCCTGGCTCTCGGCCTTGTCCGCCGTCACCAGGCCCAGGCGTCGCGCGTGCGCCCGCACCTCGTCCTTGGTCAGCTCGCCGACGGGAAAGCACGCGGCGGCCAGCTGCGGCTGTGTCAGCGGCCACAGGAAGTCGGACTGATCCTTGCGGGCGTCACGCGCGCGCAGGAGCCGCCAGCGGCCCGCGGCGGGGTCGCGCGCGAGGCGCGCGTAGTGGCCGGTCGCCACGGCGCCGGCGTCC
>DASWJN010000360.1:0-13548 GCA_036397135.1 Candidatus Methylomirabilota bacterium
GACCGCGGCTGTCGCTTCCCGGGCTGCGGCGTGCGCGCCGGCCAGGGCCATCACCTCCGCCACTGGGCGCACGGGGGCCCCACCACGCTGACCAACTTGGCCCTGCTGTGTCGTCGTCACCACGTCGCGGTCCACGAGGAGAGGTTCCAGGTCGAGCGCCAGCCGGACGGCGAGCTGTGCTTCCGGCGGCCGGACGGGCGAGTGTTGCCCGATGTCCCGCCGCCGTCTCCGGTGCCACGCGACGCTGTCAGCGTTATCCGGGCGCGGCACGCGGCGCCGGGGCTCGCGCTGCACTCGCGGACGGCGATGCCGGGGTGGTTGGGGGAGCGCCTGGATGTCGGCTACGCCATCGACGTCCTGCATCCCCGGGCCATCGGGGCGACCGGGATGGGCCCGTAAGGCGGCCAACCCGCGCCGGCGGCGCGGCCGCGCGTCGGGGGCTACTCTCAGGACGCCGCAAGTCCGGGCAGTGCTCGCGAGCTCGCACGAGACGACAGGCGGGCACTGGTGGCCGACTGGCCGTGTCGCCACGGCGGCAGCGCCTGGCGGGCCGACCATGAACTCGCCAATGGCGCTACGGACGATCTCCGTGACTTTCGCAATCGTCTGCGGGATGCAACACGCCGCCTCCGTCGGTCGCAGGCTCTCCTATGGTCTTGTATCTACGCTTCGGGCCTGCCGTGGGCGCGCTGAGGCCTTCCACCTCGGGGTCATCAGCGTTGACCCTTCGAGTCGCCGCGCGCTAGAGTCTGGCTACCGCTCAGCCGGGTTGCTGAGTCGGCTGTTCGGTTCTCGCGTCGCCCAGGGGAGGCCCGGCATGAAGTGTCCCCGGTGCCAGAGTGTGAACCCGGACGGGGCGCGGTTCTGCGAGGAGTGCGGAGCCCGCCTCGAGGTCGCGTGCCCGAGTTGCGGCCAACCGGTCACGACCGGTAAGAAGTTCTGCCGCTCCTGCGGAGCCACGCTCGTGGCCGAGGCCACGCGGTTGCCTTCTCCCGACGCTTATACCCCCGCGCACCTCGCCGAACGCATCCTCACCTCCAAAGCGGCTCTCGAAGGCGAGCGGAAGCAGGTCACTGTGCTCTTCGCCGACCTGAAGGGCTCGATGGAAATGCTCGCCGACCACGATCCGGAAGTGGCGCGCAAGCTCCTCGACCCGGTGATCGAGCGGATGATGGAGGCCGTCCACCGCTACGAGGGCACGGTCAACCAGGTCATGGGCGACGGCGTCATGGCGCTCTTCGGGGCGCCGGTCGCCCACGAGGACCACGCCGTGCGCGCCTGCTACGCTGCGCTGCGGATGCAGGACGCCGTGCGGCGCTACGCCGAGGACGCGCGGCGCGCCCACGGCGTCAACGTCCAGATCCGCGTTGGCCTCAACTCCGGCGAGGTCGTCGTCCGCGCTATCGGCAACGACCTCCACATGGACTACACGGCCGTCGGCCAGACGACGCACCTCGCGGCGCGCCTGGAGCAGTTCGCGAGCCCCGGCACCATCCTCCTGACGCCGTCGACCGTCGACCTCGTGGAAGGCTACGTCGCGGTCAAGCCCCTCGGCCCTGTGCCCGTGAAAGGCCTCGCCGACCCCGTGGAGGTCTACGAGGTCACGGGCGCGGGCTCGGCGCGCACGCGCCTGCAAGCGAGCGCCCGCCGCGGCCTCACCCGCTTCGTCGGGCGCGATGCCGAGCTCGCCCAGCTCCACCGCTGCCAAGAGCTAGCCGAGAGCGGGCATGGCCAGGTGGCGGCGATCGTGGGCGAGGCCGGGGTCGGCAAGTCGCGTCTGGTCCACGAGCTCACCCATTCGCACCGGGTACAGGGCTGGCTGACCCTCCAGGCGGCCTCGGTCTCGTACGGCACGGCGACGAGTTACTTGCCCGTCATCGACCTCCTCAAGGGGTATTTCAAGATCCAGGACCGGGACGACTTCCGCGAGATCCGCGAAAAGGTGACGGGCAAGCTGCTCGCCCTGGACGAGGCCCTGCGGCCGGCGCTGCCCGCGGTGCTGGCCCTGCTCGACGTGCCCGTGGACGACGCCCCGTGGCGAGCGATCGACCCGGGACAGCGGCGCCAGCGCACCCTCGATGCGGTGAAGCGGCTGCTGCTGCGGGAAGCGCGCGAGCAACCCCTCCTCCTGATCTTCGAGGACCTCCACTGGATCGACGGCGAGACCCAGGCCGTGCTCGACGCGCTCGTCGAGAGCCTGGGCTCGGCGCGCCTGCTCCTGCTCGTGAACTACCGCCCGGAGTACCAGCACGGCTGGGGGAGCAAGACGTACTACAGCCAGCTCCGTCTGGATGCCCTCCCGACCGAGAGTGCCGGGGAGCTGCTGGACGCGCTGCTCGGCGACGACCCAGCGCTCGTTCCGCTCAAGCAGCTTCTCGTCAGGCGCGGGAACCCGTTCTTCCTGGAGGAGACCGTCCGGACGCTGGTCGAGACGAAGGCGCTGACGGGGGAGCAAGGGCGCTACCGGCTGGCCCAGGCGCTCCAGGCGATCCAGGTTCCGGCCACGGTGCAGACCATCCTCGCCGCACGCATCGACCGGCTCGAGCCGGAGGACAAGCGGCTGCTCCAGACCGCCTCCGTCATTGGTAGGGACGTGCCGTGGGCCCTGCTCCAGGCGATCGCCGAGTTGCCGGAGGAGGCCCTGCGGGCCGGGCTCGACCGGCTCCAGTCGGCCGAGTTCCTGCACGAGATCGAGCTCTATCCGGACCTCGAGTACGCCTTCAAGCACGCCCTCACGCACGAGGTGACCTACGGCGGCCTGCTGCACGATCGACGCCGCGAGGTCCACGCGCGCATCGTGGACGCGATCGAGACGCTCCACGGGGATCGCCTGGAGGAGCAGACCGAGCGGCTTGCCCACCACGCCCTCAGGGGCGAGTTACGGGAGAAGGCGGTGGCCTATCTCAGGCAGACCGGGAGCAGGGCGGCCGCGCGATCGGCGTTCCAGGATGCGCGCGGCTGGTTCGAGCAAGCTCTCAGCCTCCTCGAGGCGCTGCCGGAGAGCCAGTTGGCGTTGGAACAGGCCTTCGAGATCCGTCTCGAGATGCGGTCAGTCCTGAACCAGCTCGGCGAAATGCGGCAATCACTGAGGCGCCTGCGTGAGGCCGAGGCCCTTGCCGAGCGGATGAACGACGACAGCCGGCGAGGCCGGGTCTGTGCCCTCGTCACGAACTGGCACTCGCTGTCCGGCGAGCTGGACGCAGCGCTCGTGACCGGCGCCCGCGCCCTCGAGATCGCTGCGCGTCGCGAGAACTTGACACTGCGCATCCTGACCACGACCTATCTCGGGCAGGCGCATTACTACCGGGGCGACTACGAACGGGTGGTGGAGCTGGCCACCGGCAACATCGCGGCGCTTCCCGCTGATTGGACTTATGAGCTTCTCGGGAGCACGCAACCGCCCTCCGTGTTCGATCGTTGCTGGCTCGTCATGAGCCTCGCCCAGCTCGGTCGATTTCCCGAAGCGGCGAAGTACGAGAGCGAGGTGGTCCACCTCGCCGAGCCGACGCAGCTTCCGGTCGCGATCGGCCAGGCCCATCGCGCCGCGGGCATGCTTCACCTCCTCGCGGGCGATTGGGCAAAGTCACGCTCGCTGATTGAGCATGCGATCATGAATTTTCGGACCGCGGGCGGCTTCCTTCTCGATACGGCTGTCGCGTCCTCTGCCTGGGTCCTGGCCCAGCTTGGCGAGGCGACTGAGGCGCTGAGCCGGCTTCTCGAAGGCGAACAGCTGCTCGAGCGCCAGGCGACGAGGGGCATGATTCTCCACCAGGCCTGGACCTCCCACTCACTGGGCCGCGCCCGTCTGCTACTTGGGCGGCTCGACGAGGCCCGCACGACTGGTGAACGAGTCGTCGAACTCTTTGCCTCTCAACTCGGGTTCGTGGCCCACGCGCTGCACCTGCTCGGCGACATCGCCACCCACCCCGACCGGTTCGACGCCGAGTGCGGCGAGGCCCACTACCGCCGGGCGCTGGCCCTCGCCGAGCCGCGCGGCATGCGCCCCCTGGTCGCCCACTGTCACCTCGGCCTCGGCAAGCTCCACCGGCGTACGGGCAAGCGTGAGCAGACCCTTGAGCACCTCACCATCGCCACGACGATGTACCGCGAGATGGACATGCGGTTCTGGCTGGAGCAGGCGGAGACGGCATCGAAGGGATCAACGTGACGGTCACGGTCTTACGCCGAGCGTTGGTCGTTGGAATCGCGGCCCTCCTCGTCGGGCAGCCCGACGCTGCGGCACAGCAGGCGGCGAAGGTGCGTCGCGTGGGCTGGATCGTCACAACGTCTCCCGTCGCCGAGCTGGAAGGAGCGACCCCAGCCCATCCGAGCGCCTATCAGCTCGTTCAGCGCTTGCGCGAGCTCGGCTACGTCGAGGGCCGCAACCTCGTGCTCGAGCGCCGTTCCGCCGAGGGACGCTTCGAACGGTTCCCCGACCTCATCAAGGACCTCGTTCGCCTCAAGACCGACGTGATCCTGACCACCGAGGTCGCGATGACGCGCGAAGCTCAGCGAATCACACCGACGATCCCGATCGTCTTCGTGACCTCCGACGATCCGGTCCAGGCCGGCCTGGTGACGAGCCTGGCGCGGCCGGACAGGAACGTCACGGGGTTCACGACGATCGGACAGGAGATCGTCGGCAAGCGGGTGGAGATCCTGACGGAGGCCTTCCCGGCGACCTTGCGGATCGCGTATCTCGGTCTTCGAAGTAACTGGGAGGGCCTCGAGGGCAGAAGCCTCCGTGCGGCAGCCAGCACGATCGGCGTGTCCATCTTCCTCGCAGAGCACCAGGGCAGCGACTATTCGCAGGCCTTTGCCCGCATCCAGAAAGAGGCGGACGCCGTGCTCCCCGCGAACAATGCGCCGAACGTCGGCCATCGGAAGCACATCGTCGATCGCCTCGCGCAGATGCGCCTGCCGGCGCTCTACCCGTACCGGATGTTCGTGGATGCCGGTGGGCTCATGTCCTATGGACCTGATCTGCCCACTTTGTACCGCGGAGTCGCGGAGTACACTGCGCGCATTCTCGAAGGGACGAGTCCCGGCGAGTTGCCGATCCAGCAACCGACCAGGTTCGATCTCGTCATCAGCCTGAAAGCCGCCAGGGCCCTCGGCTTCACAATCCCGCCATCCCTGCTGCGGCGGGCGGACCGCGTGATCGAGTAGCAAGGCTCGATAACGAGCCTCACACCTCGATCTCGATCCAGGCGCGGCGGCGGATGCGGCCGGTGAGGCGGGCCACGAGGTCGAGCGCGCGGACCTGCCAGCCGTACTTCGCCCGCAGCGCCGCGTGGGCCCGCGCGATGACCGCGACGTCGTCGATCAGTCGCGCCGTCGCCTCCTGCCAGGCACCCTGGACCCGGCCGCGCGCGTCGCAGGGCGCCACCCGGGCACGCGCCGACGCGCGCAGCCGCTTGACCTTGCCCGACCCGCCCGCCGTGAAGACGTAGAGCCGCCCGTCCACGGCCGCGAACCACACCGGGGTCCGCACCTCGGGGCCGTTGCGACGGAACGTCGCCAGGCTCAGGTAGCGGTGCGCGTCGAGCGCGCCGGCGCCCGCCACGCGCCCTCAGTAGCCGCGGGCGCGGTCGACCAGGTTGAGGAGGGGCGCACCGTCCAGGTAGCGGCGGAGGTTCTCGGCGAACAGCTCGGTGCAGCCCTCGTCGTAGCTCGGCAGGAACCCCGACACGTGGGGCGAGAGGATCACGTTGTCGACCGCGTAGAGCGGGTGCCCGGCCGGCGGCGGCTCCTGGGCGAAGACGTCGATGGCGGCGCCGGCGATCCGCTGGTCGGCCAGGGCCCGGGCCAGCGCGGTCTCGTCGACGCTGGCGCCGCGGCCGACGTTGACGAGGTAGGCCGAGGGCTTCATCGCGGCCAGCTCGCGGGCGCCGATGAGTCCGCGCGTCTCGGTGGTGAGGGGCGCGCAGAGGACGACGACGTCCGAGCGGGCGAGCAGGTCCGGCAGCTGATCCGGCGACAGCCACGCGTCGGGGAGCGCGCCCTCCGGGTCGCCGGTGCCCGGCGACGCCCAGCCCGCGTCACGCCGGCGCGCCGGATCGCGCTTGCACGCGAGGACGGTCATCGCGAAGGCGGTCTTGGCGATGCGCGCCAGCTCGCGCCCGATGCTCCCGTACCCGACGATCCCGAGCGTCGCGCCCCGCACCTCGCTCGGCACGAACAGCGGCCAGCGCTGCGCGTCGGGCGGCCACGCGCCGCGCGCCTTCCACTCGACCATCCGCGGCACCCGGTGGGCCAGGGCGAGCAGCACGGTGATCGCGTACTCGGCGATGGTGGCGGCGTGGACCCCGCTGGTGGTCGTGAGGGCGACGCCGCTTTCCGTGTAGAGCGGATGGTTGGCGAGCGCATCCACGCCGGCCATGTGCAGCTGCACCCACTTGAGATGGGGCGCCTTGGCGAGGTCGCGCGGCGGCATTCCCGCGTAGACGACGTCGGCGCGCGAGTAATCGGCGGTCTTCGCGTCCTCGCGCGTCACGCGCAGCGCCGGCGAGACGCGCTCCAGCCGCTCGATCAGGGGCTCGGGGAACGGCATCGTCACCAGGACCTTCAAGGGCGGCTGCGGGCTCACGCGCACCACTCGCGGGGGCCGTCGTCGCTGTAGCCGCACTGCTCGCAGGGGCTGAAGTAGTGGTTCGCCGGCGGCATGGCCACCGCCAGGCGAAGCGAGAGGTCGTCGCCCACGTTGCGGATGTGGTGGACGGCGCCCCGCGGCACCCAGACGATGTCGTCCCTCGCGGCATCGACCACGACGCCCCCGGTCAGCTCCCACTGCAGCCGCCCGGCCAGGACGACCCACCACTCGTCGAACTCCCGGTGCCAGTGCGGCCGGTTGCCGCCGCCCGGCGGGCTGGCGATCAACGTCACGAGGTTGCGCTCGTCCGCGATGATCCGCCTCGACCAGGGCGGCGCGCCCATCTGCTGCACGACCTCGGCCACGCGGGTGTGCAGCACGTTGGGCCACGTCGGGTTCGCCGCGTCGGGTGGCGTCGGCCCCGACGCGAGGCGGTCGATCACGATCGTGGCGGTCACCGCCGGACGAGGAAGCTCGTCAGGGCCGTCGTGAAGGCCTCCGGCTGCTCGAGGTTGGACAGGTGCGACGCCGACTTGATGATCTGCAGCTCGGCGCCGGCGATCTGGCCATGGATCGCCCGGGAGGCGGCCACCGGCGTGCCCTGGTCCTCCTCGCCCACCACGATCAGGGTCGGCAGCTTGATGGCCGACAGCCGGTCGGTCAGGTCGAGCGCCGAGATCGCGTGGCAGCAGCCGGCGTACCCTCGCGGGTTGGTCCCCCGGATCATCGCGCGGACCTTGTCGACGACGTCCTTGCGCGCCTCGCGGAACGGCGCCGTGAACCAGCGGCCGATGGTGGGCTCCACGAGCGGCTCCATGCCCTGGGTCTCGGCCGTCTTGATCCGCTCCTGCCAGAGCGGCCGGGCCTCGGCCGGGATCCGGCTCGACGTGTCGCAGAGCGAGAGGCTCAGGAACAGCTCGGGCGCGCCGAGCGCCAGCGTCTGCCCGATCATCCCGCCCATCGACAGCCCCACCCAGTGCGTGCGCGCGATGCCGAGCGCCCGCAGCAGGGCCCGGGCGTCTTCGGCCAGCTGCTCCAGCGAGTAGGCGCCGGCGGGAGCGTCGGTGCCCCCGTGGCCGCGCGTGTCGTAGTTCAGGACGCGGTAGCGCGCGGTCAGCGCCGCGAGCTGCGGTTCCCACATCGAGCCGTGGGCGGCCAGCGAGTGGCTGAGGGTCACGACCGGCGCCCCGGCCGGGCCGTCGAGGGTGTAATTGACGTCGATGCCGTTCACCGCGATCTTCATCGTCGCCTCCTGTTCAGCGTCCCGAGCGCAGCACGCGGCCGGGCAGCGCGCCCGTGTGCCGGCCGTGGTCGAGCACGACCTGCCCGCCGACGATCACGTGGTGCACGCCCTCGGCGCCCTGCACGCGCCGGGGCGTGCCGCCGGGGCCGTCGCGCGAGACCTCGTCCTCCTTCACCCCGATGCGGGCGAGGTCGAAGACCATGAGGTCGGCCGCCATCCCCTCGCGCACGAGGCCGCGGTCGCGCAGGCCCATGAGGCGCGCGGGCTGGAAGGTGTAGCGGCGGACGGCGTCCTCCAGGCCGAGCAGCCCGCGCTCGCGCACCCACTCGCCCAGGACGTAGCTGGACTCGCCGGCCGTACAGTAGTTCGAGTTCAGGTGGGCGCCGGCGTCCGACTGCGACGGCAGGGCGAGGCCGGTCTTGACGAATTCCGCCAGCCCGACCTCGTCCTCGGGCGGGCGCGTCTGCAGCTGGAACTCCGTCTCCAGCCGCTCCTCGAGCGCCAGGTCGAGCATCACGTCGGCCGCGTGCTTGCCCTGCTCCTCGCCCAGCTGCGCCAGCCGCCGGCCCTCCAGCGCGCGGTGCTTCTCGAGGGCCGCGCGGCTGACGATCATCGATCCCCAGGGCACGAACCGCCCCGGCACCCCGGGCCGCCGGCGCTGGCGCTTGGTGGCCGCCTCCCGCAGCTCGGCCCGCCTGACGGGATCGGCCAGCGCGGCCAGCCGCTCGGCGGCCGGCTTGGACATCAGGACGTCCCAGACGTCCAGGCTGGTGAAGAAGGTCGTCTTCTTCAGCGTGAACCGGGGGTTGTTGGGAATCGCGCGCAGCAACGCCTGCAGCTGGGCGCCCTCGCGGCTGGCCCCTTCCACCCATCCGCGCGACTTCGCGTCGAACACGAGGAAGAAGACCGGGCGGCCGCTCACTCGCGCCACCTCGATCAGGTGCCGGCGGTCGGTCTCGTCGGGCTGGGCGACCGAGGGCGGCAGGATCTCGATGATGCCGCGGTTGAACTCGGCCATGGTGCGGCCCAGCCCCACGCGCTCGGCGTCGTCGGCCAGCCGGGAAGGCACGGGCTCGCCGCGGGGGCCGGCGTGGGTCGGCGAGTTGGTCGTGCTCCAGCCCCAGGCGCCCGCCTCCATGGCCGCCCGCAGCGAGGCTTGCATCGTGGCGACCTCGTCCTCGGTGGCCGCGCGATCCCAGGCCGCCTCGTCCATCGCGCCCAGCCGCAGCGGGTTGTGGCCGACCAGCGGCATCATGTTGAGGCCGAGGCCGATGTCGATGGCATCGAGGTACTCGCCGAACGTCTGCCACGTCCACGGCAGCACACCGGCGAGCGAGCGCAGCGGCAGGTCCTCCACGCAGCAGAAGGTGGCGAGCATCGGCTCGCGGTGCGCGGGACGCAGCGGCGCCAGTGTCAGCCCGCAGTTGCCGATCAGCGTCGTGGTGACGCCGTGCCAGATGGAGGAGGTGCACAGCCGGTCCCAGAACGGCTGGGCGTCGTAGTGGGTGTGCAGGTCGATGACGCCCGGGGCCACGAACAGCCCGTCGGCGTCGATGGTGGCCGCGGCCGCCGCACGGATCTTGCCGATCTCGGCGATCCGGCCGTCCTTGACGCCGACGTCGGCGCGGTAGCGCGGGAAGCCCGTTCCGTCGACGATCATGCCGTTGCGGACGATCAGGTCGTGCATGCCGGCCCTCCCCCAAGCCGAGACACTACCCGACTCCGGCCGGCTACGCCATATAGGCCCCGCCGTTGACGTGAACGACCTCGCCGGTGATCCAGCCCGCGTCGTCACCGGCCAGGAAGACCGCCACCCGGGCGATCTCGTCGGGCCGCGCCATGCGGCCGAAGGGCGTCTCGCGGGCGCGGGCGGCCAGCTGTTCCTCGGTGTGGCCGTAGCGCGGCTGAGCGGTGTCGGTCGTGCCGGGCGCGATGGCGTTGACCCGGATCCGGTACGGGGCCAGGGCGAGGGCCATCGCGCGCGTGAGGCCGATCACGCCGGCCTTGCTCGCCGAGTAATGCACGCCGCGCGGGTCGCCGCGCACCGCCGAGGACGAGATGTTCACGATCGCGCCCGGCCGGCCGGCCGCCACCATCGCCCGGGCGCCGGCCTGGGCGCAGAGAAAGCCGCCCTTGAGGTTGACGTCGAGCACCTGGTCCCAGTCCTCGTCGCGCATCTCGAGGAAGGCCACCCGCGGGAAGACGCCGGCGTTGTTGACCACGATGTCCGGCGGGCCCAGCTCCTTCACGACCGTCTCGACGAGGGCCTCCACGTCGGCCCGGCGCGACACGTCCCCGGGGACGAGGACGGCGCGGCGGCCGAGCGCGCGCACCTCGCCCGCCACGCGGCCGGCCGCGGCCTTGTCGTCCAGGTAATTGATCGCGACGTCGGCGCCCTCGCGCGCCAGCTCGACGGCGATCGCCTGCCCGATCCCCTGCTGAGCGCCCGTCACCAGGCCGATCCTGCCTGCAAGCCTCATGGCTGATCTCCCCGGCCCGTAGGCTACCCGACCTCGGCTACACTGTCTGCATCGCTCCATGCCGGTGACCCACTTCGACATCGCGCTCAGACGCCCCCTGGCCGAGGGGCGGCCGTTCGGGGACGTCGGGCCCTACGAGGAGCTCAAGGGCCGGCTGCGCTTCGCCGTCGACCCCACCCACGCGGCCAACGCCCGCATCACCGACATCGACCTCGCGCCCCGCACCGCCGGCGGCCGCGTGGAGCTGGCCGCCGACGTGTCGATCCTGCTCCCCGTGCAGCGGGCGCGCGGCAACCGGCGCATGATCCTCGACGTCGTCAACCGCGGCAACACCGTGACCGTGCCCAACTTCAACCACGCCACCCGCCCGGTGTTCGGGCCGGACAGCGAACCCGACCCGCCGATCGACGCCGGCGACGGTTTCCTGATGCGGCACGGCTACACGGTCGTCTCGTGCGGCTGGCAGTGCGACGTGCCGGAGCTGCCCGGGCTGTTCCGGCTCCACGCGCCCGAGGCGCGGGACGGCGCCGGCCGGCCGCTGCGCGGGCGGGTCTACGTCAACCTCCAGGCGGCCGAGCCCGTGCCGCACTTCCTGCTCTCCGACCGCGGGCACCTCGCCCATCCCGCCGCCGACCTGGAGGAGCGCGAGGCCGTGCTGCTCGTGCGCGACCAGCTCGACGGCAAGCCCACGACGATTCCCCGGGGCCGCTGGCGCTTCGCCCGGGCCGCCGGCGACCGCGTCGTCGCCGATCCACGCCACGTCTGGCTGGAGGGCGGCTTCGACAAGGGCCGGCTCTACCAGGTCGCCTACACGGCGGCCGGCGCGCCGGTGGTGGGCCTGAGCCTGGTCGCGCTGCGCGACTGCGTGTCCTGGCTCAAGCACGGCACCGCGGCGGAGGGCAACCCCGCGGCGGGCGCGCTGAGCTGGGCGTACGCGTACGGGCGCTCGCAGACGGGCCGCCTGCTGCGCACCTTCGTCTACTGGGACCTGAACCTCGACGAGCACGGGCGCGAGGCGCTCGACGGCGTCATCGCCAACGTGGCCGGCGGCATGCGGGGCGAGTTCAACCAGCGCTTCGGCCAGAACTCGAAGGACCGCCCGCAGATGATGGCACACGTGTTCCCGTCGACCGACGTGCCCAGCACGGACCCCGTGACGAAGGCCACCGACGCCCTCCACCGGCGCCTGGACGCCCGCGGGAGCCGGCTGAAAGTTTTCTACACGAACACGTCGGCCGAGTACCACCGGGGCGACGCCGCGCTCGTGCACACCGATGTCGACGGCCTGCGCGACGTCGCGCACGGGCCGCACACGCGCGTCTACCACTTCACCGGCACCGAGCACGGGGTCGGCATCTGGCCGCCGTCCGACGCCACCGTGGCCGCCGCCGACCCCTCGGGCTGGACCGAGCGCTCGCAGAATCTTCGCGGCACGGTGAACTACAGCCGGCTGCTCCGGGCCTGCCTCGTGAACCTCGACCGCTGGGTCGTCGAGGGCGTGGAGCCGCCGCCGAGCCGGCACCCGCGCGTGGACGACGGGACCGCCGCGCCGCCGGAGGCGCTCGCCAAGACGTTCGGACGCATCCCGGGCGCCCGCTACCCGGAGCATCACGCCCGGGCGCTCCGTCTGGACTTCGCCGCCGACCCGGAGCTGCGGGTCATGGGGCTCACGCCGCCGCGCGAGGGGCCGCCGTTCGCCGTGCTCGTCGCCGCCGTGGACGGCGACGGCAACGAGGTGGCCGGCATCGCGGTGCCGGAGATCAGCGTGCCGCTGGCCGCCTACACGGGCTGGAACCTGCGCCACCCCGACATCGGAGGCGCGGGACAGCTGCTGTACTTCGCGGGCGCCACCCTGCCGTTCGCCCGAACGCGGCAGGAGCGCGAGCGGACCGGCGACCCGCGCCCGTCGATCGAGGAGCGCTACGACTCGCGCGAGGCCTACCTGGCGCGCGTGCGCCGCGCCGCGCTGGCCCTGCTCGCCGAGCGCCATCTGCTGGAGGAGGACGTCGAGCTGTCGGTGACGCTGGCCGCCCGCACCTGGGACTGGCTCGCCGGCGGCGGACGCTGAGATGGCCCGGCTCAACGTCGGCGTCCTCGGCCTGAGCCACGATCACGTGTGGGGCAACCTCGCCGCCCTCGCCGCCGGCGATCTCGGCCGCCTCGCCGCGGTCGCCGAGCCCGATCCCCAGCTGCGCGAGCGCTTCGGGGGTCTCTACGGCGGCGTGGCCGTCCACGAAAATTTCGAGAGCCTCCTGGACCGCAGCGACCTCGACGCCGTGTTCGTGTTCTCCGACAACCGGACCTCCGCCGAGCTGGGCGTCCGCGCGCTCCGCCGACGGCTGCCCGTGATGATCGAGAAGCCGATGGCCGCCGACCTGCCCGGCGCCCAGGCGCTGCTCGCCGCCGCCCGCGCCGACGGCGTGCCGCTGATGGTGAACTGGCCCACGGCGTGGCGCCCGGCGCTGCGTCACGGGCTGGCGATCGCGCTCGACGGGGCGGTGGGCGAGCCGGTCCAGGTCAGCCATCGGGGCGGCCACGCGGGCCCGCGAGAGTTCGGGTGCTCGACGCAGTTCAGCGAGTGGCTCTACGACCCCAAGCGCAACGGTGGCGGCGCGCTGGTCGACTACTGCGGCTATGGCGCCTTGCTCTGCCGGCTGGTGCTCGGTCACCCCGAGCGGGTGAGCGCGGTGACGCCCCCACCGCGCAAGGCCGGGCTCGTCTCCGAGGACAACGCCGTGGCCGTCCTGTCCTACCCGCGCGCCCTCGGGTTGCTCGAGGCCAGCTGGACCCAGGTCGGCGGCGAGCCGGCTTTCGCGATGATCGTCTACGGAGACCGGGGCACGCTGCTGGTGCACCAGCCGCGTCCGGTGCGCGAGGGCGAGCAGGTGGGCGGCGGGCGCGTGCAGCTGGTCACGGCCGGCGGCAGCCGGTTCTTCGAGCCCCCGCCCCTGCCGCCCGACCAGCGCGACGGGCCGACGCACTTCCTGTCCCGGCTGCGTGACCACGGCGAGGTGACGGACCTCTGCGCCGCCGCCATCGGGCGTGACGTCCAGGAGGTGCTCACGGCGGCCCTGCTGTCCAGCGCGACCGGCCGCGTCGTCTCCCTGCCGCTGGCCGACGCCTGACGCCCGGCCGGATCCTAATGACTCTCGTGGAATCCGGTGACGCCGGGGGCGGGGCACGGGGGCCCTGCGCGCGCCACGGATGGCTCGCCGGTCGCCGTACGCTCGCTC
>DASWJN010000361.1:0-2914 GCA_036397135.1 Candidatus Methylomirabilota bacterium
TCGCTCCGGGCTCGGCGAGCGCGAGCCCCCCATCCCCCTGAAGGCTGGGTCGGGATCAGTCGAATCGCCGATCGCGCGCTCGCCGAGCCCTGCGCTCGCAACGGCGACGACGGCTCGCCATCGACGTGGCGCGCCCGGGGCTCCCGTGCCCGGCCCCCGCCGTCACCACGTTTCAGGTGATTCGCTAGGAGCGTGTCGGGATAACGAGGAGTGCCCCGGCTTCGCCGGGGTGCGACGAGCGTTGGGGGGTATGGGGGGGGATGGGGGGGATGGGGGGTATGGGGGGCCATGTCGGGGCCCCCCATGTCACTAGACGGTGGGGGCGTCGCCGGCTATGGTGGTGCGTCGCATGTCGCGGGGCTGGCGCTCGTCGTAGCGGCGGACGCGGTGCATCATCTGGCGGTTGTCCCACATGATTAGGTCCCACGGGCGCCACCGGTGGACGTAGACGAACCGCGGCTGGGTGGCGTGCTCGGTGAGGTCGCGCAGCAGGATGCGCGCCTCCGCCATCGGCATGCCGACGATGCCGCCGGCGTGGGACGACAGGTACAGCGATCGGCGGCCGGTGACGGGGTGCGTGCGCACGAGCCGCTGGCGCACCGGCCGGAACATCGCCCGCTCCTCCTCCGAGTAGTCGAGCAGGCCGAGCGAGCTGCGCGAGTACATCAGCGAGTGCTCGCACACGAGGTCCTCGATCTCCGCCTTCATGGCCGCCTCGAGCGCGTCGTAGGCCGCCCGCATGTCGGCGAACTCGGTGTTGCCCCCCACGGGGTTCACCACGCGGGCCGATAGCAGGGAGTACTTGGCGGGGATCGGGCGGAACGAGCTGTCCGAATGCCAGAGCATGTTGCCGAGGTTGAACAGGCGCTGGCGGGACTCGCGGTCCAGGGGCCGGCCGTCGCCGCCGAGGTTGGAGACGTCGTTCATGCCGACCTGGAGGCGCTTGTCCTCCGGCCGGGTGATGTTGCCGCCCCGGGCGTCCTCCAGGGCGCCGAAGTGGCGGCTGAACGCCATCTGCTGCTCGTCCGTGAGCTTCTGCTCGTGGAACACCAGCACCGCGTAGCGGTCCATCCCCGCCTCGACGGCCGCCACCTCCTCGGGCGCGAGCGGTCGGGTGACGTCGATGCCGGAGACCTCGCCCACGAACACGGGATGGATCTGGCGGATGGCGATGTTCATGCGCGCAAGCTTAGCGTACCCTCGGGCTACCGTTCCAGCGGAGGGGGGCGCATGCGTCCGGCCGAAGGCACCAGGAACACGAGCGGGGCGGGACGGTGAGCGCCGGCACGGCCGACGTCGTCGTCGTGGGCGCCGGCATCATGGGCGTGAGCACGGCCTACCACCTGGCGCGACGGCGGGCGGGGCGCATCCTGCTGCTCGAGCGCGACGAGGTCTGCTCGGGCTCGACGGCGCTGGCCAGCGGGGGCATCCGCCACCAGTACGCCAACCGCATCGGCATCGAGCTGACCCGTCACAGCATCGAGACCTACGAGCGGTTCGAGGACGAGTTCGGCGTCGATCCGCGCTTCCGGCAGCACGGCTACCTGATCCTCGTCACGACCGAGGCCGAGCAGGCCCAGGCCGAGCGCAACGTGGGCCTCCAGCAAAGCCTCGGGGTCGACGTGCGGCTGCTGTCGCCCGACGAGACGCGCCGCCGGTTCCCGTATCTCGCCACCGGCGACCTGCGCGGCGCTACCTACTCGCCGCGCGACGGCTACGCCGATCCCTACCTGGCCACCACGGCGATCGCCGCGCGGGCGCGCGACCTCGGCGTGACGATCCGGACCGGATGCGAGGTCGTGGGCTTCGTTCGCACGCCGGGCGGCGTGGGGGGCGTGGTGACGCCCACCGGCCCCGTCTCGGCCCCCGTGGTCGTCATCGCCGCCGGCTGCTGGTCGGGCGTGGTCGGCAAGCTCGCCGGCGTCGACATCCCGGTCGCGCCCCTGCGGCGCTCGAAGTTCATCACCGCCCCGTTTTCGTTCGAGCAGATCCCGGAGGCGACGCCGTTCGTCATCGACCCCCACCTGGGCATCTCGCTGCGGCGCGAGGGCGCCGGGATCCTCCTCGGCATCGGCCGCCGGGAGGAGGCGGGATCGTTCAGCACGGCGCTCGACTGGAGCCTGGCGGAGCCGCTCGTGGAGCGCGCCATGCGCCGCGCGCCCGTACTGTCCGAGGCCCGGCTCATGCGCACGTGGACCGGCCTCTACGAGATGACGCCGGACCAGACCGGCATCGTGAGCGCGGTGCCCGGCGCGGAGGGTCTCCACGTCATCGCCGGCTTCAGCGGCCACGGGTTCATGCACGGCCCCATCGCGGGCCAGCTCATGGCCGAGCTGATCGCCGACGGCCGCGCGACCACCCTCGACGTCGCGCCCCTGAGCCTGGGCCGGTTCGCGCGTGGCGAAACCACCCTGGAGCCCCTGACCTTCACGTGACCGCCCCCCTCGACGCCTGATACCATCGCGCCTGCCGGGTCGACCGCGAGGGGACCGCGGCCGGGAGGAGCGATCCGATGGACCTCACCTACTCGCCCGAGGAAACGGCCTTCCGCGACGAGGTGCGCGGCTGGCTCGACCAGAACCTGCCTGCCGACCTGCGCGACAAGGTGCTCGACTACAAGGAACTGGCGAAGGACGACCTCGCGCGCTGGCACAGGATCCTGGCGACGAAGGGCTGGGTCGCGCCCGACTGGCCGGTGGAGTGGGGCGGTACCGGCTGGAACGTGGTCCAGCGCTACATCTTCGAGGAGGAATGCGGGTACGCGGGCACGCCGCCGCTGGTGGCCTTCGGCCTGCGCATGTGCGCGCCCGTCCTCTTCCGCTTCGGCACCGCGGCCCAGAAGCAGCGCTTCCTGCCCAAGATCTTCAGCGGCGAGGAGTTCTGGTGCCAGGGCTACTCCGAGCCGGGCTCGGGC
>DASWJN010000362.1:0-2085 GCA_036397135.1 Candidatus Methylomirabilota bacterium
TCCGTGGCGCGCGCAGGGCTCCCGTGCCCCGCCCCCGGCGTCACCGGATTCCACGAGAGTCATTAGCGCCGCGACGTCATGCTCATCCTGGCCTCATCCTCGCCGCGGCGGCGGGAGCTGCTGCGCTCGCTCTGCCCGGAGTTCCGTGTCATGCCGAGCGATCTCGACGAGACACTCGCCGCCGGTCCCCCCGGTGACGCGGCGGCGGCGCTGGCGCTGGACAAGGCCCGCGCGATCGCCGGCCGCGTGGGGCAGGGCGTCGTGCTCGGCGCCGACACGATCGTGGTGATCGACGGCGAGCCGCTGGGCAAGCCGACCGGACCCGACGAGGCGCGTGCCATGCTGCGGCGGCTCCGGGGACGCGAGCACGAGGTCATCACCGGCGTGGCGGTCGTGGAGGCGCGCACGGGCCGGTCGGAAACCGTCTCGGTCGTGAGCCGTGTCCGCATGGCGGACTATGGCGAGGCGGAGATCGAGGCCTACGTGGCGAGCGGCGAGCCGCTGGACAAGGCCGGCGCGTACGCGATCCAGGCTCGGGGGGCGGCGCTGGTGGCGGGACTCGAGGGCTCCCTCAGCAACGTCATCGGGCTGCCGCTCGCCGAGACCGGCCGGCTGCTGGCGGCTTTCGGGGTGCAGGTCAACGACCCACCGGCGGGCTGAGGGCCCGGCGCAGGGGCGCCATGTGGAGCATCTCCTCCGGCGACGGCACCCGGCTGGTGACGGGCAACGGATGATGGGCGCGGATCAGCGCCAGCGTGTCGCGCACCTGCTCGGCGGTGACCAGCCCGTCCGCGACGTAGATGTGGCGCGTCGCCTCCAGCCGGGCCGCGAACTCGGTCGCGAGACCCCTCACGCGCGCGGGCAGCCGGGCCGCCAGCTCGTCCGGCTCGGCGCTGGCGATCTGCTGCTCGGCCGCGAGGAGCGCCCGGGCGAAGGCGCCCAGATCGCGGTCGCGCGGCCGCCGGTCGGCCCGCGCGAACACTGCTGCGTGCACCGTCGCCCCGCCGAGGGCCTGGGCCACGGCGCCCGGCGTGCGAAGATCCACGAGCACGCGCGCGTGGCCCTCGGCGACGAGCCGGGTGGCGGACGGCTCGTGCACGAGCCCGGAGTGCACGTCGCCGCTCTCGACGGCGGCGACGAGCCCGCGACTGCCGTGGCTCACGACCCACATCTGGGCGAGGCTCAGCCCGGCCCGCGCCAGCAGCCAGCCGAACCAGGCCTGCTCAGGAGCCCCCGGGCTGGACAGCCCGACGCGGGTGCCGGGCAGGTCGTTCAGCGACTTGACGACCTCGGCCTGGGACGCCGGCACCAGCAGCGCGACCGGAGGCGCGGCCGTCAGCCCGAACACCAGCCGCGGAGCCCGGGTGACCGACCGGGAGCCGAAGCGCAGAATCGCGTCGAGGGAGGTCGCCACGAGGTCGGCCTGGCCCTGCACCAGCGCCTCGGCCGCGCCGGGCTCCGCGCGCGTGGTCCGGAGGACGACCTTCAGTCCCTCGCGCGCGAAATGACCCTCGGCCTCGGCCACCCAGAGCGGGAGATACTCGGGTGAGGTCGCCGGGCCGGCGATCGCCAGCACCAGGCTCTGGAGCAAGATGACAGCGCCCAGCATCGCGTCAGGCCGTCCCGTGCTGAGCGCGTGGCGCCGGATTCCCGGCCCGCCGCGCGATCCGGTCAAGGCGCGGCTGCTGCGGCTCTATCGAGCCCTGCTCGCCCGGTACGGCCCACAGGAGTGGTGGCCGGCCCGCACGCCGTTCGAGGTCGCCGTCGGCGCCATCCTCACGCAGCACACGGCCTGGACGGGCGCCGCCCGGGCCGTCGCCGCCCTCCGGGCCCACGGCCTGTTGACGCCGCGCCGGCTCGCCGCCGGCGATGCCGGCACGCTGGAGAACCTGATCCGCCCGGCGGGCACCTACCGGCTCAAGGCCCGGCGCCTGCACGCCTTCACCGCCTGGCTGCTCGCGCGGTGCGGCGGCGACTTCCGCGCGCTGCGCCGGGCGCCGCTGGCGCCGCTGCGGCACGAGCTGCTGGGCGTGCCGGGCCTCGGCCCCGAGACGGCCGACGCCATCCTGCTCTACGCCGCCGGCC
>DASWJN010000363.1:0-38655 GCA_036397135.1 Candidatus Methylomirabilota bacterium
GCCCTCGGGCTCCCGAAGGTTGCAGGTGATCGACTTCTTGTTGCGCGACTCGGCGAGCCACCAGTAGGAGAGGCCGGGCGCCGCCGGCGTGCCCAGCCGGCGCAGGTCGTCGCCGCGGCCGGGCTGCTCCACCTTGATGACCTCGGCGCCGAACTCGCCCAGCAGCGTGCAGCAGAAGGGCGCGGCCACGAAGGTCGCGAGGTCGAGCACGGTGAGGCCGTCGAGCGCCGTGGGCACGCGGCCCACGTCTAACGCAGATCGGCCGCCGATTTCAAGCGGCCTATGCGTCGGCGAAGATCCTGAGCTTCTCCGTGCGGGTGGGATGCCGCATGCGCTTGAGCGCCTTGGCCTCGATCTGCCGGATGCGCTCGCGGGTGACGCGAAACTCCTGACCGACCTCCTCCAGCGTCCAGTCGTAGCCGTCGGCCAGGCCGTAGCGCAGGCGAAGCACCCGCGCCTCGCGCGGCTTGAGCGTGTCGATCAGCGCCAGGGTCCGGGCCCGGCGCTCGGCCCCCAGCGTCGTGTCGAAGGGAGAGGCGGTCTGGCGGTCCTCGATGAAATCGCCGATCGCGCAGTCGTCGTCGTCACCCACCGGCGTCTCCAGCGAGATGGGCTCGACGACGGCGCCCAGCGCCGCCTGCACCATGTCCACGGGCATCTGCACGCGGGCGGCGATCTCGGCGGCCACCGGCTCGCGTCCCAGCTCCTGCACGAGCTGGCGCGAGACCTTGATCAGGCGATTGATGCGCTCGATCATGTGCACCGGCAGCCGGATGGTCCGCGCCTGATCGGCGATGGCGCGGCTGACCGACTGCCGCACCCACCACGTCGCGTAGGTCGAGAACTTGTAGCCGCGGCGGTACTCGAACTTGTCCACCGCGCGCAGCAGCCCGATGTTGCCCTCCTGGATCAGGTCCAGCAGGGGCAGCCCGCGGTTGACGTGACGCTTGGCGATCGACACGACCAGGCGCAGGTTGGCCTCGGCCATCCGGTTCTTGGCCTCGGCGGCGTCGGCCCGCGCCTGCCGGATGCGCTCGAGCACGGGCCGCAGCCGGGCGGCGTGTCCGTTGGTCGCCGCGGGGATGAGCGCCTGGGCCAGCCCCGGCCGCTCGCCTTCGGAGTCGAACACCTCGTACCGCACGCGCAGGTCGCGCAGACGCGCCAGGATGCGCTGCTCCCGCCGGCGAACCTCGGCCGCGCGCTTCGCGCGGTTGCGTGCCTGGGGGCGGCGCGGCCGCCGCCCGGCCCCCTCCCGCGCGCCCAGCATCCTGAAGATTCCCGCCAGGCCGCGGGTCACCCGCCGGGCCAGGGCCGTCCGCTGGGCGTCGCTGAGCTCTTGCTCCAGGGGATCGACGACGGCCTCGACGTCGAGCTCCCGGTGCGCGACCCGGCTGCCCAGCTCCCGCAGCCCCGCCCGCCCGATCTCCGTGCCCAGCACCGCCAAGATCACCGTCTCACGCCCGGTCTCTATCCTCCGGGCGAGCCCCACCTCACGCGCGGGCGTGAGGAGGGGCACCTGCCCCATCTGCCGGAGGTAGACCCTGACCGAATCCTCGATGCCTGGAGCCGACGTCTCTTCAATCACCGCCATGTCACCCCGGGCTGAGGCCATTGGCAAGCAGCGGACCATACGTCAAGTGCCATGGAAAAGTGCAATCTGTAACGCCTTGGAATTTCTACGGTCCCTCCGGCATGACGGCATGCTGACACTGATCGGCCAATCTGACACTTGCCGTCAGGGCCGCTTGGTGACTATCCTCCAGCCTGACACCCATGAAGGCGCTCGCCCTGGCGCTGGTAATCGCGCTGTCGCTCGCCGCCGGCCCGGATCCGGCCGACGCCGACGGTCGCCGAGGCGACGGCCGCCGCTTCCATGCCCCTCGAGGGGGATTCGGCCGTCACCAGCCCCATCACCACCATCACCGGCGCCATCACCGCGTGCATCCCCACCGCTCCTTCTTCCCATGGTTCGTCTCGCCGTCGGTGATCGTCGCCTCCCCGATCGTGGTGGCGCCGGCGCCTGTCTATGCCTCCCCGCCGGTCTATGCGCCACCGGCGGTCTACACCCCGCCGGCGTATGCGGCGCCCCTGCCCGTGCCGCGAATCGTGGAGTTTCCGACCGGTCGCTACGAGCTGCGCGGAGACGGGCTGACGTCGCCCTACGTCTGGGTGTGGATCCCCAACCCGCCGGCCGCCCCGCCCCCCCCGCCACCAGCGCCCTCGGCGCCGCCCGCACGAGCGCCCGAATCCGGCGCGTCGCGGCCGGCGCCCACGGCGCCGGCGCCGATCTACCGGTGGACGGACGAGGACGGCGTCACGACGTGGACGGACAGCCTGGAGAAGGTGCCGGTCCATTTCCGCGCCGAGGCCAGCCGGTCGGGGCTCACGCGGTCCCGCGACTAGCCCGAGTTCAGCCGGGGTCGGGCTAGCGAAAGAGCGTGCGGAAGAGCAGCGTGGCGACCCGCGGCTGGTGGATCAGCGCCACGATCAGGTCGCGGTGCCAATTGAACCGGGCCGTGCGCCGGATCAGCGGCAGGACGTCGTCCGCGCCCAGGGCGAGGACGAGCCGGTCGATCTCGGCGTCCGAGCACCGCGTCACCAGGGTGCGCAGCCAGTCGGCGACTCGCAATTCCGGGCCCAACCGCGCCTGCCAGCGCCGCTCGTAGCCCGCCAGCGCCGCCTCGTCGAGCCGTCCTGCGTCGAACGCCTCCACGAGCGTCTCGGCCGCCAGCGAGGCGGTCAGCAGGCTGTAGAAGATACCGCCCCCGGTCGTCGGCTTCGTGAACCCGCCCGCGTCGCCGACCACGAGCAGGCGGTCGGTGAAGGTGCGCGCAATCGGCCGCAGCGGCAGCAGTCGCCGGATCGGCGGCGGGGGCTCCTCCAGCAGGCGGGCGCGCAGGTCCGGACGCTCCAGGAAGGTCTGGAGGCAGGCGCCGGCATTGCCGGCCGCCATCACGCCGATCTTCAGGCGCGCACGCCCGTCCCGCACGATCGGCACCGCCCACGCGAATCCGTCGGGGGCGACGGCGCGCCCGACGTGGACCTCGACCGAATCGGAGGCGACCGCCGCCACCTCGGTCTGGGCGGTGTGGATCGCCTGCCCCGGCAGCCCCAGCCCGAGCTGGCGCTGGAAGCGGTAGGACACCCCGCAGGCCAGCACGCACGCCCGGGCCCGCACCGCGTGGGTTGCCGTGTGGATCATGACGGCTCCGGGGCCGACCTCGACGTCGAGCACGCGCGTGCCGGTGCGCACCACCGCGCCCGCCTCGGTCGCCTGACGGGCCAGCTCCGCGTCGAAGGCTGCGCGGTCGATGACGAGGATCGCCTCGCCACCGCCCCCGGGCCACTGGTGGGAGGTCGACGCGCCGTTCGGCGCGATCAGGCGGGCGCGCGAGAGTCGGTTGAGGACGACGTCGTCGGGGATCTTGGCCAGCTCGGCCGCCTCCAGCGAGATGATCCCGGTGCAGTGGGCGGGTTCGCCGATCGTGCAATGTTCCTCGAGGAGCAGGACGTCGAGACCGGATTCGGCCAGGCGCGCCGCAGTGAGCAGCCCGGCCGGCCCTCCACCGAGGATGGCGACGTCGATCACGCCGCGATTATACGGGGCGCGCCGACGTCGCCCAACGTTTGAGCCTCGGGCCACCGCCGGCGCGCGGCCGGTTCAGAACTTCGACCCGCGCCGCTCCCAGGTGCCGCGGACGGTGATCCAGAACGACAGCAGGATGAGGCGCACGTCGAGCCAGAGGCTGCGGCGGCGGATGTAGAGCGCGTCGTAGCGGAACTTGTGGCGCCGGGGAACGTCGCGGTCGGCGTAGATCTGTGCCAGCCCGGTCAGGCCGGGCACCACGCGATGGCGCGCCTCGTAGCCGGGGATCTTCTCGATCGGCACGGTCTCGCCCGGGCCGCTCACCTCGATCTCCTCGGGCATCAACGCGCGGGGTCCCACGACGCTCATGTCTCCGCGCAGGATGCTCCAGAGCTGGGGCAGCTCGTCCATGGCCGTGGCGCGCAGCAGGCGTCCGACCCGCGTGACGCGTGCGTCGGCGGCGGCCGCCTGGCGCGGCCCCCAGCACGCGTCGGCTCCGGGGATCATCGAGCGGAACTTCCAGGATTCGAATCGCCGGCCGCCGCGGCCCACGCGGGCCTGGCGATAGAACACGGGACCGCCGTCGCCGAGCTTGACGGCGGCGGCGATGGCCAGCATGACCGGCGCGGCGGCGAGCAGGCCCAGCCCGGCCAGCAGCACGTCGAGCACGCGCTTGGCCAGCGGCGTGCGCCCCTGGTGCCGCTCGCTGACCGCCGTCGCGACGCCGTGAAGGAGCCGGTGGTACGCGCCGACCTGGCGGCGGCGATCGAACTCGAGCGCCGCCCGCCGGGCGTTGCCGCCGAGGCGCCGGGCCAGCGCGCGGTCCTGGTAAAGCCGCAAGATCTTGTCGGCCAAGTCACGCGGCTTCGCCGGCTCGGCCAGCAGACCGCAGTCCCAGCGGCGGGTGATGGCGGTGACCTCGCACTCCTCCTCGACGGCCGCCACGTAGGGCCGGCCGGCCGCCAGGATGCCGTAGAGCTTGCTCGGCACGATGTAGCCGGCCAGGCCGGGCTTGAGCGACACGACGAACACGTCGGCGGCGCCGAACGACTCCGACAGCCGCTCGGTGGGCGCGAACGGCAGGAACCGCACGTTGGTGAGCCCGAGCGCCCGGACCTGCGCCCGCAGCGCCGGCGCCTTCACCCCCTCGCCCACGAAGACGACCTGCAGGTCGGGCAGGTGCGCCAGGTGCGCGGCCGCCTCGACCAGGGTCTCCAGCCCCTGCGAGAGGCCGATGTTGCCGGAGTGCATGACGACGAACGCGCCGTCGAGCCCGTGGGCCCGGGCAAACCCGTTGTCGCGAGGCGCGGGCACGACGGCCTCGCAGTCGACCCAGTCGGCGATGACGGTCGTGCGGGCGGGATCGGCGCCCTTGCCCTCGATCAGGCGCCGCCGCATCGTCTCGCCGATGGCGACGGTGCGCTCGGCCTGGCCCACCAGGAAGCAATTGACCGCCTGGAGCCCGCGGTTGACGATCTCGCTCTGGAAGTCCTCCAGCAGGCGCGCCACCTCCGGGAAGACGTCCTGGTAGGCCATCACGAGTGGCGCGCCGAACCGGCGTGACGCGAGCCAGCCGGCCAGGCCGATGATCGGCGGGTCGGTCAGGGCCACCACGACGTCGGGCCGGTCGAGACGCAGCCCCGCCCAGCACGCCGACAGAAAGTACGTGACGTAGTTGGCCGCCCGCCCGACGAAGCGCCGCTTGGAATACCGCGTCCCGCGCGCGCGGACGATCGCGACCCCGGCGTGCCGCTCACGGCGCGCGGCGCCCGCGCCGCCCGACGGCAGCAGCGGCACGCCCGTCACCACTGTGACCCGCCAGCCGTGGTGCCGCACGAGGCTCTCGCACAGCTCGGTCAAGAGCTGGCCCGTGGCCGACGTGTCGGGATGGTACGACCGGTTGAAGAACGCGACGTGGAGCGGCGTCATGGATTCGGAGCCCGGTGCGGCGAGATCCGCTCGATCGTGAAGCCGCCGAGGACCAGGACGTCCATGCCGGTCCGGAGAAAGCAGTCCAGGGCTTCCTGGGGCTGATGCACGATCGGCTCGTTCTCGTTGAACGAGGTGTTGAGCAGCACCGGCACGCCGGTCACTTTCTCGAAGGCCTTGAGCAGCCCCCAGTAGCGGGCGTTCGCCTGCCGGTTCACGGTCTGCAGCCGTCCGGAGCCGTCCACGTGAGTGACCGCTGGGATCACCGCGCGCTTGTCGGCACGGACCGGGTAGACGTGGGCCATGAACGGGTCCGGCGCGGCGCCGACGAAGTACTCGTCGACCGCCTCCTCCAGGACCGAGGGTGCGAACGGACGGAACTTCTCGCGAGACTTGATCCGCGCGTTGAGGACGTCCCGCATGTCGGCCCGGCGCGGGTCGGCCAGGATGCTGCGGTTTCCGAGGGCCCGCGCTCCCCACTCCATGCGTCCCTGGAACCAGCCCGCGATGCGCCCCGCGGCGAGCTGCTCGGCGGTCCAGCGGCAGAGCGCGTCCTCGTCGGGCCGCCACTCGACGCGGCAGCCCTCGGCCTCGAGGCGCCCCCGGGTGGCGCTCAGCACGGCCTCGATCTGCCGGTCGTCGAACTCCGGACCCCAGTAGCCATGGTCCATGACGAAGCCGCGCGGCTTGCCGAGCAGGTGGTGCCACACGTAGAGCGCGGCTCCCAGGGCCGTCCCGCTGTCGGCGGCCGCCGGCTGCACGTACACCTCGCGGAACGGCGTCCGTTCCCGGATCTTGCCATTCAGCACGCTGTTCATCGCGCATCCACCGGCCAGGCAGAGGCGCGACAGCCGCGTGCGGCGATGGAGCGCGTTGAGGACGTGCAGGACCGCCTCCTCGAAGACCACCTGCAGCGACGCCGCGATCGCTTCGTGGCGGGCCGTGAGCGGCTCGTCGGGCCGGCGAGCCGGGCCCAGCAACTGCTCCAGCCGGGGCGTGAAGGCGCGGCCGATCACGGGCTCACCGTCCTCCCACGTCATGCGGACGCCCTCGGACCAGTGCCGGAAGTAGCCGAGGTCGAGGGTGAACCGGCCGTCGGGCGCCAGGCGCACGACCGTCCGGAGCCGGTCGACGTAGTCGGGCGCGCCGTACGGCGCCAGGCCCATCACCTTGTACTCGTCGCCGTACGTCACGAATCCCAGGTGCTGGGTGACCGCCAGATAGAGCAGGCCCAGCGAGTGCGGGAAGCAGATCCGGCCGATTTCTTCCAGGCGGTGACCTCGCCCGGTCGCCCACGACGTGCTGACGAAGTCGCCGAAGCCGTCGACGGCGCAGACGGCCGCCTGGTCGAACGGCGAGACGAAGAACGCACTGGCCAGGTGAGCCGGGTGGTGCTCCACCCGATGCAGCCGTCGCCGGACGGCGCCGGCGTCCAGTCCCGTCACGTGCCCGACCGCCCGCCCGACGTCGTACACCCGTCGGGCGTTGCGCCACCGGTCCGTGAGCAGTCCCGGCCGCGGACGGGTCCGAGCGACGAACAGGGCGCGGCGGAGGACGTTCGCCCGCGGGTTGCGGGAGACGGCGAACGCGGCCACGGCCTCCGCGTTCACGCCGCCGATCGCGAGGCAGGCGCGGACCGCCTCGGCCGGAACGCCGGCGACATGCTTGATCCGGCTGAAGCGCTCCTCCTCGACGGCGGCCACCACGCGCCCGTCCATCAGCAGCGCCGCCGCCGCGTCGGCATGGAACGCGTTGATGCCGAGGATCAGCATGGATGCCCGCCCGTCCGGCGGCGGGCGACATAGATGTGGGTGTCGACGAGCACGCGATACCAGCACCCCTGGAGGAAGTGGAAGACCAGGCCCTCGACGCCGTCCAGAAAGCCGAGCCGCACGAAATAGCGATACCCCCAGTACGCAAAGGCGCGGGCGAACAGCGGCAGGCGCCAGAACACCCGCTCTCGAAGCCACCGCCGCCGCCCGATGACCCCTCCGAACATCCGCGCCTGCACGCGCCGGCCCGCCGCTCCGCCCGCGAGCGTCTCCGCCGCCTCCAGCTCCGCCCATCGGAGGTGCCGGCGGCTCCAGACCGAGATGTCCGCCGTCACCGTGTCGAGGTAGTCGTGCCGGAGCCGCGCGACGCCGCCCTGCACCAGGAAATGCTGGTCGTAGAGGCGATCCTCGCAGCGGCCATGCTTCCACCGATAGAGCCGCAACTGGTACGACGGGTAATGTCCGCCGTGCCGGATCCACCGCCCCATGAACACCGTCCGCCGCCGGAGCAGGAACCCGTTGGTGTCGGGGCCGGCCGTGGCGAGCGCCTCGTTGATCTCCGTCACCAGATCCGGCAGCAGCCGCTCGTCGGCGTCCAGGTGCAGCACCCACTCGCTGCGCAGGGGAAGGTGACGTTGCGCCCAGTTCCGCTGGGCGCCATAGTGCTCGAACGGGTGCTGGACGACGGCCGCCCCGGCCCGCCGGGCGATCTCCACCGTGCGATCGGTGCTGCCGGAGTCGACGAGAAAGACCTCGCAGTCCAGCCCCCGAAGGCTGTCGAGGCACGCCGGGAGGGTGGCCTCCTCGTCGTGCGTGAGAATGACGACCGAGACCGCCGGGGATGACCGGGACTGCGCCAGCCGCATCACGCTGCGCGGCCGGCCTTGCGTTGGACCTCGACGGGGGAATCAGTCACGAGCACACCCGTGCGCTCCGCGTGATCCCGCCTCCCGCCCGCGCACCCACTCGTACATCTCTATCAGCCCCTCCGTCATCGCGTCCATGGAAAATCGCTCCTGGACCACTCGTCGTCCCCGCGCACCGAGACGTGCTCTCGACTCCGGCGCCTTGACCAGCCGAGCGATCGCGTCGGCCAGCGCCGTCGCGTCGCACGGGACCACGTATCCGGCGCCGGCCGCCGCGACTTCCCGGTGAATGCCGACGTGATCCGAGATCACGACCGGAACGCCGCACGCCATGGCCTCGACGACGGCCAGGCCGAAGTTCTCGGAGTACGAGGGGAGGACGAACAGGTCGGCGTCGGCCAGGGCCGCCAGCTTCTCACGACCCTCGAGAAATCCGGTCCACACGATGTCGCCCGCCACCCCACGGCGAGCGGCCTCCCGCCGGAGCGCGGTCTCGCATCCCGGCGCGCCCGCCCCTGCGACGACCAGGACGACCTTCGCGTCTCCGCGACCGAGGCTGGACAGGGCGCCGAGCATCAGGTCGAGCCCCTTCTTGGGATCGATCCTGGACATGAACAGCACCACGGGTCGCCCGGCCAGGTGGGGGGCGCGCCCGGCGAGCCAGCCGCGCGGCGGCAGGTGCTCGAACGCGCTGAGGTCCGTGCCGAGCGGCACCACCGACGCCCCACCCGTGACTCCGAGTTCCGCCGCCTCCAGACGCTCCTGCTCCGAGGTGTAGTGAACCCGGGCCGCGCGAGCCAGGATTCGGCGCTCCAGCACCCGAAACGACAGCCGCTTCAGCACCCGCCGCCGGTGCCGCATGCCCCATCGACCGAGGGTCCCCAGGGGCCGGACGATGTAGGGCACCTTCGCGCGATGCGCCCAGTACGCCGCTGCGGTGGGCGCCCAGGAGAAGAGGGCGTGAGCGTGGACGAGGTCGTAGCGTGCCAGGGATCTGCCCAGCCACCCGAAGAGCGGCCACGACAGCGTGTAGGCACGGGCCTGCCGCCGAAAGTACCAGTACGTCACGCCGTCACTGACGACCGGCACGTCGAGCGGCACGCTCAGCCGATCCGGCCCGCCGTCATCGGTCGTGGCGACGTGCACGTCGAGCCCGGCTTTCACGAGGCCACGGGTCATCGTCCGCACGGCCGCGCTCGGCCCTCCCCGCCCCGGCGCCACCGACGGGATGACGTGCAGGACTCTCGTCGGCCTAGCCATCCAGCAGGCCGGCGTCGCTGAGCGCGTCCTCGAGCCGAAGCTGGAAGTGCGCGGCGGTGAACGCGTGCTCGTACCGCCGGCGGGCCTGGGCGGCCAGCCGTTCCCACGCCACGCCGGCGCTCAGGAGCTGGCACAGGCCGTCGGTCAACTCACCGGGGTCATCCGGGCGCACCGCAACGCCCGCTTCGGGCGGGTTCACCACTTCACGGCCGGCGTCCTCGGTCCCGACCAGGCACGGCCGGCCCAGGCGCATCGCCTCCAGATAGACCAGCCCGAACCCCTCGGACCGGCTCGGCATCGCCAGGCAGCGGCACCGCGTCAGCAACCCCTGCTTGTCCACCTCGGACACCGTGCCGACGAATCGGATCGCGGCGCCGGGCGACCCGAGCGCGCGCGCCCTCGACTCCAGGTCCGGCCGGAGGTCTCCGTCGCCGGCGATCCACAACTCCGCGTCGGGAAGCCTGGCGAGAACGCGTGGCCACGCCCTGATGACCTCGCGATGGCCCTTGTAATCCTCGCTCGTGACCAGGCGGCTGAGCATCAGCACGATCGGGCGAGGATCGGGGGCGGGCAGCGGGCCCACCACCGGCGAGCCGACGCCGAGATGGACCGTGCGTGGCCTGACCGCCGACCACTCGGGGTTGAATCGCAGGAACTCCCGCCAGGTGTGCGTGCTGTTGGTCAAGAAGACGTCCACGCGGCGCAGGAGCCGCCGGGTCCAGGGATCGAGCCGCCGCCACGCTTCGACGCCGTGCAGGAAAAGCCCGATACGGGCTCGTCGAAGACGGAAGAACGGCAGCAGCTTCAGGAGGCCGAGGTGCCAGATCAACGCACCACGATCCGGCCACGGCATGGTCGCGGCGAGCAGCGCCGCCCCCGCCTTCGATCGGGCGTGGATCACCCGGGCCCGCGAGCCCCCATCGACGTCCGGCACGACCGCCCCATAGCAGAACAGCCGGGCGGTGTCCCGGCTGCGGTGCGGACCCGAAAGGCTCTCCCAGGCGAGCTTTCCGGACGCCTCGATACCGCCGACGCCGGCGAGAGACGGGGCGACGAGAAGCACACCCTCACACGTCGACGCCGCGCACGGTGAGAGGGGATCGGATGGCCGGCCCCACGCCGGCGGCGGGCCGGACGGCATAGCGGCCGATCAGCCATGCCACCACCATCGCCGCGCCCGCGCTGGACGTCACCTCGACGAGCGACCCCCCCGGCTGGAGCAGGGCGATGCCGGGGAGGTACCAGAGCGTGAAGGCGTGCCAGTTCCCCCGCACCAGCCGGACGGCCGCCGCCGAATCGACGATCGTCAGGATCGTGCCCAGGAGCACGAATCCGAGGAAGACTCCCGGCGTGCCGAAGTTGATGTAGAACTCGAGGACCTGGCCCACCCCGACACTCGTCCCCTCCGCGAATTGCATGCCCGTATAGGTGCTGACGAGCTCCATGCTGCCGGCCACCACCGGCTTCCCCGGCCAGATCGCCCGCGGCACGATCGCGATCGTGGCCTGCCACAGCGTCTCGCCGGCGGCGTAGGGCAGCATGCCCGACTGAAGCTGGCTCACCGCCAGCCCGACCAGCACGTTCTGGTTGAGCCGCTCGTCGACCCGGAGCAGGTGCTCGGGATCGCCCACGTCGAACCACTCCAGATCGCGCACGGTCCGGGACAGTTGCTCGATCCGCGCGCCGGCAGCCTCGCCACCCCACACCACGCTGCGGATCTCGGCCCGATCGCGCATGTAGGTGACGTAGAAGGACAGGGCGAGGTACACCACGGCGAACGCCGCCGCGAAGATCCACGGCCGCCACCGCACGAAGCTCGCGAGCAGCGCCAGCACGATCAGCAGCGCGGACGTCCCGTAGCCCAGGAAGCCGGCCGCCACGATCGTGAAGAAGGGCAGCACGGACGCGGCCGCCAGCCACATGACCATCGCGACGCGCCGCCGCCGCCGCCACGCCTGCCAGCATCCAAGGCCGAGTCCCACCACCAGCAGGCTCCACATCGCGGCCACGAGGGCGTTCAGCGTCGGGACCCGGCCGAACAGCGGCAGGAGGAGCAGGTACGCGCCGAGGCCCGTCAGGACGTACGCGGGAGCCAGCCGTCGATCGGGCGCGCGCGCTTGTCCAGGGCCGGTGATGGCGGGGAGCCGCCGGCACAGAAACGGGGCGACCACGGCGACACCCACGGCCAGTCCGACGACGGCATAGACACTCTCCCGGAGCCCGGCCTCGACGACGAGCTCGTCGAAGTTCGAGTAGTCCGGCAGGACGTAGATCGCCGCGGCCGGCCAGTGGAGCAACCACAGGCCCACCAGGTACGCGAGCACGAGCCCCGCGCCGCCGGCCGGCGCTCGGCGCCTGGCAAGCACCGTGACCCCGGCGGCGCCGAGCCAGACGGCCAGCAGGAACGCCACGCCCCAGTTCGCGGACATCTCACGCGCCTCCGGCGCCCATCGTCAGCGGACGAGGTGCCAGTCGAACGTCATGGCGTGACCGGCCCCCGGCGCCGTCTCCACGGTCACGGTGAATCCGCCGGGCGCCTTCCTGATCCCCTGCACGCGGTTCGCCCCCGGCGCCGCTGCGCCGCGCCTGGCCGTGGGCGTGACGGACAGAAAGTACTGGTCGTCCTTCTCGGGCACGTCGAAGACGACGGCGGCGCTGGCCGCATCGCCGCTGATCGTGAACGACCCTCGCCGGCCGCGCCCTTCGCTGGCCAGGACGCCGGCGGCGGGCAGTGGCCTGGCGGTGTTGTCGTCGGACCACACGTTCCCGACCGAGAACAGCGCACCGCTTTCCACGTCGCGGAACGGCCTCTCGTTGGGGAAGACGTTGCCGATGGCGACGACCGTGGGCCTCGGCAGGCCGGGATGATTGCCGGCGGCCACTCGCCACGCCGGCCGCGTCACCCCGTCGGCGAAGTCGTTGCCGATGAGCACCAGCGGCCCGCCGGCGGAGTACGAGAGATACCCGCCGTCCACGGCGAGCGGCCCCGGGGACAGCCGGCTCCCCTTGACCGTGACCGCCCAGGCCGCCCGATGGACCCCCGTGGTGAGGAACTGGGACGCCCCCTCGCTCTGGGCCGCCTCGATGAGGATGGCGTCGACCGGCTGGCGCAGATGGATGTCGCGCCGGTTGTGGCTGAAGTTCGTGCCCGAGGACAGGAAGCTGCCCTGATGCACGTGGATGCCGGTCTCCTTGTCCGCGATGCTGCCGCCGATGATCCGGTGCCACTTGGATTGCATGCCGCCGATGTACAGGCCGTACCGGCCGGGACCGTTCAACGTGACATCGTCGAACGTGTGGAGCTCGTTGTTGTCGCTCGCGTTGCGGGACAGCCGGATGCCGGCGATCGTGCCGCCCCGCACGTGCACGGACCGGAACCTGTTGTGCGTGGAGATCCAGGGCCCGGGCTTCGAGAACTGGCCGATCTCGATGCCGACCTCGAAATCGCGGGTCCCGGGCGCCAGACTGAAATGGGAGAACTCGGCATCCCGCACCCGGTCGAGCACGATCGCCGCCACTCCCGCCGGGCCGTTCCACCGGAGCGAGACCCCGGACAGCTCGCCGACGGCGCCCCCGCCCCCCTGAACGCGGAAGTTCCGCCGGCCCGAGATCCGGATCGGCGCGGTCAGCACGTACGTGCCCGGCGGGATCACGGCCGTGCCATGGCGTTCGGCGGCGACGTCGATCGCCTTCCGGAGGGCGTCGGTGTCGTCGGTGACACCATCGCCCCTGGCCCCGAACGGGGCGTCTCTCACGCTGACGACCGCCGGCGCGCCCGCCGCCGCCAGGCGCTCGCCCACGAATCCGCCGGCGGCCACCGCCAGCAGCAGGCCGCCCGCGAGCCGACGGAGCCTCGTCATCGGCGTCCCGCCTCCAGCCCACCGGCCGGGGCCGCGGTCCGCAGCATCGTCAGCAGGCGGTCGCGGTAGGTATGGGCGCCGGCGACGACGAGGTGCCGCGCCCGCGCGGCCAGGCGGCGCCGTTCGTCCTCGTGGCCGAGCAGCCACCGAGCCCGCTCCACCATCTCGCCGATGGTCCGGAAATACACCACGGCGTCGCCATCCGCGCCGAAGAGTTCGCGATGCTCGTCGGTGTCCTCCAGCAGCATGCACCCACCCATGGCGGGGACCTCGAACGTCCGCATGACGTGGCCGTCTCGATTCGCGCGGCGCACCAGGCAGAGCGAGACCCGGGCACCGGCGATCGCGCGCCGTGTCGTACGCGCGTCCGCGAACCCCCGGGCGAGGTGCGCGACGTCCCGGAAGCGCTCCCAGTATCCGCCGTACACGGCCACGCGCATACCCTGCCGTGCGAGCGCCGCGATGTACGGAACCCTGTCGGCGTCGCCACCCCCCACGAACACCACGTCGTCGTCCTCGCGGGCGGCTCCGGCCCCGTCCGGAAAGTGGATCTCCGGCGCATACGCGAACGGAAGATACGAAACCCGCCGGCAGCCCGCCCGGGCCAGCTGCTCTAGATTACGGCGGCGCGTGGAGAAGACATGGTCGTATTCGCGAAGCGCGTCGAGGAACCACGAGCTGCGGTGGGCCGGGTTCCACGGGTCGTCGGTGAGGTAGTTGATCGCCACCGTGCCGGTGTGCCGCAGTCGTCGCAGCGCCGCGCCCGTGAGGGGGGCGAGGCCCGTCGCCACCAGGACCGCCGGCCTGGCGCTGGCGCACGTTCGAAGCACGCGCTCGCCGAACCGGCGCAGCGCCGGCGGACGCCGGCCGCGCAGGTGCCAGCTCATCCGCCGGAGCCAGCGCGACCCCGAGAACGCCTGCCGCGTGTCGCAACGCTCGACGGCCAGCCCCAGTCCCTCGCCGCCGGCGGCAAGATGGCGGCCGACGTGCCCCTCCTCGAAGTGTCCGACGATGACGATGGCCGTCCGCTCCGCCACCGCTACTGGCCTCGCCCCGTCGCGGCGAAGAAGGCCCTGGCAATGCCGTGGGCCGCCGCCTCCACGCCATAGTCCTTCGCGACCGCGCGGCACCTCGCTCTGACGTCCACTCGCCCCACCAGGGGAAGCGAGCGTTCGACGGCTGCGGCCAGTTGCCGCGCCGAGCCCGCCGGGAACGTCTCCCCGGTCCGACCGGGAATCACCAGGTCCGGCGCGCTGCCGACGGCGTCCGAGACGACACCGGGCAGACCGTGGTGCAAGGCGTCGTTGACGACCAACCCCCACGACTCGCCCTCCCGGCTGGGAAGGACGAGGAGATCGGCGGCGTGGTAGAACGAGCTCACCTCGCGCTGGTTGTGGAAGCCGAAGATGCGGGCCGGCACGACCGGCGACGCGCCCGCCGAGCGCTCCAGAGCGCCGCGCAGCTCGCCGTCGCCCAGGAAGCCGAGGACGATCCGATCGCGCACGGCCGATGGCAGCTGCCTCACGGCATCGACGAGCAGTTCCGGTCCCTTCCGGCTCACGAGCTTCCCGGAGAACAGCAGCAGGAGCGCATGCTCGGGAACGCGAGCCGCCTCGCGTTGACGGTGCCGGAGCCGGTCCCGGGCCGCCTCGTCCGCCTGGAACGGGGAGGCATCGACGCAGTACGGCGAGAAGACCAGCTTGTCCTCCGGGCACCCCAACCGTCGGAAATGCGCGTACGAACGCCGTCCGACGTACAGGAGCCGTGCGCAGCGCCGGTACAGCCATCGGAGCACGACGTCCCGGGCCAGCGACTTCAGGCGGCCTCGTCGCGCGGCGTGATCCGTCGTCTCGCCGCGAAACAGGACGGGATACCCGCTCCGGAGCGCGTGCAGGCAGGCCACCTGGTGGAATCGCGGGCTGTAGCCGGTGAGCAGGAGGGCCCGCGGCGCGACGCGGCGGAGCGCGGCGGCCATGCCCCGCCACGACACCGCTTCGGGTCTGCCGGGCGACCCCGGGGCCGCGCGAGAGAGGAACACGGCGTCGTAGCCGGCGACGAGATCGACATCCCACGAAACGGTCGCCCCGAACTCCCGGTCCCGGTACCCCGCGATGCTGAAGTCGGACCCGTAGACGGCCGTCACCGGGATCCGCCAGCGGTCGCCCAGGACGCGATAGATCGGCGCCTGGTACTGGATCGGATGGGTCGCGAGCACGGCGAGGGTCATGGGCGAGTCGCGGCCAGCATCGCGAAGCCGTGCTCGAGCGGATCGCGCAGGGGCTCGACCGCCGGCCCGGGCCGGTCGGGGATCCGCCAGAGATGGTAGCCCCAGCCCAGGAGCAGCCGTTGCGCCGCGCCGACTCCCTCGCCGGGCGCGCTCCGTTCGGCCCAGTCGCAGAACTCGAACACCACCACCGGCGGCAGGGGCCCGTTCAGGAGCCGCGTCGCGCCCCGGAAGACCGCGGCCTCGAATCCCTCGACGTCGACCTTGAGCACGGCCACCCGTGGGATGGCCTCCTCGGCCACCAGGTCGTCCAGGCGCCGCGCGTGCACGGCGGTGGGGGGACCGCCGAACCGGTCGGCCATCGAACCCATTCCGAACTTCGACCGCGGCGCGTCGTAGAACGCGACCGGGGAAGCGCGTCCATCCGTCAGGGCACACTGATGAAGTCGGACGTTCCGTGCCCCGTTCGCTCTGACGTTTCGCTCCAGGTACCCGAAGACGGTGGACGAGGCCTCCACCCCCAGCACCCGTCCCTCGGGACCGACCTGTCGCGCCGCGGGAAGCGAGAAGACCCCGATGTTCGCGCCGACATCGACGAACACACTGCCTCGACCGAGTCGGCCTCGAATGAAGCCGAGCGTCGCCGGCTCGTACACACCGTCGATCAGGAGCGAGAAGGCGATGGACTCGGTGAGGTCCGGCGCGGTGTAGGTCGATCCCCACCGGTCCTGCACCCGCGCGTCCGTGACCTCCCCGAGCCGTCCGAGCAGTCGCCGCGCCAGACGATGCTTTCCCGGCAGGCCGGGGGGAAGGGCCCGCAGGCCCGCGACGAGGACGCGGCGCATTCCCCCACCCAGATGCGGCGACAGGGGTCGCGTCATCCCGCCCCGTTCTCCATCACGCGGACCACGGGCTCGAACTGCGTCTCGTAGTTCCACTCGTCGATGATCCGCCGGCGTCCGCGCTGGCCCATGGCGCGCGTCTCCTCGCGATGCGTGACGAACCACCGCAGAGCGGCGGCGATCTCCTCGGGCCTGTCCGGATCGCACGCCATCGCGTAGCCCGGGTCGACGTAGAGCTGCCGCCACTCCGGCGTGTCGGAGACGATCACCGCCAGGCCGCACGCCAGGTAGTCGAAGGCCTTGTTCGATGCGCCGGTCAGGTCCAGCAGATTCGGATCGCGGGCGGTGGCCGACACCACCGAGATCCCCACGTCGGCGCCGCCGGCGATCCCCAGCAGCTCGTGACGGGGCACCGGGGGAATGACCGTCACGTGCGCGCCGATGTTCAGGGTTCTGGCCCGCTCGGTGAGCTGGTCGGCGAACCCGGGGTGCCCGATCGTCTCGTACCCCACCACCTGCAGCTTGACCCGCCCCGGCATGAGCGCCATGCCGTCGAGCAGGGCGAGCGGAAGCCGGAACCGGTTCAGGCTGCCGTGGTAGTGGAGGACGAGCGGCTCGCCGCGCCGGTCCGGCGCCGTGCTGATCGCCTCTTCGCGGCGGGGGCAATTCCAGACGCACGCCGTGCGGGTGCGGCGTCGGTCGCCCTCGCCACACTCTTGGGTGAATCGCTCCGCCCGGCGCGCGTTCGGCAGCACCCGGATCGAGGCTCGACGGGCCAGCCGGCGGCGCCCGGCGAGGACGACGCGGGTCGTCCAGTGAGGATGGTGCGCGCCCTCGTGGGCGGGGGCGTCGTGCTCGTGGTAGACGAGCCGCACGCCGGGGACGCCACCCATGAGAAGACCGACGGGCGCGGCCAGTGGGTCCGACACGTAGATCCACCGAGGCCGCCACCGCACCGCCCACGCGGCACTCCACATGGCGAACCGCAGGTAGGCCACGACCCCGCCCCGCCCCCCCGGACAGGGCATGAGACGCATCCTGATCCGAGGATGCGGCGGCATGCCGACGTCGGCCGTCCCGGGGATCGCAACGCCCAGGACGAGCGCCTCCCAGCCCCGGTCGGCCAGGATCCTCGAGCTCTGCACCACCGGCGGGTACAGGGCGGGGTTGGCGTACTGGAGGTAGAGGATCCGGCGTCTCACCGGGTGCCCCGCCGAGCAACGCGGAAGAGACCCCGCAGCCCGCGAAGCCACCGTCGCTTCGCGACCGCTGCCCGTTCGGCCGGGCCGAGGCCGATCAGCCCGGCGAGGGCATTGAACAGCCGGCTCTCCTGCGGCTGGAAGACGGGGTCGAGTTCGAGGGTCCGGCGCACATGGCGCTCGTACGCCTCCCGGTCCGTCTCGTAGAAGTTCCGGGCGACGTGGAAGTGCGAGAGCGCGAGCGCGCGCCGGTATCTCACGGTCAGCAGCCCCGCCGTCTCGAGGAGCGCGCCCGCCCGTTCCATGATGCCGGCGTAGACGACGGGATAGTGCGGTCGGTAGCGTACCGACTGCGTGCCGTCGCCGTGGCGCCGATACACCGAATGGCTACCGGACTGGTAGGCGAACGTCGCGCCCGCGATGCAGACCCGGATCAACAGATCGGGGTCCTGCAGCACGGGAAGCGTCTCGTCCCAACCATCGACCGCCTCGACCACCCGCCGGCGCATGAGGTACGCGTGATGGGGCGTCCACCGCCCGCGGAGCAGATCGAAGAGGACATCGCTCGTCTCGGCGCTCACCACGGGCCCCGGTCGGCGGTCGCCCTGAGCGTCCACGTGCTCGTCCCGCCAGTCGCCGAAGACCACGTCGGCGTCCTGCTCCTGCAGGTGCTGCACCTGGCGCTCGACCTTGTCCGGCAGCAGGTAGTCGTCGGCGTCCAGCCACTGGATCAGCTCCCCGTGACTCAGCTGCAATCCACGATTGCGGGCCGCATTTCCCCCGCGGTTGGGCCCGCTCTCCGATGTCACCCGGTCGCGATACCGTCCGATGACGCCGAGGCTTCCGTCGGTCGAGCCGTCGTCGATGACCACGACCTCGATCCGCCGGTACGTCTGGGCGAGCGCGCTGTCGATCGCCTCCCCGACCCACCGTTCGGCGTTGTAGCAGGGGATGATGATCGAGACCAGCGGGCCGGTCGGCGGCGGCGACGCCGTCACGACGTCCCCTCCGGGGCACGTGCCATCGAGGCGCTCGATCCGGCCGCCAGCCGCACGAGCCGGAGCAGGCTGGCGATCTCCAGGCGGATCGTCGGGGACGCGGCGACGAGGGCCAGGCAGGCGATGCCCCCGCCGAGGACCGAGACGGCGAGCCCGTGCGGCGCCGGGATGCCCGGCGTCACGAGCAGACGGGTCGCCGCCGCCCCACCCGCGAACGACACCCCCAGCAACACCGGCCGGGCGGCCGCGCGCACGAACATCAGGGGGCTGATGGGCGACTCGTGACAGGCCGCGACAATCGCCGGGAACGCGAGGGCATACACGCCGACCGCATAGCCGATCGCGACCCCCAGGGGTCCCCACGGCAGGCCGCCGACGAAGGACAGCGCGAGCACCCCCGTGGACACGCCGGCCCACCTCGCCATCCGCGCCGCGCGCCCCAGCGCGACGTACACCCAGCCGGTGGCGTGCGTCAGCGGTTGCACCGCGCCCGCGAGCGCGAGCACGGTCACGATCGGCGCGGCCTCCAGCCAGCGCTCGCCGAACAGGATCTCGACGATGTCCCGGCTCAGCACCGCGACGGCGAGAAACAACGGAATCCCGCAGAAGGCGACCGCCGACAGCGCTTGCAGGAAGACGGCGCGGAACCTCGCCGGGTCGTTCTGGACCCGACTGAGCGCGGGGATCGCCACCGAGCTGACGGGCGCGTTGAACTGGTTCAGCGGCAGCATCATGAGCGCATAGGCGCGGGAATACAGCCCGAGCGGCTCGGGGCCCCAGACCCGTCCGATGAGGATGTTGTCGAGGTTCCGCGCGACGTAGTTCAGCACGTTGCCGGCGGTCAGGGCCCCGCCGAAGCGCAGCATCGGGCGGATGCCCGCCCCTCGCCGTGGCCACGAAGGGCGCCAGGAGTGAGCGATCCAGCAGCCGCCCGCCGCGCAGGCCGCGTTCACCAGGTACATGGCTACCAGGGCCCAGTGGCCGGCGCCGGCCATCGCCGCCGTGACGCCCACGAGCAACCCGGCGAGGCTGGCCAGCAGCCCGATCAGCGCCACCGCCGTGAACCGCAGTTCACGGACGAGCAGGGCTCGATGCTGGGCCCCGAGGCCGGCCAGCAGGCACGTTGCCGACAGGGCGATCGTGAGTCGCGCGACCCGCGGCTCGTCGTAGAAGCCCGCCACGGCGCCGGCGCCCACCGCCAGGCCGAGCGCGACCAGCGCGCCGAACGCCGTCCCGATCCAGAACAGCGCGGTGAGCTTTCCATCGTCGAGCTCGGCAGCCTGGATCGTCGCCTGGGAGAGGCCGAGGTCCTGGAGCAGCCACGCCAGTCCGACGACCGCCGTGGCCATCGCGACGAGCCCGTAGTCGGCCGGGGCAAGCAGGCGCGCCAGCACGACGGTCGAGAGCAGATTGACCAGGAGCCCGAGCCACTGCGCGACCGTGACCGTGGCGGCGCCGCGCGCCACCGTGGCCTTGAACGCCGCGGTGGCGGGCTCCCGCCCCTCGAGCGTGGTCACCGGTCCACCTGCCTCAGGGCCGCGTGGACGCCCATCCGTGGAGGGCGGCGAGCGCCCACGCCCGTGACCAGTGGACGGTCCCTGCCTCGTACGCGCGGGCGACGTCCGGTCCGGCCCCCCGTCGAAGGATCCCCTCCAGGCCTCCCGTCGCCGTACACAGATCCCGCAGGGGACCGCGCAACCACCGCTCGAACGGAAAGACGAAGCCTTGCTTCCGCCGGCGTCCGGTCACGATCGCCGGAACGAGATCCCCGATCGCCTCGACGAGCAGGGCTTTCGGCCGTCGCCCGTTGCGCGCGCGGGCGGCCGGCAGGGCCAGCACTGTCTCCACCACCCGGTGATCCAGCAGGGGAACCCGGACCTCCAGCGAGTGCGCCATGCTCATGACGTCGGTGTCCCGCAACAGCTGATCGTGCATGTATGTCCGCAGCTCGGCGCGGCGGACCCAGTGGAGGTCCTCGCCGGGGGCCCCGCCGTCCGGGGGCCCGACGCGCGCCGCGATCTCCGCAACCGGCTCCAGCTCCTCGCAGGCCGTACGCCAGACCTCGGGCTCGACGAGCGCGGGAATCTCGGTCGGGGCGAACAGGCCCCGGCAGGCCAGATAGGCGCTCGCCAGCGAGGGGGGGCGCCCGAGCGCGTCTTCCACCTTCCGCCAGCGCTGATGAGGCAGGAGGCGGGTGGTGGCGGCGGCCAGCGCGCTGCCGCCCGGGACGCGGCGGAAGCCCCGCAGCAGCGACAGGAGACCGGGGAGCTTCCCGAACGTGAGGTCGTACCCCCCGAACAACTCGTCCCCGCCCAGTCCGGACAGCGCGACGGTGAGGCCGTGCTCGCGAGCGACCTTCGAGGCGAAGTACGTGTTGACGCCGTCGACCGTGGGCTGGTCCATGCATCGGAAGACACGGCCCAGCTCGCCGAGGACGTCCCCGGCCGTCACGACCCGCTCGTGATGCTCGGCGCCGACGCGGTCGGCGACGGCCCGGGCAAGCGGCGCCTCGCTCAGCTCCCGCTCATCGAAGACGATCGAGCACGTCTTGATGATTCCGTTCGTCGAGGCCCGCATGAGGCCGACCACGGCACTCGAGTCCAGGCCCCCGCTCAGGAACGCTCCGAGGGGGACATCGGCCACCAGCTGGGAGCGCACGGCCGTGTGCAGAATGTCCCGCAGGTCGCCGACCCCCTGCTCCCACGAGACATCGGTCACCTGACGCGGCAACCCCCAGTAGCGCCGCGGCGAAGGCGTGGGCCGATTCACGTCGACGACGGCGACCGTGGCCGGCGCCAACGCGCGGGCGCCCGCGTAGATCGTCCACGGCGATGGCACGGATCCCCACAGCAGGTACCCGACGACACCGGCCGGGCTCAGCGACGCCCCGAGCATGCCGGACGCCCGCAACGCCCCGAGCTCGGAGGCGAAGGCGAAACCCGCGTCCCCGCCCGCGACGAACAGTGGCTTGATGCCGAGGCGGTCACGCGCGAGGAGGACGGCCCGGCGCCGGCCGTCGTAGATGCCGAAGGCGAACATGCCGATGAGCCGGTCGACGACATCCAGACCCCAGGCCTCGTAGCCATGGAGAATGACCTCGGTGTCGGTCGACGACCGGAACCGGAACCCCTGACACTGCAACTGCGCCCGCAGGTCGGCGGCGTTATAGATCTCGCCGTTGTGGGTGATCCACACCGTGCCGGCCTCGTTGCCCATCGGCATCCGACCGGCCGGAGAGGGATCGACGACCGCCAGGCGCCGATTGACGAGGCCGACCGCGCCGTCGGCCGAGACGTAGAGCCCTTCATCGTCCGGTCCCCGGTGGGCCATCGCCTGCTGCATGCAGCGCAGGCGACCAGGGAGATCTCCGATGCGGGGGGACGTCCCGACGATCCCGCCGATGCCACACATGCGGGCGGGGGCGTCAGCGCGCCAAGGCGGTCACATCGGCGTCCACCATCATCTCGACGAGCTCCCGGAAGCTGACCTTGGGGCGCCAGCCGAGCGCGGTGCGCGCCTTGGTCGCGTCGCCGATGAGGGAGTCGACTTCGGCCGGGCGCACCTGGGTCTCGTCCACCACCACGTGCGGCCTCCAGTCGAGGCCGGCTCGGCCGAACGCGATCTCGCACAGCTCGCGCACGCTGTGGGTCTCGCCGGTGGCGATCACGTAGTCGTCCGGCGCCGGCTGCTGCAGCATCAGCCACATGGCCTCGACGTAGTCGCCGGCGAAGCCCCAGTCGCGGCTGGCCGCGAGGTTGCCCAGGCGCAGCTCGCGGGCCAGGCCGTGCTTGATGCTCGCCACGCCATGGGTGACCTTGCGGGTGACGAACTGCTTCCCCCGCCGGGGCGACTCGTGGTTGAACAGGATCCCCGACACCGCGTAGAGGCCGTAGGACTCGCGGTAGTTCACCGTGATGTAGTGGCCGTAGACCTTGGCCACGCCGTAGGGGCTGCGCGGGTAGAACGCCGTCCGCTCGTTCTGGGGGCGCTCGCGGACCTTGCCGAACATCTCCGAGGACGAGGCCTGATAGAACTTGATGCTGCGGTCGACGACGCGGATGGCTTCCAGCATGCGCGTCGCGCCGAGCGCGGTCGCCTCGCTGGTGAGGATCGGCTGCGCCCACGAGGTCGGCACGAACGACTGGGCGGCGAGATTGTAGACCTCGTGGGGCCCGGTCTCGTGCAGCAGGGTGATCAGCGAGAGCTGGTCGAGGAGATCGCCCTCACGCAGCTGCAGGCGGTCGTGCAGGTGGGCGATGCGCTCGAAGTGGTCGCTGGAGGCCCGGCGCACCATGCCGTAGACGGCGTAGCCCTTCTCGAGAAGGAACTCCGCGAGGTAGGAGCCATCCTGCCCGGTGATGCCGGTGATCAGAGCCCGCCGCTGCGTCACGACGTCCCGATTCTAGCCCAGCGCTGGATAACCGGTGAATTCTTTTGCGTCTCGTCGGCCCCTCGTCCGGGCCGCTCACGCCGAGCCCGCCGGCCGATCAGTCGTCGTCCAGGATCCAGAGCACCGCGCGGCCCGGCGTCCCGAGCGTCGCCCCCCCGGTCGGCTCGCTGAGGATCACCTCCAGCCAGCGGCCCACCTCCGGCACCTCGTCGTCGACGAGCGGCACCGTGAAGCTCGCGCTGGCCTGCCCGGCCGCGAAGGTCAGCGTGGTCGCCACGGCCGTGTAGTGGGTCCCGGCCACCGCACTGCCGTCCACGGTCGCCACGTCGACCGTCACCCCGCCCGCCGATCCGCCCCGCCAGGTCACGGTGATGGTCGCGGCGGCGCCGCCCTCCTCCACACTGTAGACCGGCCTCTCGAACTGGAGGGACCCGCCGGCGTCCTTGCTGGTGATGTTGACGGTCGTGACCGCCAGCGCCCCCAGGGTGGCGTTGCCGGGATTGCTCAGCGCGAGCACGATCGTCTCGACCGGTTCCACCAGGCTGTCATCGACCGGAATCACCGTGAAGGTCTGTTTCGTCACGCCGGGCCCGAACGTCAGGCTGCCGCCGCCGCTGACCGAGTAGTCCTGGCCGTTCGTGGCCGTGCCGCCGGTCACCGCGTAGTTCACCGTCACCGTATCGTTGGTCGAGCCGGTACGGCGCACGGCAATCGTGAGGCCTGGACTGGTCTCGCTCACGGTGTAGATGGCCGCGGCAAACCTCACCTGCGGTTCGTTGTCCACGATGGTGACGGTGGCGGTGTTCGACGTGCCGATCGTGGCGCCGGTGGCGTTGCTCAGCCGGAAGATGACCGTCTCCGGCGCCTCGGGGAGGACGTCGTCGGTGATGGCGACCGTGAACGTGCGGGTCTTGACGCCGGGGGGGAACGTCAGCGTACCCGGGGTGTAGGCGTAGTCGACGCCGCCCCCGGTGGCGGTGCCGCCGATGCGCGCGTAGTCGACGGTGACGGTGTCCGTCTTCGGGCCCGTCCGCACCACGGTGAGCGTCGCGGTGGCTTTGCCTTCGCTCGCGCTGTAAGTAGGCGCCGCGAACTTGACCACTGGCACGTTGCCGCTGATGGTGAGCGTGGCCGTGGCCTGGGGGCCGACGGTGGCGTGACCGGCCGGCCCGCTGAGCGCCAGCCGGATGGTCCTGTCCGCCTCGACGGTCGTGGCCGCCCGCGTCTTCACCTTGAAGGTCTGCCGCATGACGCCGGGGCCGAAGGTGAGCCGCCCGGACGTCGCCACGTAGTCCGCAGCCGCCGTGGCGGTGCCATCGGCGGTCGCGTAGGTGGCGCTGACCGTGCCGAGGCCGCTGCCCGTGCGCTCGACCGTGATCGTCGCCGTGCCGCCCTCGACGACGCCGTAGCCGGCGGCGCCGAACGCGAGCGTCGAGTCGTCGTCCTGGATGGTGAGGACGGCGGTCGCGGGCGCGCCGAGGGCCGCCGGGGCCGTCGCACCGCTGAGGGCGAGACTGACGGTCCGCGGCCCGTCGATGCGCGCGTTGGGCAGGATCGGCACCGCCACCGTCTGCCGCGTGACACCGGCCCCGAAGGTTACCGGCGCGTTGACCGCGGTGTAGTCCGTTCCCGCCGTCCCGGTCCCATTGCTGGTCGTCAGCATCGCGCTCACCGCGTCCCGGGCCGAGCCCTTCCGGGTCACCGTGATCAGGGCGCTGCCCGCGCCCTCCACGACAGTGTAGCGGTCGGTGCTGAACTGCAGCGTGGCCGACCGTTCGGCGTCCTTGATCGTGACCGTCGCGGTGTCCGGCCGCCCGAGCGTCGCGCCGCCGGTCGGGTTGCCGAGCTGGAGCACGATCGTCTCGTTGGCCTCCACCACCTCGTCGTCGGTGATTGCGAGGGGAATCAGCGCTCGGGTCTGTCCGGCCGCGAACGTCAGGGTGCCGTCGGCGAGCGTATAGTCCACGCCGCCGCCCGTCGCCGTGCCGCCGACGACCGTGTAGTCGACCGTCACCCCGCTGGCGACGCCGCCGGTGCGGACCACGGCCAGGGTGTACGACCCGAGGTCCTCCGGCACCACGTGGCTGGCGGCGATGAAGGCGATCTTGCCGCCGGCATCGTCTTCCCTGATCGTCAGCACGGCCGTACGCTGGGGGCCGAGGAGGGTGCCCGCGCTCGGATTGCGCAAGGCCAGCAGAACTGTCTCCGGGCCCTCCACGACGGTGTCGGGTATCGTGGCCACCTCGATCGTCTGCCTGCGAACACCGGCCGGGAATGTCAGCGTGCCGGAGCTCACGACGTAGTCCGCACCCGCCGTCGCCGTCCCGTCGCCGGAGGTCCAGTCCACGGTGACGCTGCGGTCCGTCGGCCCGTTGCGCCGCACGGTCACGGCCGCGGTGCCTCCCTCGCGCACGGTGGACAGGTCCGCGTCGAACTGCAGGACCACCTCGGCGATCGTCACCGTCGTGCGCCGGGGGGCCCCGGTCACGGCGCCGCCGCCGGGATTCGACAGCGTCACCTCGAGCGTCCTCGGACCATCGAGCACCGTGTTGGCCACGGGGTCGATCGGGATCGTCGCCAGCGTGACCCCCGGCCCGAACGTCAGCGTCCCGCTGGCGCTGGCGGTGAAATCGACCCCCAGTGCCGCGGTGCCGCCGGTGAGGGCGTAGGTCACGGTGACGCCGCCCGCCTTGCCGCCGGTCCGCTTCACCGGCACGTTGAAGGTGCCGCCCGCCTCGTCCGCCAGGTACTTCACCGCGCCGAACTGGATCGTGCCGGCCACGTCGTCGTCGACGATCTTGAGCGTCGCCACGCTGGGCGTGCCCATCCATGCCCCCACCGCGTTCGTGAGCTGCAGGCCGACCGTCTTGACACCGTCCACGACGTCGTCGTCCAGGATCGGCACCGTGAACGAGCGGTGCGCCTGGCCCGGCGCGAAGCTCACCGTCCCCGACACGGGGGTGAAGTCGCCGTGGGGGCTGGCGGTGCCCGACGCCGTCGTGGCGTAGTCCACCGAGACCGCACCGGCGGTGCTGCCGATCCGGGTCACCGTGATCGTGGCCAGCCCGGCCGCCTCGCCGACGGTGTAGGTGGCGGCGCTGAATCGGAGGTCCGGCTCGTCGTCGACGATCGTGACGGTGGCGACGCTGCGGGCGCCCAGCGCCGCTCCGCCCCCGGGCGGACTCAGTGTGACCGTGAACGCCTCCGGGCCTTCGGGCACCGCGTCTTGCAGGATCGGGACGACGATCGGCAGCGACGTCATCCCCGCATTGAAGGTCAACGTCCCCGTCACGGTCCCGTAATCGGCGCCAGCCGTGGCGCTCCCGTTGGCCGTGGCGTACGGCACGGTGATTCCGCCGGCCGTGCCGCCCGTCCGCGTGACGGTGAGGGTCACGCTGCCCGCCTTCTCGCGGACGCGGTACGCGCCCGGCGCGAACTGCACGGTGCCCGCCACATCGGCGTCGTGCACGGTCAGCATCGCGGTGGGCGGCGTCCCCAGGGCGGCGCTGCCCTGCGGGCTGCTCAACGTCAGGCCGATGGTCTTCGGCGCCCCGACCACCTTGTCCCGGGTCGTCGCCACCGTGAACGTGCGGCTCATCTTGTCGGCGGCGAACGTCAGCGTTCCGCTGGCGGGGGTGTAGTCGGTCCCCGCAACCGCGTCGCCGCCCCCCGTCGCGTACTGCACGGTGACGTCTCCGTGCGGCGCCCCCGTCCGGGTCACGGTCACGGTGGCCGTGCCGCCCTCGGTTACGACGAAGCTCGACTGGCTGAACTGCAGGACGGCCGGCGCCGCGTCGTCGTCGGTGATCGTGACGGTGGCGACGCTCGGCGCCCCCAGGGCGGCCCCGCCGCCCGGGTTGCTCAAGGTGACCGTGAATGTCTCCGGCCCTTCGGACACCGAGTCCTGCAGGATCGGCACCACGATCGACAGCGACGTGACGCCGGCATTGAACGTGAGCGTCCCGCTACGGGCGCTGTAGTCGGCGCCAGCCGTCGCGGTCCCGTTGGCGGTGGCGTAGGCGACGGTGACCCCGCTGGCGGTCCCGCCCGTCCGGGTGACGGCGAGGGTCAGGTTGCCGCCGCCCTCCGCGACGGTGTACGTGGCCGTCTGCAACTGCACGGTGCCGGCCGTGTCGTTGTCGGTGATCGTGAGGGTGGCGGTCTGGGGGGTGCCCAGGGTGGCGCCGCCCTGGGAATTGCTCAGGGTCAGGTTGATGGTCTCCGGGCCCTCGGCCAGCGTGTCCTGCAGCGTGGTCACCGTGAACGTCCGGCTCGTCTCGCCCGCGCCGAAGGTCAGGGTGCCGCTGGCGGCCGTGTAGTCGGCGCCGGCGGTGGCGGTGCCGTTGCTGGTCGCGTAGTTCACCGTGACTCCGCCGTGCGTTCCCCCCGTCCGGGTCACCGTGATCGTGGCCGTGTTGCCCTCCGTCACCGTGTAGCTCGCCTGGCTGAACTGCAGCACGGCCGGCGTCGACGTGACCCCGGAGCCGCTCACGGGCCGAAACACGTTGTCGCCGCTCGTGGTGACGCTCACGCTGCCGGCGAACGTCTGCACGGTCAGCGGCGAGAACCGCACGCTGACCACCTGGCTGGCGCCCGGGGCCACGCTGAGGTTGCCTCCCGAGACGATGCTGAACGGCGAAGCCGTCGTCGCCGTGCCGGTGAGGGTCGTCACGCCGAGGTTCTGGACCGTGAGGTCCAGCGTGGAGGTCGTGCCGACGGTCACGCTGCCGAAGCTCAGGGAGGCGGGCGTCACGGCGATGTCCGTGCGCGCCACGCCGCTCACGGCGGTGGTGCAGGTGCTCTCGTTGCCGGTCGTGTCCACGGCGCTGACCCGGACGAAGTACGTCGTCCCCGGCGTGAGACCCGTCAAGGTCGCCGGGAACGTGTCTCCAGGCGCGGGGCTGGCATCCGGCGCGTCGACGGCCTGGAAATTCGGGCTCGGGCACACGGGCGCCGACGTCCCCGTGTAGATGCGATAGCCCAGCAAGTCGAGCAAAGGTGAGCCGTCGGCGTTCGTGGTCGGCGCATCCCACTCGACCTCGAGGAAGCCGGCCTGCGCCGCCGCCGGCAACGCCATGAACAGCATGAACGCCAACACGAACACGCGTCCGGCCTGCAACGGCCAGGCGCCCCGTCGATCGCGGGCGCTCCCGACTCTCGCAATTCGTGTCGTTGTCATGGTCACGGTCCCCACCGATCCTCCAGCACGGTCCCGGTCGGTCGTCCGGTCCGGGCCGCGCAGGGGGATGGGCAAGGCCCGTGCCCGACCCGCACGAAGCCACGTCGTGGCGATACAACCCCATGGGAACTAAAGAGAGAATTCCGGTGACGTTGAAGGCGCCGCGTGAAGAGACACGCGCTTCGCTCAGCGCGGCTGTCAGCACCCGATCACTGTCATGCCGTCCTGGCATCCTTCGAGGTTCTCGCGGCGAGTGTGCGGTCGAAAGGAACGATGAGTGCGGTGACGACGAGCGCGGGGGGAACCGAACGATCGGGTGTATCAGGCGGCGCTCAGCCCGGCCTCCGCCCCACCATCTCGTCGACGGGCGATCGCGCGTCCCGTCGTCGAGCCCGTGCGCATCGCCGCGCCGGGAACGACGCCACCCGGGCGGACGCTGCCGACGTCCACGGGGATGGCGTACTGCGTCGGCCCGAACTGAATCGTGGCCGCCACGTCGTTGTCGGTGATGGTGAGCACCGCCGCGCTCGGCGTCGCCAGCCAGGCGTTCGGCGATGGGTTCGTCAGCTGCAGGGTCACCGTCTTGGGCCCGTCCACGACGCCGTCGTCGAGGATCGGCACCTTGAAGGACCGGCTCACCTGGCCCGGCCCGAACGTCAGCGTCCCGGTCACCTCCGTGAAGTCACCGCCCGGCCCGGCGCTCGCCGTCCCCGCCGTCGCGGCGTAGTCCACCGTCACCTCGCCGGCCGAACTGCCGATCCGGACCACGGTGATCTTGGCCGTCCCGGCCTTCTCGCTGACGCGGTAGGCTTCGGCGCTGAACCGCACCCTCGGCTCGTTGTCCTTGATCAGGACCGTGGCGACGCTGGGGGCGCCGAGGTCGGCTCCTCCGTCCGGATTGCTCAGCGTCAGCGTCAGCGTCTCGGGGCCCTCGGCGGCCTTGTCCTGGACCGTGGCCACCGTGAAGCTCCGGCTCATCTGGCCGGCGGCGAACGTCAGGGTGCCGCTGGCGGCGGTGTAGTCCGAGCCGGCCGTGGCCGTACCGTCGCTGGTCGCGTAGTCCACCGTGACGCCGCCATGCTTGCCGCCCGTCCGCGTCACGGTGATGGTGGCCTTGCCGCCCTCGATCACCGTGTAGCCGGCTTTGTTGAACTGCAGGACGGCGGGCTTGGTGGTGAAGCCGGTGCCGCTCACGACCAGCGACAGGTCGTCTCCCTTCGTCTTGACGTTGACGTTGCCGACGAACGTCCGCACCTTCTTGGGCTTGAATCGCACCTTCACCACCCGGCTGGCCCCCGGCGGCAGGCTCAATGCATCGCCGGACACGATGCTGAACGGCGGCGCCGTCGTGGCCGTGCCGGTGAGGGTCTTGGCGCCCCGGTTGTGAATCGTGACGTCCAGGGTGAGCTTCGAGCCGAGATGCACGTCGGCGAACTGCAGGGCGGTGGGCGCCGCCTGGATGTCGATCCGCGCGACGCCGGCCGCGGCGGGGGTGCAGGCGCTCTCGTTGCCGTTGAAGTCCACGGCGCTGACCCGGATGAAGTACGTCGTCCCCGGCGTGAGGCCCGCCAGCGTCGCCGGGAACGTCTCCCCGAGCGCCGGGCTCCGGTTCGGCGCGCGCAGTTGCTGAAAGCTGGGGCCGGGGCATGGGGGGACGGACAGCGCCGTATACAGTCGATACCCGTGCAGGTCGTCCAGGGGCGAGCCGTCGGCGTTCGTCGTCGGGGCGTCCCACTCGAGATCCAGGAAGCCCGCCTGGGCCACTGCCGCCGACGCGATGAGCCACAGCAGCGGCACCAGCACGAGAACGCGCTTCGACCGGAACCGCCAAGCGCTTGCGTTCGCACTCTGGGTCGTCGTCATCGTCCCCACTTGAATCGTCGATACGTTTCCGCGACCCCCTGCGGCAGGCTCCGGCCGGTCGCTCGGCCCGAGTGAGCTCAGCAAGAATGGCAAGGGCCATGCCCGACGAACACGAGGTACTCCAGGGCAGTCGCTCGTGATCCAACTCTGCGGAATCACGCGCCGATCAAGGACTGCTCCAGCGGTGTCCCGCCGAACCGTCTGACGTTCGGATCAGCGCGACTGTCAGCATCCGATCACTGTCGGTGTCGAACTGACAGACGGGGACCACTCATCGGGGATCATCCAGTAACGTTGCACCTTCGAATCAGCGCGGCTGCCAGCGCCTCGACGGCCTTGTCCTGGACCGTGGCCACCGTGGAGCTCCGGCTCATCTGGCCGGCGCCGAACGTCAGGGTGCCGCTGGCGGCGGGGTAGTCGCCGGGAACGTCTCCCCGGGCGCGGGGCTCCGGTTCGGCGCGCGAAGCTCCTGACACTCCGGCCCTGGGCACGTTGGGGTGGGCGTCCCCGCATACAGTCGATACCCGCGCAGGTCGTCCAGGGGTGAGCCGTCGGCGTTCGTCGTCGGGGCGTCCCACTCGAGATCCAGAAGGCCCGCCTGGGCCACTGCCGCCGCCATGATGAGCCACAGCGCCGACACCAGCACCAGAACGCGTCTTGCCCGCACCGGCCAAGCGCTCCGTGGACAGCGGGTGTTGCCGATCCCCGCGGTACTGGTCGCCACTGCTGGTGCGGTCCCGCGGCAGCGGGACTGGACACGGGCCGTGCCCGAGGACGGCCGAAATCTCCGGGTCGGGTTGCCGTGTTACCAACCCTCCGGCGGACGGAACCGTGATCCCGGGCCACCAGCGCCACGTATCGAGAGGCCCTTCGAGCACCGTGGCGCCGCCACACTTCGGCACCGGTTACCACGACTGGTGTCCGGCCAGGCCGAGGGTGCCACTGAAAAGTGACGCCTTCCACATCGCGCCGTCTTCAGGAGGCCATCATCATCCCCGTTCCGGTCGTGCGAACGACCGGCTCAGGACCGCATCGACTCGATGGTCGAGGCCAGTCCGCGCTCCAGCGGAGTCCGGGGCGTCCAGTCGAGCACGGCGCGGGCGCGCGCGTTGTCCAGGACGCTACGCCGCACGTCGCCGGGGCGGGCGGGCGCGTGCTCGGCGGCCCGCGAGACGCCGAGCGCGACGCACATGAGCCGGTAAAGCGTGTTGACGGACGTCTCGCGGGCGGTGCCCACGTTGACGACGCCGGCCGCGTCCCGCGCGAGCGCCGACATTGTGGCCTCGGCGACGTCCCCCACGTAGACGTAGTCACGCGTCTGCTCGCCGTCGCCGTAGATCCGGCACGGCGTGCCGCTCAGCAGCCGCCGGGCGAAGATCGCGACCACGCCGGCCTCGCCTTCCGCCTGTTGCCGGGGCCCGTAGACGTTGGCCAGGCGCAACGACATGCCCGTCATCGCGCTCATGCCGGTCCAGCACTCGAGATAGCGCTCGGCGGTGACCTTCGACACCCCGTAGGGCGAGATGGCGCGCGTGGGATGGTCCTCGGGCGTGGGCAGCACCGGGGTGTCTCCGTAGGCGGCGCCCCCGGTCGAGATGTACACGACGCGCTCGGTCCCGGCCGCGCGCGCGGCCTCGAGCAGGTTGATCGTGCCCAGGATGTTCACGGCGGCGTCGAACTGGGGATCCTCCACCGAGCGGGGCACCGCCGCCTGAGCCGCGAGATGCACCAGCGCGCGGGGCCGGACTTCCCGGACCACCCGCGCCAGCTCCGGGCTCCGGATGTCGCAGACGTGGAGGGCGGCCGCCGCGTGCACGCTCTCGCGTCGACCGCTGCTGAGGTCGTCCACGACGGCGACGGTGTGGCCGGCGGCCACCAGGCCATCGACGACGTGTGAGCCGATGAATCCGGCGCCGCCGGTGACGAGCACCCTCATCGCGGGATCGTCACCTGGCGCGGACGGACTGCGGGAATTTCAGGATCGCGCGGCGGCATGAGGATGTCAGCACCGGCGGCCCTCGAGGACGGCGGACGGCATCAGTGGCCGCTCACGTGGCGTGGATCGCGACCTTGATGGAGTCCGGCTGCCGGTGGGCGGCGAACGCCTGGCCGATCGTGTCCAGCCCGAACCGGTGGGTGACCAGTGGGCGCGTGCGCACGATACCGGCCGCGACGAGGCGCATGGCCTCGGCGAACTCGTCCTGGTAGATCATCGACCCCGTCACCGTCACCTCGCGGCGCACGACCGAGAAGAACGCCACTGGCGTCGGCTCGTGCGGCAGCCCCGTCAGCACCACGCGGCCGCCGGGCCGGACGAGGCTGAGGGCGTGGGTCACGGCGTCCGCCGCCCCGGCTGTCTCGACCACCACGTCGACGCCCTCGCGGCCGGAGAACGCGCGGGCCGCCGCCTCCAGCGCCCCGTCGGTCAGCGCGTGGGTGGCTGCGGCGCCCAGCTCACGGGCCAGCGCGAAGCGACGGCTGGAGCGGCTGACGATCAGCACCCGCGCGCCCCGCCCGCGCAGCACCTGGAGCGCCAGCAGCCCGAGCGTGCCTGCGCCCACGACCGCCGCGCACGCGCCGGGCTCGACGGCGCCGCGGGCGACGGCGCGGACGACCACGGCGAGCGGCTCGGTCATCAGGAGGTCCTCGTCGGCGACCCCGGCCGGCGCCGGCCAGCAGCACCGCGCCGGCACGCGGACGCTCTCCGCGAAGCCCCCATCGATGTCGATGCCGACGGCCGTGCGCGACAGGCAGAGATTTCGGTTGCCCTCGCGGCAGAGCGGGCAGGCGCCGCACGAGTAGTTCGGCTCGATGGCCACCCGATCCCCGCGGCTGAAGCCGCCGACCCCCTCGCCCATCCCTTCCACGCGGCCGACCAGTTCGTGGCCGAGGACGCGCGGATACCGGACGGGGCGATCGCCGGTCCAGATCCGGTAATCGGTGCCGCAGAGGCCGGCCATCCCGACCCTGACCAGGACCTCGCCCGGCCGGGGCTCGGGGGCGGGCGCCGTCTCGACGCGCAGGTCCCGTGGACCGTGGAGGACCGCGACTTTCATCGCCGAGAATCTACCTCAACCATCGAGGAACGCCTAGGCGGCGGTGTGCCCGCCGTCGAGAAAGAGGGTCTGGCCGGTCATGAAATCAGAGCCGGACGACGCGAGGTAGACAGCCAGCGGACCGATTTCCTCCGGGCGACCGGTACGCCGGGCGGGGATGTCGCGGGTCAGGCGCTCGTGGATCCTGGGGTCGGCGAAGGCCGCCTCGTTCATGTCGGTGACGAACCAGCCCGGCGCGATGGCATTGACCTGGATGTCGTGGCGGGCCCACTCGACGGCGAGCGCCCGGGTCAGCGAGATGACGCCTCCCTTGGTCGCCGCGTACATGGTGTAACCCGGCAGTCCGGCCGCCGCCAGCACCGAGGCGAGGTTGATGATCTTGCCCGCCCGCTGGCGGATGAGGAAGGGCGCGGCCGCCCGGCAGCCGTGGAACACGCCCGAGAGATTGACGTCCAGGGTCGCCCGCCAGTCGTCCAGCGACGCCTCGGCGAGCGGAGCCACCCTGGCGACCCCCGCGTTGTTGACGACGATGTCGAGCCGCCCGAGCGCGCTCACCGTCTGCGCCATGAGCGATTCGACCGCGGCGTACGACGCCACGTCGGTGGGGATCGCCAGCGTGCGGACGCCGTGCCGCTCGGCCTGGTGGGCGGTCTCCTCCAGTTCTCGCTTGGCGCGGGCCGCCAGGGCCACGTCGGCGCCCGCCTCGGCCAGCGCCACCGCCATCGCCCGTCCGAGTCCACGGCTGGCGCCGGTGACGACGGCGACCTTGCCCGCCAGCGTCCTAGCCGTACAGGGCCTCCAGCTCCTTCTTGTACTTGTCGGATACCACCTTGCGCTTCACCTTGAGGGTCGGCGTCAGCTCGCCCCCTTCGAGCGTGAAGTCGGCGGCCAGGATCGTGAACTTCTTGATCTTGGCGTACGACTGCAGATTGCTGTTCTTCTCCTCGACGGTACGAGCGACGCGCTCCACGACCTTGGGATGCCGCACCAGCGCGACGGGATCGGTCGTGAGCACGCCCTGCTCGCGGGCGAACTTCCCCAGCTCGTCGGGGTTGAGCGTGATCAGCGCGACGGGGTACGGGCGACGGTCGCCGTGCACCATCACCTGGCTGATGAAGGGGTCGGCCTTGAGCAGGTTCTCGATGTTCTGGGGGGCGACGTTCATGCCGCCGGCGGTCACGATGAGATCCTTCTTGCGGTCGGTGATGAACAGGAACCCGTCCTCGTCGAGCCGCCCGATGTCGCCGGTGTGGAACCAGCCGTCCGGCTCGAACACCTCGCGCGTGGCCTCCGGCTGCTTGTAGTAGCCGCGGGTGGCGATGTTGGGGCCGCGGGCCAGGATCTCGCCGTCCGGCGCGATCTTCAGCTCGATGCCCGGCAGCGCCTGGCCGACCGAGCCGAACTTGTAGCGGTCGGGCCGATTGAACGTCAGCGCCGGGCACGTCTCGGTGAGTCCGTAGCCCTCGAGCAGCAGGATGCCGGCGGCGTGGAAGAACTCGGCGATGTCGCGGGACAGGGGCGCTCCCCCCGACACCGCCCATTGCAGCCGGCCACCCAGCCGGGCGTGGAGCTTGGAGAACACGAGGGCGTGCGCCACCTTGCGCTTGAGCTCCAGGCCGGCCGGCACCGGCTGTCCGCGCTGCTGGTGGCGGCTCACGTCGCGTCCCACCGTCACCGCCCAGTCGAAGATCCGGCGCTTGAGGGGCGAACCGGCCTGGGCGTTGGCCAGCACGCCGGCGTACACCTTCTCGAAGACGCGGGGCACGCTGCAGATGAAGTGCGGTCGGGTCTCCGGCAGGTTGTCGCGCAGCTTGTCGAGGTTCTCGGCGAAGGCCGTCGTGAGCCCGTGAGCCACGCCGAGGAAGGACTCCAGCCTGGCAAACGAGTGAGCCAGCGGAAGGAAGAGCAGGTGGACCCAGCCTTCCTCGACCGGCGTGGCCATCTTGGAGGCCGCCAGGGCGGCCACGTGGTTGCCGTGCGTCTGCACCACGCCCTTCGGCGGCCCGGTGGTGCCGGAGGTGTAGACGATCGAGGCGATGTCCTCGGGCATGGTCGTCGTCACCCGCTCGGCCAGCGTCGCCTTGTGCGCCTCGGCCTTCTCACGGCCCGTCCGCCGTAGCGTCTCCCACGTCATGACCGACTTCGGAGGCTGCGGCGCCTCGTACCCGCCCATGACGACGATGTGCTCGAGCTGCGGCACCTTGTCGCGTGCCTCCAGCACCTTGGCCAGCTGCGCCGCGTCCTCGACGAACACGGTCCGGGCGCCGGAGTCGCGGATGACGTAGGCCACGAGGTCGGGCGGGTAGCTCGGGTAGACGGGCACCGTGATACAGCCGGCGCTGAAGATGGCGAAGTCAGCCTGCACCCATTCCGCGCGGCTCGCCGACAGGAGCGCCACGGTGTCGCCTTTGCCTCGGCCCAGCGCGATGAGGCCGAGCGCCAGTTCCCGCACGACGTCGCCGACCTCGCGCCAGTTACGGGTCTGCCAGGCCCCATCCTGCTTGAACTGCTGCGCGGGCTTGTCGCCGCTGCGTTCCACACGGCTCCAGAACAACTTGGCGAGCGTGTCCTCCGCCATGCACGTCCCTCCCACCGGACCCGCGTGGGCATCCGGGCGACGACCGGAAGTCTGCAATCTCAGGGGGTTTCGAGACACTACCACCTGTACGATGACGCAACGCGAAATATTTATTGACCGGCATAACGCGGCGCGTTATCGTCGGGAGCGTGCAGAGGAGTGAGCGCGATGGCGAGACGAGGATCCCGGAGGACGCGACCGGACGACACGGACGACACGATGGAGGGAGCAGTCATGCACGACGCGAAGAAGGCGCAGGAGATGTTCACTCAAGGCTCGGGCAAGGCCGTCGAGACGCTGACGGTGTGGGCGGACGCCAACCAGCGGGTGCTGCGCGAACTGGCCGAGCTGTCGGCCGCCACGGCCAAGGAAGGCATCCGGCTCTACTCGGAGCTGCAGCAGAGCGGCCTCGAGGCGCTGCGCGATGCGCAGGCCACCGCGCTGCGCTGGCAGTCGACCTGGCAGGAGGCGCCGCGCGACCCGCTGGCGTGGTACCAGCGCGCGCTGACCGACGGGGTGGAGAACACGCAGAAGTGGTTCCGCATGCTGGAGGGCAACGCCCAGGCGATGACCCGCACGGCCGAGCGGCTGCAGACGACCGCCGAGCAGACCGGCAAGGGCATCCAGGAGTCGTTCTCGGAGGCCGCCACGAAGCTGAAGGACGTCTACGCGTGATGCACCGGGGGCCCCGGGATGGCCCCCTTACTTGGACTCGGCGGCCTTGCGCTTCTGGAGCCGCTCCTCGAGGGAGCGGAGCTGGTCGCGCAGGGCCGCCACTTCTTCCCGCAGCTTTTCGGCCTCGTCACCGCCGTCGCGCCGGGGCTCGGCGGCCGGGGTCGCCCCCATCGGGCCCCAGCCCGCCCGCAACGACCAGTCGCGGAAGATCCGCTCCATGTCGCGCTGACTCGAGACCATGCCCTCCAGGCTGGCCCGCATCGACTTCTGCACGAAGTCCTGCCAGCTCTCGCCGTGCTTGATGAGCTGATGGAGGAACGCGGCCGGCAGGGTCGCGCGCCGGGTGCGCTCGTTCTCCAGAATGATCTGGGTGAGCGTGACCGAGGTGAGGTCCTCGCCGGAGGCGGCGTCCACCACGGAGATCTCGCGGCCGGCGCGGATCATTTCCTCGATCTCCTCGAGGGTGACGTACCGGCTCTCCTGCGTGTCGTAGAGCTTGCGGTTGGAGTAGCGCTTGATGACGTACGCCATCGTTCGGGCCGAGTCTAACACCCCGCGTCAACGCTCACAAGAAGCGGCCGTGCTAGACTGACAATCTCCTACCAGCGCGCCCAGCAGGAGGACGTTGTCATGAAGCTCAAGGGTCGTACGGCTCTCGTCACGGGCGGCTCACGGGGGATCGGACGGGCCGTCGCCCTCGCCCTCGCCGAGGAGGGCGCCGACGTGGCGATCAACTACGTGTCCAGCGAGACGGCCGCCCGGGACGTCGCCGACCACATCACGAAGATGGGACGCCGGGCCGTGCTGGCCCAGGCCGACGTCAGCGACTATCCGGACACCTTCCGGATGGCGCAGGATGTCGTGCGCGATTTCGGGCACCTGGACATTCTCGTCAACAACGCGGGCATCAACTCCGACAAGACATTCACCAAGATGGATCACGCCTCCTGGCGCAAGGTCCTCGGCACCAACCTCGACGGTGTCTTCAACTGCACGAAGGTCTTCGTCGACCAGATGCTCCAGCAAGGCTACGGCCGCGTCGTCAACATGACGTCCGTCATCGGTCAGATCGGCAACTTCGGCCAGGCCAATTACGCCGCGTCCAAGGCCGGCGTGGCGGCGTTCACGAAGTCACTGGCCAAGGAGCTGGCCGGCAAGGGCGTGACCGTCAACGCCGTCGCCCCCGGCTTCATCGAGACCGAGATGGTGGCGGCCATTCCCGACAAGGTGAAGGACCGGTTGCTGGCCCAGATCCCGCTGCGGCGCTTCGGCACCGCCGGGGAGGTCGCGCGGGCCGTCGTCTACATCGTGTCCTCCGACGGCGACTACATCACCGGCGCCGAGCTGTCCATCAACGGCGGCCTCCTGATGTAGGCGATCGCTCTCCCCCCGGCGGCGCGCATCCGTCTCGGAGCGTGTCCGGATCACGAGGCGTGCCCCGGCTTCGCCGGGGCGCGACGAGCGTTGGGGGGGTATGGGGGGCCATGTCGGGGCCCCCATGTCACTAGTCCGCTCATCCGAGGGAGGTCGATGGTCCACGTCCTGCTGGTGGTCTCGCGCGATGCCCCCGAGCTGCTCGCCCGCTTCGCCCGCCAGCTCGCCGGCCTCGAGGGCGTGAAGGTCTTGGTCGATCGCCGGGTCGGCGAGCGACGAGGCGCCACTGACCGGCGATCGCGCTGCGCAACGCCCAGCAGATGCAGGTGATCGAGGAGCGACGGAGGACCTCCGAGCTGCTGCTGGACGTCATGAAGTCGTTCTCCTCGGAGCTGGCGATCGACGCCCTGCTGCTCAAGATCATGGAGCGCACCTCCGCCGTGCTGCAGGCCGACCGCTCCAGCCTGTTCCTGGTCGACCACAAGACCCGGGAGATCTGGTCCAAGGTCGCCCAGGGCCGCGACATGGTCGAGATCCGGGTGCCGATCGGCCGTGGCATCGCCGGCGCGGTGGCCGCCACCGGCGAGACGATCAACATCCCCGATGCGTACGCCGACCCCCGCTTCAACCAGGAGGTCGACCGCCGGAGCGGCTACCGCACCCGCACCATCCTGTGCGCCCCGATCCGGGACGGCCAGGGCGCCGTGGTGGGCGTGGCCCAGGTGCTGAACAAGGCCGGCGGGCCCTTCACCCGGGACGACGAGGATCTCCTGGCCGCGCTGTCGGCCCAGGCCTTCATCGCGCTCGACAACGCCCGTCTCTTCGAGTCGGTGGTGACCATGAAGAACTACAACGAGAGCATCCTCTCGTGCATGGCCACCGGCGTGATGACCCTCGACCGCGAGGGCGTGGTGACCAGCGTGAACCCCGCGCTGCGCCGGATCTTCGGGCTGGCCGGCGGCGCCGACGCCGGCGGCCCGTGCGCGATCTGCTCGACGTCAAGC
>DASWJN010000364.1:0-10493 GCA_036397135.1 Candidatus Methylomirabilota bacterium
AGGCCGCCCTCCACCGGGAAGCCGCTCGTCAGCATCACGATGGGAATGGTCTTCGTCGCCCGGTGCGCCGCGATCGCAGTGGCGGTGACGTTGGTGACGATCAGGTGCACGCGCTGCGCGACCAACTCGCGGGCGAGCGCCTCCGCGCGCTGGGGGTCGCCCTGCGTGTAACGCGTCTCGACGAGAAGGTTCTGGCCGACATGCCACCCACGCTCGCTCAGACTGGACATGAGCGCATCGATCAGGGGGGTGGGGCGGGGCCCGAGAACACCGATCCGGTGCACGGTTACCGCCGTCTGCGTCCGGGCGGTCGAGGGGACGAAGGCGGCGGTGCACAGGCCGACGAGCAGTCGACGCCGCTTCATTCGATCAGGCTGGCGGCGTGTCCGGAAGCCCGCCCAGCGGCTATCGCGCACCTCCCGACTCGAATGGTGGGCCTGGTGACGCGACCGGAGTGTACAGCCCCGCCGGCGGGGTCGGCAAGCGTCGCCGCCGTTCGCGCGCTTACCCTGCCGGCTCCACCAGCGGGCCGAAGTAGCCGTTGCGGTGGAACATCCGCACGGGGCCGCGCGGGGCGGCCCGCAGCGCCGTCGTCGCCGCCGTGTCGATCGTTCCGCCGGCGTCGATGACGACGCCATAGTCGGTCCGGGCCGCCTCCACCGACACGACGCCGCCCACGACGTCGCGCCGCACGCGCTCGAGCGGCCGGTCGAAGGGGTGGCCCCAGCCGCCGCCCCCGCTCGTGGCCAGGCGGAGCACGTCGCCCTTTCGCAGGACATTGCCGTCGGACATCGGCGCCAGACGGCGCTCGTCGGGCCGACCCGCGTTCACGACGCAGGAGCCGGGGCGGCCGGCGTGGCCGCCGTTGACGCCGGCGGGCGGGAACAGGATGTTGTCCTGGCGGAGGGCGACGACCGCCTCGTCGGCGGTCAGCTCGATCTCGCGGATCACGCCGGCGCCGCCGCGGAACCGCCCGGGCCCGCCCGAGTCCTGGTGGAGCGCGTAGCGCCGCAGGCGCAGCGGGAACACCATCTCCATGAACTCGGCCGGGTAGTTCTTCTGAGCCACGTAGTAGATCGCGTCGAGGCCGTCCGCGAAGGGCCGCGCCCCGTAGCCCACCGCCACCCCGTCGCTGCACAGGAAGAACTCGTTGCGAAGCTGGTCGAAGCCGCGCAGGAAGTAGATGTTGTAGACGGAGTTCGGCGCGGCGACGTCGCCGCCGGTGGCGAGCGCCAGGAGAGCCAGGACATTGGACTGGACCCGAGCCAGCGTGTGAGCGCGGTTGCCGAGCGCGGCCGGCCAGTGGGGCTGCAGGATGCTGCCGGGGCGCACGAGCACCTCGTCGATGGCGTCCTGGGCGCCGTCGTTGAGCAGGACGGTCGGGTGCCCGGAGAGCAGATAGATGCCCACGATCAGCTTGGGCACGCTCGGGTGCATGATGAAGTTGATGGGCCCCCGGGCCTGGTCGTCGCTCGCCCGCGTGTCGAAGGTGATGCGGCCGCCCTCCTTGGTGAGGCGCATCCGCACGTGGAAGGACCGGCCGCTCATCCCGTCGCCGTCCACCGCGTCGTCGCTCTCGTAGGTGCCGTCGGGGATCCGCGACTCCAGCGTCTTGCGGATGGTGTCCCGGCACTGCTGCTCGAAGAGTTCCCACGCCGCCAGCACGGCCTCGGCGCCGAAGCGATCGAACAGCTCCAGCACCCGGCGCTCGCCGAGGCGGCAGCCGGCCAGCACGGCGCGGATGTCGCCCCGGAGGATCTCGGGGAAGCGCGAGTTGCGCAGGAAGATGCGGAACGCCTCGTCGTTGAGCACGCCCTCGCGGTAGATGCGGACGGCGGGGACGATGATGCCCTCGTGGAAGATCTCGGTGGCGTCGGGCGAGATGCTGCCTGCCCGCATCCCGCCGATGTCCCAGAAGTGGCCCCAGGTCTGCGAGAAGGCGACCAGCCGGCTGCGGTGGAACACCGGTGCTGCGAAGACCATGTCGGGCGAGTGGGAGACGCCGCCGCGCGAGCCGTGGCAGTCGTTGTACCAGTAGAGGTCGCCCGGCCGCATCGTCCCCGGCGGATACTGGTCGAAGATGATCTGCGTGAGATTGCCGAAGAGTGGCACCATCGTGGCGCACACCACGCGCCCGCGCGCGTCGAGGATGCCGGCGAAGTAGTCGTTCTTCTCCCGGATGAAGGGCGACATCGCGGTGCGTTCGATGACCGCCTCCATCTGCGCCTGCGCCGCGCGGAGGGCCCCGCGGATGATCTCGCGCGTCACCGGGTCGGGGGCGGGGGCGTGACGGGGGCGGGCCGGGCGACTCATCGCGTCCGCCGGCCCGCCCGGATCACGAGATTGCCGACGCGGTCCACCGTGGCCCGCCGCCCGGGCGGCACCACGGTGGTGGCGTCGAGCTGCTCGATGATCGCGGGGCCTGTCACCACCGCGCCCACGCCCAGCCCCTCGCGGTCGAGGCACGGGCAGGCTGTCCAGCCCGCGCCCGGAAAGTAGACGCGCCGCCGGGGAGGGCGGGCCCGGGCGGCGCCACGGCGGCCGAGGGAGGGCAGCGTGAAGCGCCGGACGCGGCCGGCGGCGGCCACCCGCAGCGTGACGATCTCGACCGGCGCGTCGGCCAGCGCGTACGTGTAGAGCTGGCGGTGGCGTTCGTGGAAGCGCGCGATGAGCGGGTCCACCGCCAGATCGCGCTCCGGCCACGGCACCGTCAGCTCGAAGCCCTGGTGACGATAGCGGAGGTCGGCCAGGCGGGTGACCCGGCGCCCGGCGGAAGTCACGCCCTCGGCGGCGAGCCAGGCCTGCGCCTGGCCCTCGAGCTCGGCGTACACCGCGGTGAGGGCGCCGAGGTCGTAGTCGGGAGGCTTCTGGAGGCTCGTGCGGGCGTAGTCGTTGCGCACCTCGGTGCCGAGCAGGCCGAACGTCGACAGCACGCCGGGGTGGCGCGGGACGACGATCGTCTGCATGGCGAGCAGCGCGGCCAGCTCGGCGCCGTGCAGGGGGCCGGCGCCGCCAAAGGGCACCAGCACGAAGTCGCGGGGGTCGTAGCCCCGCTCGACCGACACGAGGCGGAGGGCGCCGACCATGTTGTTGTTCACGATGTCGAGGATGCCCTGGGCGGCCGCCGCCAGGGGCAGTCCCAGCGGACGCGCCACCCGCTCCTCGAGGGCGCGGCGCGCGCGTTCCGCGTCGAGCGGGATCTCGCCCCCCAGCAGGTGCGACGGGATGCGTCCCAGCACGAGGTGGGCGTCGGTGACGGTGGGCTCCTCGCCGCCGGCCCCGTAGCACACGGGACCCGGCTGGGCCCCCGCGCTGTCGGGGCCTACCGTCAGCGTGCCGTCGTCGGTGACGCGGGCGATCGAGCCACCGCCGGCGCCGATCGTGTGGATGTCGATCATCGGCACATGGAGCGGCCAGCTGCCGACGCGGCCCTCGACGGTCACCTCCGCCTCGCCGGCGCGGACGAGACACACGTCGGCGCTGGTGCCGCCGACGTCGATGGAGATCAGGTCGTCGAACCCGGCCGCCTCGCCGATCCGGCGCGCGCCGATCACCCCGGCCGCCGGCCCCGACAGCGCGGTGTGGATCGCCTGCGTGCGCACGACGTCGGCGCCGATGACGCCGCCGTTGGACTTCATGATCGACAGCGGGGCGCCGATGCCGCGCGCGCGCAGCCGCTCGGCCAGCCGGGCGACGTACCGGCCGACCAGGGGCTGCACGTAGGCGTTCAGCACCGTGCCCATCGAGCGCTCGAACTCGCGGAAGACCGGCAGCACCTCGCTGGACAGCGATACCGCGCAGCCGGGATGCGCCCCGAGGAGCAGGGCGCGGGCGCGCCGCTCGTGAGCGGCGTTGGCGTAGCCGTGCAGGAAGCAGATCGCGACCGAGTCCACCCCGGCCTCGCGCAGGCGGCGGGCCGCGTCGCGCACGGCGGCCTCGTCGAGGGGCTCCAGCTCCTCGCCGTCCACCGTGACGCGGCCGCCGATCTCGAAGATCAGCTCGGGCGGAACCGGCCGGGCTGGCTTGACCCAGGCGAACATGTTGGCGCGGCGGGGGATGTCGTGGCGGCCGATCTCCAGCACGTAGCGGAAGCCGGCGGTGGTGAGCAGGCCGGTGGCCGCACCCTTGGACTCGAGAATGGCGTTGGTGGCCGTCGTCGTCCCGTGCAGGACGTGGCGGAGCGACGCCGCCTCGGCGCCGGCCAGCCGCAGCGCCTTGTCCACGCCGGCGATGAATCCGGCCGAGGGGTCCCCGGGCGTCGTCGGCGTCTTGGTGACCCACAGCCGGCCGCTCGCCTCGTCCACGAGCGCGACGTCGGTGAACGTCCCGCCGACGTCGAGCGCGATTGCGTAGCCCGGCCGGCGGGCGGGGGGCCGAGGGCTCACAGGACGTTGCGGGGCCGGCCGATGGCGCCCTCGGCGAAGCGCGAGAAGCGGAACCCGGCGATGTCGAGCGAGGGCTTGCCGTCCACGAGCAGCTCGGAGACGAGACGGCCGGCGATGGGCCCCATCGCGAAGCCGTGACCGCTGAACCCGGTGGCGAGCACGAGGCCCCGGAGCCCGGGGACCTCGCCGAGGACTGGCACCAGATCGGGCGCGGCGTCGATGTAGCCCGCCCACACGCGCGCGATGGCGAGCGGCGGCAGCGAGGGCAGTACGCGCTGCAGCTCGGCCAGGCTGCGACGCACCTTGGCGGGGTTCGGCCGGGGCTCGCGGCCGCGGTCCCACACGAGCGGCCGCCGGCGCGCGGCCGAGCCCGGCAGCGCAGCCGCCAGGCTCGCCAGCAAGGGACGGCCCACGTGGAAGCGGAACAGCGCCCGGTTCTTCCAGTAGTTCGGCAGGAAGAACCGGATCTGGCGCAGCGAGTCGAGCGTGACGTCGTGATCGAGAGCGCCGCCGGCCGCGATGGTGAAGCTGCCGTCGCGGCGCTGGCGGAAGGCCACGCCGGGCCCCCAGACCGCGCACGACGTCACGGTCGGCGCCGCGGTCGTGCGGGCGACGGTGCCGCGCACCCAGCGCTGCGGCAGGTCCAGGCCGAGCGTGCGCGCCAGCCGGGCGGACCAGGCGCCAGCCGCGCACACCACCGCCGGGGTGCGGATCTCGCCGCTTTCGGTGACGACGCCGCCGACGGCGTTACCGCGGGTCGTCACGCCCTGCACCGCGCACCCGAGGTAGAGGCTCGCCCCCTGGGCGACGGCCGCCCGCGCGAAGGCGTCGGTGGCCTTCTCGGGATCGGCGTGGCCGTCGCCGGGGGTGTAGAGGCCGCCGACCCAGCCGCCAGCCAGGCCGGGGACGACAGCGTCGAGGTCCCGGGCGCCGAGCAGGCGGGTGTCGAGCCCGAACTCGCGCGCGACCGGCAGCCAGTCCTCGAAGCGCGCCATCCGCGCGGCGTCGGCCGCGAGGGCGAGGTTGCCGCCCTGTACCCACTCGACGTCGGCGCCCAGCTCGCGCTCGAGGCCCTGCCAGAGGCGGTTGGCCTCCATCACCAGCGGGATCTCGAGCGGATCGCGCCCCTGCTGGCGGACGAACCCCCAGTTCTTGCGCGACTGCTCGCCGTGAACCGGCCCACGCTCGACGACGACGACGCGCACGCCGCGGCGGGCCAGAAAGTACGCGGTGGCGCAGCCGACGATGCCGGCGCCGACGACGACGACGTCCGCGTCACGCTCCATGGGGGCTGCGGCCATCCTCTGGCAAAGGCCGGGCGGTGTCAAACGCCGCTCACCGTATGGCGGTCAGCACCTGGGTGGCCACGACGCCCGCCGCGCGATAGGTGTACTTCACGCTCACGCCGTCGGTGACGGACCGCCAGAACTCCAGGACGACGCGCCCGTGCGGCCCGCTGAAGGTCTTCTCGTAGTGGACGGTCTCGACCGTGCCCGCGGGCACGGTCACCGCTCTGCGGACCGCGATCACCCGTCCGGTGCCCGGGTCCGTCCTCACCTGCGACGCGGCGCCCGGCGACGCGGTCGTGGACATCGTCACCGACGGGATCGTCCAGGTACGCCCGCCGCAGACGCGTGACGCCGGGTCGCCGACCATCGGGGGGCTGGAGGTGACGGTGTTGCGCGTCCGGCCGCGCGGGCCCGTGCCGGTCGACACCGTCTTCTCGATCACCAGAAGATCGTCGACCACCCGCTGGGTCAGACGGAGCTGCACGGAGGTGTGGAGACGGTCAGGTACTCGGTCGTCGATGTCGAGACCGTCCCGCGCCCGTCGCTGTAGCGGAACTGGTACTTCACGCCGCGGCGTCCGCCTCGGGCGGGGCCGTCCGGAGGTCCCGCGGCTGCGCCTCGACAAGAAGCGGGGCCGCGAACAGCAGCACGGCGACCAGCACGAAGCGGTCTGCGCGCCCGGGCGTCACTCGGCGAACATCTCTTGCAGCCGTCGAAGCACCGTCGTGACGGTGTGCGGGGTGAGCCGCCCGAGGCGGCGGAGAAGGCGCTCGGCGTCGACCGTCCGGAGCTGGTCCAGAGCCACGAAGCCGGATCGGCGCTGGAAGCGACACGGCACTCGCCATGGGTATGCGCGGCCTCCCGTCGTCATCGGCGCGACGATCACAGTGCGAAGATACTGGTTCAGCTCGTCCGGGGTCACGACGAGACAGGGGCGGGTCTTCTGGATCTCGGTGCCGAGTGGGGGATCCAGCCGAACGAGGTGGACCTCCCCGCGGCCCCGGAGGGTCCGCGCTACTTCCACTCCCATTCCTCCCGATCGAATCGGGTGGCGGTCGGATCATCGAGGATGGCGTCGTGCGCGCGGTCGCGCATGGCGCGTGCCGCCTTCGCCCACCCAGCGCGCGGTCGCCGCGTCGCTTGCACGACCAGCCGTCCAGGCTCGGCGTGCAATTCAACCTCGTCGGGCAGCTGCGCCTGCTCGAGGAGGACCTTGGGAACGCGGATCCCACGCGAATTGCCGATCTTGACGATGCGCGTCTTCGTCGTCATGTGCCTACACTGTAAGCACTCCGGGCGCGCTCCGCAAGCCGCGCCACGGCACCGATCGCCGGTGCACGTCCGCCACCATGGACGGGCGACCGAGACCCTGCCGGCACCGGGCGAGACTCGGCGGAACAGACGAGCGGGGGCGCTCCTATAATGGGGCGGCCCGCGGGCGCCCGCGCCGGCCCCGGAGCGCGAGGCCCCGGAGAGAGGAGATCCTGCGATGGCGACGACTTCCACGGCGGGACCGCCGCGCTTCCGCGTCGCCGTCGACATCGGCGGGACCTTCACCGACATCGTCTTCCTCGACGGCGACGGGCGCCGGCACGTCAAGAAGGTCTCGTCCAGCGTCGAGGACTACGCCCGGGCCATCGTCGACGGGCTCCGCGAGGTGTTCGAGGAGACCGGGCTGGCGGGCCGCGACGTGGTCGAGGTGCTGCACGGCACCACGGTCGCCTCCAACGCGCTGCTGGAGCTGCGCGGCGCCCGCACGGGGCTGATCACGACCCGCGGCTTCCGCGACGTCCTGGAGATCCGGCGGCTGCGCATGCCGCGGCTGTACGACCTCACCTGGGAGAAGCCGCCCGCCCTGGTCGAGCGGCGCCTGCGCGTGGAGGTGAACGAGCGGATCGACGCCCGGGGCGCCGTGCAGCACCCGCTCGACGACGACGACGTCGAGCGGGCGCTGGACGTCCTGCTCGCGCGGGGCATCGAGGCGCTCGCGGTGTGCCTGCTCAACGCCTGGGCCAATCCCGCCCACGAGGAGCGCATCAGGACGCTCGCGCAGCGCCGGGCGCCCGGGCTGCCGCTGTGCATCAGCAGCGACGTGCTGCCGGAGATCAAGGAGTACGAGCGCACGTCGACCACGGTGATCAACACGTACGTGCTGCCGATCGTCCGCCGCTACCTGGCCACGCTCCGCACCGGCCTCGACGCGATCGGCGTGCGGGGGCCGCTGCTGATCATGCAGTCCAACGGCGGCCTGATGACCGACGAGGCGGCGGCCGCGCGGCCGATGCACATCATCGAGTCCGGCCCGGCGGCCGGCGTCGTCGGCGCCCAGGCGCTGGCGCGGCGGATCGGCCTCGACAAGCTGATCACGTTCGACATGGGCGGCACCACCGCCAAGGCCTCCCTCGTCGAGGACGGCGCGGTCAGCCGGGCCACCGAGTACCAGGTGGGCGGCGGCATCATGCACGGCTCGCGGCTGCTGACGGGCGCCGGCTACCTGCTGCGCGTGCCCGCCATCGACCTGGCCGAGGTGGGCGCCGGCGGCGGCTCGATCGTCTGGCGCGACGCCGGCGGCGCGCTGCAGGTGGGACCGCGCAGCGCCGGCGCCTCGCCGGGGCCGCTCTGCTACGACCTCGGGGGCACCGAGCCCACTGTCACCGACGCCAACGTCGTCCTCGGCTACCTGAGCCCCAGCGCGCTGGCCGGCGGCGCCGTCAAGCTCAACGCCGCCCGGGCCCACGAGGTCTTCCAGGAGCGGGTCGCCGCGCCGCTGGGCCTGCCGCTGGCCGAGGCGGCCTACGGCGCGCACCTCATCGCGGCGTCGAACATGATGCGCGCCATCCGGGCCGTCTCCAGCGAGCGGGGGCGCGACCCGCGCGAGTACGCCCTCTTCGCCTTCGGGGGCAACGGCCCCCTCTTCGCGGCGGGGATGGCCCGGGCGCTGGAGATGACGCGGGTGGTGATCCCGCCGGCGCCGGGCCTCTTCTCCGCCTTCGGCCTGCTCTACTCCGAGGTCGAGCACCACTACGTGCGGACGTGGCGGCGGAGGACGAGGGGCCTGGACCCCGCCGAGCTGGCCGAGGCGTTCGCGCGCCTGGAGAGCGAGGCCCGCGCCCAGCTCGCCGCCGAGGGATTCGCCGGCGCCGCCGTCCGCATCGAGCGGTCGGCCGACTGCCGCTACCTCGGTCAATCCTTCGAGCTGACGGTGCCGGTGACGGCGAGCGGCGGGGGAATGGAGGAGGCCTTCGGCCGCGAGCACGAGCGGACTTACGGCCACCGGGCCGGCGCCGACGAGCCGGTCGAGATCGTGAGCCTGCGCGTCGTCGGCCGGGGCTTGACCGATCGACCCCGCGTGCCCGAGCGTGTGCCGATCGACGGCGGCGCGCTCGCCGGACCGGGGGGCGGTGACAGGGCCGCCCCGGCCCCCCCGGCGGCGCCGAGCGCGCGGCGCGTCTACTTCGGCCCGGAATGGGGCTGGGTCGTGTCGCCCATCCTCTCCCGCGCCGATCTCGCGACCTCGCGGGAGGGCCCCGCGGTGATCGAGGAGTACGACGCGACGTGCGTGGTGCCGCCGGACGTTCGCGCGGCGCTCGACGCGTGGGGCAACATCGTGATGGAGGTCTGAGCGATGGGCAGCCGACTCTCCGATCCCATCGGCTTCGAGCTGTTCAAGAACACGCTGCTGTCCATCGCCGACGAGATGGCCCTGACCATCCTGCGCACCGCGTACTCCGGCGTGCTCAAGGACAACATGGATTACTCGACGGCGTTCTGCGACGCCGAGGGGCGCACGGTGGCGCAGGGGCTGACGCTGCCGGCTCACCTGTCGTCGTTCCCCGACGCGCTGGCCGCCACCATCCGGCGTTACGGCGACCGGATGCGGCCGGGCGACGTGTTCGCGCTGAACGATCCGTTCGAGGGCGGCATGCACCTGCCCGACGTCTTCATCCTCAAGCCCATCTTCCACGAGGGCCGGCGGGTGGCGTTCGCCGCCACCATCTGCCACCAGACCGACATGGGCGGCCGGGTGGCGGGCTCCAACGCGTCGGACTCGACGGAGATCTTCCAGGAGGGGCTCCGCATCCCGCCGGTCCGGATGTACGAGGCCGGCGAGCCGAACGAGACGCTCTTCCGGCTGCTGGAGAAGAACGTGCGGCTGCCGGTGCGGGTCTTCGGCGACATGCGCGCGCAGCTGGCGGCCTGCCACATCGCCGAGGAGGCGTTCCTCCGGCTGATCGCCAAGCACGGCCTCGCCCAGGTGTCCGCGTACATGGAGGAGACGCTCGACTACACCGAGCGGCTGACGCGCGCGGCCCTGGCCGAGCTGCCCGACGGGGAGTGGAGCTTCACCGACTGGATCGACGACGACGGGATCGACTTCGGCACGCCCATCCCCCTCACGGTCACCCTGCGCAAGCAGGGCGACCGGATGACGGCGGACTGGACCGGCACCTCGCCGCAGGTGAAGGGGGCCATCAACAACACGCTGTCGTTCACCCGCGCGGCCACCTACACCTGCATCAAGTCGGTCCTGCCCCACGAGATCCTCTGCAACGCCGGCTTCTACCGCCCCATCGAGGTCATCGCCCCGGCGGGGACGATTGCCAACGCGGTCCCGCCCGCCGCCTGCGCGGCCCGCGGGCTGACCGGCTTCCGCATGATCGACACCGTGTTCGGCGCGCTCGCGCAGATGCTGCCCGACCGGGTCATCGCGGCCTCCGAGGGCGGCAACACCGGCGTCAGCATCGGCGGCTACCACGCCGACCGCACGCCGTTCATCTTCGTGGAGTTCATCTGCTCGGCGTGGGGCGGCCGGCCGTGG